>CAZSDD010000052.1:0-20344 GCA_964605505.1 uncultured Gemmatimonadaceae bacterium | reverse complement strand
GGTGGTATGAGGGTGGTTTTGCAGCGGGTATCCGCCGGAAGCGTCACCATCGACGGAGAGGTGGTCGGGGAGATCGGGGCGGGGTTGGTCCTTCTGGTGGGATTCACCGACGGGGACGATGGGGAGACCCTTCGCTGGATGGCCGAAAAGCTGGTGGGCCTCCGGGTATTCTCCGATGACGAGGGAAAGATGAATCTCTCCCTGGAGGACATCCGGGGGGACCTTCTGGTGGTCAGTCAGTTCACCCTCTACGGGGACACCCGAAAGGGCCGGCGCCCCAGCTTCGTTAAGGCGGCCCAGCCATCCCTGGCCATTCCCCTGTATGAAGAGTTCCTTTCTCTGTTGAAGGACCGGGCTCCAGCCGCGGTGGAGAGTGGGGAGTTCGGGGCCATGATGGACGTGGCCCTGGTGAACGCCGGGCCTGTTACCCTGGTTCTGGAACGTTGATGGAGGACCCCGAGCTGATTCTGGCCTCCGCCTCTCCCCGGCGGGCGGATCTCCTGACCCAGTTGGGCCTTTCCTTCCAGGTGGTGCCCTCGGCGGTCCCTGAGGATGTCCTGCCCGGGGAGACACCGGAGGCCCATGTGCGGCGGCTTTCCAGGGAGAAGGCCCGGGAGGTCCAGAGGTTTCGCCGGAAGACCCTGGTGCTGGCCGGAGACACGGTGGTGGTCCTGGGTGACCGGATCCTGGGAAAGCCCCGGGATGAGGGGGACGCCGTTTCGATGCTCATGAGCCTGTCGGGCCGGACCCATACGGTGGTCAGCGGTCTGGCCCTGGCCTTTCCCGACGGCCGGGTCCGGGACGGGGTCCTGTCCACGGACGTCACCTTTCGCTCCTTCCAGGAGGGGGACGCCAGACGGTACGTGGAGACCGGAGAGCCCATGGACAAGGCCGGGGCCTATGGCATCCAGGGGATGGGCAGCGCCCTGGTGGAAGCCATCAGCGGAGACTACCACACTGTGGTGGGGCTCCCTGTTCCTCTCCTTCTCGAGCTTCTCACGGCCGGGGGGCTCCACTATGATTTCGGCCGGTTGATCCACGTTTCCACCACGGAGGCGCCATGAAGGGCGCTCCGGCCATTCTGGCCATCGACCAGGGCACCACCGGCACCACCGCCATGGTGGTGGCCCGGGATGGGCGGATCCTGGCACAGGCGTACTCCGAATTCACCCAGCACTTTCCCAGGCCCGGGTGGGTGGAGCACGATGCCCTGGAGATCTGGTCCGTCACCCGTCGGCTCTCCCGGGAAGCCCTTCGCCAGGCAGGGTCCGGTGCAGATGTCCTGGGCCTGGGGATCACCAATCAGAGGGAGACCGTGGTGCTCTGGGACCGCGAGACGCTGGATCCCGTGCATCCTGCCATCGTCTGGCAGGACCGCAGGACCGCGGAGATCTGCGGTGAGCTCAGGGCCACGGGCAAGGAGGAGGAGCTCCGAGCCCGGTCCGGCCTGCTCCTGGACCCCTATTTTTCAGGCACCAAGCTCACCTGGCTTTTTCGGAGCCGCCCGGAGCTGAGACAGAGGGCCGAGAGGGGGGAACTGGCCATGGGTACCGTGGACAGCTGGCTCCTGACTCGCCTTACCGGGGGGCTCGTTCACGCCACGGATTACACCAACGCCTCTCGGACGCTTCTCTTCAACCTGGAGGATCGGGCCTGGGATCCGGAGCTTCTTTCCCTCCTCGAGGTTCCGGCGTCCATCCTTCCGGAAGTCCGGCCGTCCTCCGGAATCCTCGGGACGACCCTGGGAGAGACCCTGGGCGTGGAGCTTCCTGTGGCGGGAATGGCCGGAGACCAGCAGTCCGCCCTATTCGGCCAGGGCTGCTGGAGTCCGGGATTGGCCAAGAATACCTATGGCACCGGTTCCTTTCTCCTCCTGCACACCGGGAACGCTCCCGTGCCCTCCTCCGCCGGCCTCCTTACGACCATGGCCTGTGACGAGGGCGGCGGGCCGGCCTACGCACTGGAGGGCTCTGTCTTCATCGCCGGAGCGGCCCTTCAATGGCTCAGGGATGGGTTGGGCATCCTGGGTTCCGCCGGCGATTCAGAGGCCATGGCTCGGAGCCTGGAGGGAAACGAAGGGGTCTACTTCGTCCCGGCCTTCGTGGGCCTCGGCGCCCCTCACTGGGACCCGGAAGCCCGGGGAACCCTGGTGGGGCTGACCCGGGGTAGTTCCCGGGCCCACCTGGCCAGATCCGCTCTGGAAGCCATGGCCTACGCCACGGAGGAAGTCCTGAAAGCCATGGAAGCCGATTCGGGGATTCGAGCCCGGGAGCTCAGGGTGGATGGCGGCGCCGCCATGAACGATTGGCTCATGGCCTTTCAGGCCGACATCCTCGGGGTGCCGGTCCGGCGACCCGGCATGGTGGAGACCACGGCTCTGGGTGCGGCGGGCCTGGCGGGATTGGCGGTTGGCGTCTGGAAAACTGGAGATGAGTTTCTCGGGGCCCTCGGGGAATCCGATATCTTCACCCCTTCCCTGGATCAGAAGGGACGAAACGAGCTTCTGGGTGGATGGAAGAGAGCGGTTGCCGCAGCCAGAGCCTGGTCGAAATGGGAAGAGGAACCATGAAAGAACGGGATTCGGGTGCAGGCTCCCCCGGGGCCAAGAGCGTTGCCGTGCCCCTTCGCATATCGGTCATCGGGGCGGGGGAGGCTTCGCCGGAGGAATGCAGACTGGCAGAGGCTGTGGGAAGGCGCCTGGCGGAGCTCGGGGCCATCGTCATCACCGGAGGCCTGGGAGGCGTCATGGAGGCGGCCTCCCGGGGATGCAGCCAGGCAGGTGGAATCAGCATCGGGGTGCTCCCGGGCCGGAATACCCAGGAGGCGAACCCCTGGCTCACCATTCCACTTGCCACGGCCATGGGGGAGTCCCGGAACGCCCTGGTGGTCCGGGCCGGAGAGGCGGTGGTGGCCATCGGCGGCAGCTGGGGGACTCTGTCGGAAATCGCTCTGGCCCGGAAGATGGGACACCCTGTCGTGCTTCTGGGCGAACCTCCGGTAGAACTCCCTCTTCCCCGGGCGGAACGGTGGGAGGAGGCTGCGGCATGGGCTTTGCAACAAGCAGAACTGCGACGTCAGGGGAGATCGGCGACCTCCCGCGAGGAGGAATAGGCCCCTGACTCCAGGCTGAAACACCCTGTGCTTCTCGAAATTCTGGATTGGATGGAACCTGGAGCTTTCAGGGGGTTTTCAGGGTGGACGAATCAGAGACGCGGACAGGATGGATTGAGGGTGCGATTCGGCTGGGTTAGATTGTCCCATCTGACCGGGTCCCGGGCGGAGTTGATCTTCCAGAGAGGGTTAAGGCATGAAAAACGGTCGGTTCTTCGTGGGGTTGGTGGGTGTTGCTCTGGTTGTGACCTATCTGGTCTGGACCGGCATCTCGGATACGATGGTCTACTACCTTACGCCCACCGAGCTCATGGCGAAGGTGGACGAGGATCCGTCTTTTCGGTCTGTCGGTGTGAAGGTGAGTGGCAAAGTCGTCCCCGGAACGTACCGTCAAGGTGACGGTGAGATCGTCCACCTCTTCCAGGTACACGACATCGAGAATCCGGAGGTTTCCTTCCCCGTCCGATATGAGAACGTTCTTCCGGACACCTTCAACGACGAAATCGAAGTCGTCCTGGAGGGGCGGTTCGGCCAGGATGGGGTTTTTCTGGCGAAGACCCTTCTGACGAAATGCGGAAGCCGCTACGAGGCAACTCCGGAGGACCTCCAGGACGGCCATCCGGAAGACCTCCCGGCAAAGGGGATCGCTGAGTGACCCCCCTGGGCGAATTCGCCCTATGGATCGCCATGCCCATCTCTTTCTGGGGGATGGTCATGGGCTTTGTAGGGGGAAAACAGCAGCGGGGCGACCTGGTCCTCTCCGCGGAGCGAAGCGTCTATCTGGTTTTCGGCCTTCTGGTCGTGGCTTCCCTGGCCATCACCAACGCCTTCCTGACCGATCAGTTCCAGTACTTTTACGTCGCAAATTACTCCAACCGTGACCTGGACACCTTCTTCAAGCTGTCGGGCCTCTGGGCCGGGCAGCGGGGATCCCTGGTTTTCTGGGCCGTGCTTCTGGCCTTCTTCTCCGCCATCACCGTGTTCCAGAATCGGAACCGGAACCGGGAGTTCATGCCCTATGTGGTGGGAATTCTCCAGGGGATTCTGGGCTTCTTCCTGGTGGTTCTCCTCTTCGCCAAGGTGAATCCCTTCGAGCCGTTGGGCTTCACTCCCGCCGATGGCGCCGGGCTGAATCCCCAGCTCCAGAACTACTGGATGACGATCCATCCACCGGTTCTGTACCTGGGCTTCACCGCCTTCTCGATCCCCTTTGCCTTCGGGATGGCGGCTCTCCTCATCGGTCGCACCGATTCCCGGTGGATCGTCCTGAGCCGCCGCTGGACGCTGGTCTCCTGGTTCTTCCTGACCAACGGGATCATCTTCGGGATGAGGTGGGCCTATGAGGAGCTGGGATGGGGGGGGTACTGGTTCTGGGATCCCGTGGAGAACGCATCCCTTCTGCCCTGGCTTACGGCAACGGCATTCCTCCACTCCATCATGATCCAGGAGAACCGGGGGATGCTGAAGGTCTGGAACATGAGCCTGGTGCTCCTGACCTTCCTCCTCACGATTTTCGCGACTTTCCTCACCCGGTCGGGGCTCATCGAGTCGGTCCACAGCTTTGCCCAGAACACCAGCATCGCCTTCGTCTTCCTGGCGTTCATGGGGAGTATCTTCATCGCTTCGGTGGTTCTGATCCTATACAGAATGCCGGGGCTCAGGTCCGAGAACCAGATCGAGTCCTTTCTTTCCCGGGAGGCGGCGTTCCTCTTCAACAATCTGATCCTCCTGGGTGCGGCCTTCGCGATTCTCTGGGGAACGATCTTCCCCCTGGTGAGCGAGGCCTTCACCGGCCAGCCGGTGGCCGTGGGACCTCCATTCTTCAACAAGGTCAATATCCCTATTGGTCTCGTCCTCCTGGCCCTCACGGGAATCGGCCCCGTCATCGCCTGGCGCCGGGCCACACGACGGAACCTCAAGCGGAATTTCGCCGTCCCCGTCGTGTCGGGGCTGGTGGTGGTGGGAATCTTCCTTGTACTCGGGGTCCGTAACGGCTACGCCCTGGCCACCTTCGGGCTCAGCGCCTTCGTTCTGACGGTGGTGGCCACCGAGTTCTGGAAGGGGACCCGGGCCAGGGCCCGCATCGAAGGGGAAGGAATCGGGCCCGCCGTTGTCCACCTGATCGGCCGGAACCGTCGCCGCTGGGGTGGCTATATCGTTCATGTGGGAACCGTCCTCATCTTCACGGCTTTCGCCGGCCGGGCCTTCGAGGTGGAGGTCAGGAAGGCCATCAATCCCGGTGAAACGGTCAGCCTTGCGTCTCCCTTCGGCCACACCTACACCCTGACCTATGAAGGGATCTCTTCTTCTGTGGAGGAGAACTTCGATCGATGGGTGGCTCTCCTGTCCGTGGACAAGGACGGAGACCGGGTGGGGGCCATGACCACGGAGCGTCGGTTCTATAGAATAAACCGGCAGATGGTCACCGAGGTGGGAATCCGGTCCACCCCTGTCGAGGATCTCTATGTCATCCTGGCGGATGTGGAGGATTTCGAGGGCATGGTGGGGAACAATCCCGAGGCCCAGCGCATCGTGGTCCAGGTCATGGTGAACCCCCTGGTGGGTTGGATCTGGTACGGAGGCGTCATCATCACCATCGGTTCTCTCATCGCCCTCTGGCCAACGGCCGAGGTCCGGCGTCGGACCCGATCAGAAGCCCTACAACCCGCTGTTGCAGGAGGCGATTGATGCTCATAGCCGGAGCCCTCATCATGGTGGGGATCTCCGTGTTCCTGATCCTGGAGCCCATCATCAAGGGGAAGGAGGCATCTCTCTGGAGCAGCGGGGACGAGCCCTCCGAGGCCCAGTTCAAGAAGCGGGTGTCCCTCCTCCAGCTCCGTGATGCAGAGTACGAATTCGCCATGGGAAAGCTGGGAGAGGAGGACTACCAGAAGCTCCGAAAGGAGATTTCCGCCGAGGCCCTGTCGGCCATTCGGGAGGAGGAGGCGGAGGGTGAGGGCGGCCCCCCGGCGTATTCCCTCGGGAGCACGGACGTCGAGGAGGAGATCGCTCAGGTCCGGGCCCGTCTTCGAAGCGGCATTCTCTGCCAGGAATGCGGTACTCCCAATCCGAAGGATAGCCGATTCTGCAGTGAATGCGGGACGCCTCTCCAGGTCCCGCAGCCCTCCGGTCAGGGGTAACCCGGGTCCCGGAACATCGTGGAATCTTCTCTCAGGAAGTCCTCATCACCGAGCCCGGAGGCGGATTCCTCCTCGGGCAGCCCCCCGGTGCTCCGAGCCGCCGGCCTGGTCCGGGAATTCGGGCCTCTCCGTGCGGTGAACGGCATCGGATTCTCTCTGGATGCCGGTCAGCTCATGACGGTCTTCGGGCCAAACGGAGCAGGGAAGACCACCCTCCTCCGGGTCCTTTCGGGGGGGCTCCGACCTTCGGAGGGAGATGTCTACCTGCGGGGAAAACGGTTGAAGACCGGGGATCCGGAGTGGCATCGCAGGATCGGGGTGCTGTCCCACCAGTCCTTCCTTTACGGTCATCTTACACTGGAGGAAAACCTCCAGTTCTTCGGAAGGCTGTTCGGCCTCGATGACCTTGCCGTCCGGGTGCCGGAGCGGCTGGAGCAGGTGGGGCTGCAGGCTCGGGCAAAGAGCCTGGCCAGAACCCTTTCCCGGGGCATGCGACAGCGGCTGGCTCTGGCCCGGACCCTCCTCCACGACCCCGAGTTCGTCCTTCTGGACGAGCCTTATACGGGATTGGATGCCCATGCCGCATCGGTTCTCCGGGGAGTTCTGGCTTCCCTGAAGGATGGCCACCGGACCGTCATCCTGGTGACCCACAACATCTCCCAGGGGCTGGAGTTGGCGGACCGGGTGGCCATCCAGGTCAGAGGCCGGTTCGTCTTTCTGGATGACCGTGCCACGGTGGACTCCGGGAGCTTCGAGCACTTCTACCGGGAACGGGTGGAGGCCGGGGTCTGATGGAGTACATCAGGCAGATGGGGGCCATCGTCTGGAAGGATGTGGTGGTGGAGCTACGGACCCGGGAGCGCGTTGCCGCAATGGGAGGTTTTACCGTTCTGGTGGGGATTCTCTTCAACTACGCCATCGACCCCACGGTGGTGGAGCCTCAGGCCATTGCCGCAGGGCTCATCTGGATGACCATCGTCTTCGGGGGAATGCTCGGCCTGGGAAGAACTTTTTCCCTGGAGGAGGAAGAGGGGGCTTTCCAGGGAATCCTCCTGAGTCCGATTCCCAGGGACGCCATCTACCTGGCCAAGGTCCTGGCCAACTTCATCATTCTCACGGTGGTAACGATCCTGGTCTTCGGGATTTTCGCCCTCTTTTTCGGTCTGAATTTCGGGGGGCACCCCCTGGCCCTTTCAGGGGTAGTCCTCCTGGGAATCCTGGGATTCGTGGCCATCGGGACCCTGTTCAGCGCCATCTCTGCCGGGACCACCATGGGGGACACCTTGCTTCCCATCCTGGTCTTTCCCCTCCTGATTCCCCTCATCATATACGGGGTGACGGCCACCAGCAGCCTTTTCGCCGGGCTGCCGGCATCGGAGGTGGACGGGAATATCCGGATGCTGGGTGCATTCGCGGCCGTGGCCCTCTTCGCCGGGGCGGGACTCTTTCGGTTTGTCGTGGAGGAGTAATGAGCTCAAAAATCAGGTGGACGGGGGCGGTCCTGGGAATCCTGGGCGTCGCCCTGACCCTCGTTCTGCACTGGATGGTCTTCTTCTGGGTGCCGACGGAACGGACCATGGGTGTGGTGCAGCGAATCTTCTACATCCACGTGCCGGCGGCATGGGTCGCCTTCATGGCCTTCGGGATCGTTGCCGTCTGCAGCGCCATCTATCTCTGGTTGAAGGACGAGCGCCTGGATATGGCGGCCGTGGCCGCGGCGGAGGGGGGGATGCTCTACACGGCCATCGTTCTCCTCACCGGCCCCCTCTGGGGCCGTGTGGCCTGGGGTACGTGGTGGACCTGGGAGCCTCGCCTGACGTTGACCCTCCTTCTCTTCTTCATCTATCTGGGGTACTTCCTGGTCCGGGCGTCCACGGAGAACCCCGAGAAGGGAAAACGATTCGCCGCGGTGGTGGGAATCGTGGGAGCTCTTGATATTCCTCTCATCCACCTGAGTGTTCAGTGGTTTCGTTCCCTGCACCCGGCCCCGGTGGTCATGAAGCCCGAGGGTCCGAGCCTCCATCCGGACATGCTGGCCACCCTCTTCGTGGGATTGGGAGCCACGACGCTCATCTTCTTTTCCTTCTTCCTCTTCCGATACGGTCTCGAGCGAATGGCCCGGGCCTCGGATCACCAGAGGATGGCATCGGAAGCAGCCCCTCAACCGGAAGGAGCAGCACCATGAGAAACTCTCTGACCCTCATCGCAACCGCGGCTCTCATCCTTCTGGTGCTTCCCCAGGTTTCCTGGGCCCAGAGCATGGCCGATGCCACGGCAGGCCAGAATCTGAGGGGGTATACGCACCTGTTCATTGCCTATGCCATCGCATGGATCCTGGTAGCGGGCTGGGCCATCTCCATCGCCCGGCGGTTGGGTCGGGTGGAGCGGGAGCTGAAGAGGTAGGAAGCCCCCTGGTCCCGGGAGGGATGAATGGAAGCTCCGCTGGTGGATCTCAGAAGCGATACGGTGACCCGGCCGACTCCGGCCATGAGAGAGGCCATGGCGGGAGCGGAGGTCGGGGACGACGTGCTCGACCACGACCCCACCACCCTGGCCCTGGAGGAGAAGGTGGCAGGGCTTCTGGGCAAGGAACGGGCGCTCTTCTTTCCTTCAGGCATCCAGGCCAACCAGACCGCGTTGGCAGTTCATGGCCGGCCCGGCACGGAGGTCATCTGCGAGGCGGGTGCCCACATCTTCAACTATGAAGAGGCGGCCGGGGCTGCCCTCTCCGGCCTGCAGCTGGTGCCGGTCTCCACAGCCGACGGCCTCCTGACGCCTGAACTGGTGCGGGGAGCCATTCGTCCCCCTTCCCCCTATGCCCCTGTCACGGCGCTGGTGGAGTTGGAGAACACCCACAACAGCGCCGGCGGCAAGATACTCCCGCAATCCGACGCGGAGGCCATCTCGGAGGTGGCCAGGGAGGCCGGACTCCCGGTTCACCTGGATGGCGCTCGCCTCTGGCATGCCTCTGTGGCCACGGGAATGTCCCCCCGGGAGCTGGCCTCGGTGGCCGACACGGTGATGGTCTGCATGTCCAAGGGATTGGGAGCCCCCGTGGGATCCCTTCTGGCCGGCCCGGAGGCCCTCATGGAAAAAGCCTGGCGGGTCCGGCGGCGCCTGGGCGGGGGGATGCGGCAGTCCGGGATCCTGGCGGCAGCGGGAATCTACGCCCTGGACCACAACCTGGAACGTTTGGCCCAGGACCACCGGCGGGCTCGCGCGTTGGCGAAAGGAGCCCGGGGGATGGAGGGCCTTTCAGTGGAGGAGCCGGACACGAATATCGTGATGCTGGACATCCGGTTGTCCGGGGTAACTCCTCGCGGCCTCCTGAGCCACATGGCGGAGGAGGGGGTTCTCATGGTTCCCTTCGGCCCCACCAGAATCCGGGCGGTCACCCACATGGAAGTGGACGATGAAGGGATCCGCCGGGCCCTGGAAGCCCTGGGCCGGGCCCTGGAGACAATGTCGGCCTGAAGAGAATATTCCACAGACGGGTTTTGCGGGATGCGGGTTCTGCGGGATGGATGTGAACCGCTCCCCGGGCCGTGTTGGCCGAGGGGTGGCCGAGGGGTGGAAGCTACGGCTCGAGAAACCGCTCCATGATCCGGTTTGTGGCAACCAGGACGGCCATGACGGCGCCCCGGGGGGTGTCCTCGTCGGAACAGGGATACGCTCCCATGAGGCGATAGGTCTCCGCGTCAGCCTGGCC
This sequence comes from uncultured Gemmatimonadaceae bacterium, assembly GCA_964605505.1. Taxonomy (GTDB): domain Bacteria; phylum Gemmatimonadota; class Gemmatimonadetes; order Longimicrobiales; family Gaopeijiaceae; genus CAZSDD01. Next base: position 10,384 of record CAZSDD010000052.1, on the reverse strand, counting down.
CTTCACCGAGACCACCACGATCCAGGCATCGAAAGCCCGGACGGCCTTGGCTCCCCGCAGCTCCAGGGTCACGCGTCCATCAGCGGCTCGCTGGATTCCCTCCAGGGCCGCTCCGGCGGCGGCCCTGAGCTCTCCCTCCAGGGTCTGGGTTCCCTGAGCCTCCCCCAGGTAGCTGCGCCCCCGGGTCCAATCGAGGCCCACCTGGACGGTGCATCGGCCATCCGGGAATCGCTCCAAACTGAAATCGTCAAAACGAAGTCGGGTCCGCCGGTCCTCGGGGGACACTTGGCCTCCTGACTCGGGGGTGATCCATGAGCCTGTCGAACAGGCTCCCAGGCGCTGACCACTGGAGGTGGCTGGGTGGGAGAGAACGTCCCACTCCCAAGAAAGATGAACTGCCCCGGCTGAGGGGGGCAAGACATTTGTTTCCGTGTTTGCCGTGTCTCGGGCTACTTACGGAGGCTTTGCACCCGCCCTTCCCGGATCTCCAGCACCTCCGGCCGGCCGCCGTAGGCGTCGGCCATCCCCACGTCGATGGCCCAGACCCGCCCCCCGCAGAATCCGGTGATTCCGGACTCCTGAACAGTGTGGCCCACCACCATGCGCTCCAGCTCCAGCTCTTCCAGGGTCCAGCAAAGGGTGTCGCAGGCCGCAGGGTCCGGTTGCCGGGAGTAGAGTCGGGCCCAGACAGGGCTTTCCTCTCCCCGGACCCACTCAGGCTCGGGCCTCTCTCCTCGGAGCCATTCTCTGGCCTGGGCGTTCAGGCTGTCCAGGCCCAGGGTCAGGTTGGACGGAAGGATGCCCCCGTGGACGAAAAGGGTCTCTCCCACCACCAGGGCGATATTCTGTCCGGCCATTCGAAGTGCCGCAGAACCGCCAGGTAGAAAGGCGGCCGCTCTGCCCTGTCTGTCGGGGCTCAAGGCGAGAAGGGCCGAGTCCGGGGAGGAGGGAAGGGGAGTGTCCCGGAAGTCGAGGAAGCCCCCCTCGGTGACGTACCTGAAATCCTGATAGGCATTCATGAGCTCATGATTTCCGTTCAACAGGTAGATGGCTCCACCTGACGCACGAGCTTCCTCGGCCAGCCTGTCGAAGAGCTCCCAGATTTCCAGCTCGTCATCTCCCCGATCCAGGATGTCTCCGGTCTGAACCAGGATCAGGTCACCCCCGATCCAGTGATCCTCCTGGTCCATGGCTCCTGCCAGCTGGAGAGCGGCCCGGGCCGCTCCCAGATCCCCGTGCAGATCCCCCACGGCCACGACGCGGGGGCCTCCCGGAACACGGGAGGGAGGTTCGCTCTGTTCGATTCCCTTGGAGCTGCAGGCCAACAGGAAGAAAAACAGAAAGAGAAAGACCAGATTCCGCATGAGCTCCCTGCCCGACCCCCCTCGGGAGAGGGTACGGACCGAGGGGACTCGAAAAACCGAACCGGGGAAAAGCCTGATATCCATATCGGGTGTCCTTCCAGAGGAGCCGCGCCATCCTTGTGAGCACTTCTCTGAAATCAAGTGCTTCCTGGAAGAAGATAAGCCCCAGGGTGGTGACGGTCACCCTGAGCTCCGAGATCGCGGATCCGGACGGGTGAGGCCGGCGAATGGTGGGCGAACGGTCGGGCGGCTCCCGGATGGATTCCTGGCCCGGTTCGATCGTCCGGGGGGAACGGGGCTCTCTCCGGGGTCGCCTTGCGAAAAACCCCGGGGGAACTTCGGTTCTCTCCTGGCCCACACTCCAGGCACCCGGACCCCTGCAGGAGGCGTTCTTCCATGTCCGCTGGCTACTGCCTTCCTCATTGCCGCGCGGCTCTGCGGCTGTGTCTCCCCTTTTTCGGACTCTCTCTCGCCCTCCCGCCGTCTGCCCGGGCGCAGGAGGTTCCACCGGTGGTGGATCCTGCCCTCCTGGCAGGAATGGAGTACCGGATGGTGGGCCCCTTTCGGGGAGGACGGGTCACAGCGGTGACGGGCATCGCCCATGAGCCCCACACGTTTTTCTTCGGGGGAACCGGCGGTGGCGTCTGGAAGACCGAGGACGCCGGACACCATTGGGAGCCCATCGCAGACGATTACCTGACGGCCGGGGCCGTGGGCGCCATGGACGTGGCGGACTCAGATCCCAACGTCATCTATGTCGGTACGGGATCCGCCTGCATACGGGGGAATGTCTCGGTGGGGCGAGGGGTCTGGAAGACCTCCGACGGTGGAGATACATGGAGCTTCGTCGGCCTGCCGGAGTCCGGGGCCGTGGGGTCCCTGGTGATTCATCCCCGAAATCCGGATCTGGTCTATGTTGCGGCCCTGGGGCATCCCTTCGGAAAGAACCCGGAGCGGGGGGTATATCGCTCCGGGGACGGTGGAGAAAGCTGGGAGAACGTCCTCTTCCTGAACGACTCCACCGGGGCCGTTTCCCTGGCAATGGATCCGGAGAATCCCAGAGTCATCTACGCCGGAATGTGGCGGGCGGAGCGAAAGCCCTGGACTCTGATCTCCGGAGGTCCGGAGGGGGGTCTCTACAAGACCACGGATGGCGGGGATACCTGGACCAAACTCGGGGGCGGGCTGCCGGAAGGCATCGTGGGGAAGGTGACCGTGAGTGTTTCCGGGGCCAATCCGGACCGGGTCTGGGCCATGGTGGAGGCAGAGCCGGGAAACGGTCTGTACCGTTCCGACGACGCCGGGGAGAGCTGGACGTTTCTCACCGGCGAGTCCCACCTCACGGGCCGAGCCTTCTACTATCACCATGTGGTGGCGGACCCGGCTGACGAAAACACCGTTTATGTCCTGAACGTGGGCTTCTACCGGTCTGTGGACGGGGGACGAACCTTCGAGAGGATTCCCGTCCACCACGGGGACGTCCACGACCTCTGGATCAACCCCCTGGAACCGGAGATCTTCGTGGTGGGAGACGACGGGGGCGCCGAGGTGTCCCTGAACGGTGGCCAGACCCTTTCGGGGGTCTACAACCAGCCCACCGCCGAGTTCTACGACGTGATGGTGGACAACGGCCACCCTTACCGCCTCTATGGCTCCCAGCAGGACAACACCACCATCAGCGTTCCCGCCTTCCGGAGCAACAACAACCTCCGGCCACAGGAGGCCTGGGAATACGCCGGCGGGTGTGAGGTCGGACCCATCGCCTTCGACCCGGACAACCCCGACGTCATCTGGTCCGGCTGCTACGGCGGCCTCGTCAATCGGTGGGACCGAACCACCGACGTTCGCCGGAATGTGAATGTCTACCCGGAGAATCAAAACCGGGCCCCGAAGGACCTCCGGAACCGTTTCCAGTGGGTGGCCCCCATCGTCATGGATCCCCTGGATCCCTCCACCGTCTACCACGCCTCCCAGCATGTTCACCGGACCACGGACGGCGGTATGACCTGGGAAGCCATCTCACCGGATCTCACTACGGACACCCCGGAGCACCAGGAATATCCCGGGGGGCCCATTCATGCGGATCACACCGGTGTGGAAGTGTTCAATACCATATTCTCCCTGGCGCCCTCCCCCCATGAGGCGGGAACGATCTGGGTCGGATCCGACGATGGCCTGGTCCACATCACCCGGGACGACGGAGACACCTGGACGAACATCACGCCTCCGGGGATGCCCCGCTACGGCACGGTGAACCGCATCGAGATTTCCCCCCACAGGCCGGGCCGGGCCTTCCTGGCGGTGCACCGCTACAGGGAGGACGACTGGAGGCCCTACGTCTTCCGGACGGATGACTTCGGGGGGAGCTGGGACCTCCTGACCGACGGGCAGAACGGGATTCCGGCGGATCATTGGGTGAGGGTGGTCAGGGAGGACGACGTCCGGGAGGGCCTTCTCTATGCCGGGACCGAGTTCGGCCTTTTCGTCTCCTTCGATGACGGAAGGCACTGGCAGGACCTCCAGTTGAATCTGCCGGCGACCCCCGTCATGGATCTGAAGGTTCACCGGGGGGACCTGGCCGTGGCCACCCAGGGCCGGTCCTTCTGGGTCCTGGACGACCTGACCCCCCTCCGGGAGCTGGCGGCGAAGGTTGGGAGTGGGGCGGCGGAAGGAGGCCACGGGTGGGGGGACGATCCCGTGGTCCTCTTCACCCCCAGGAACGTGGCCCGGGGTCGGGCTTCCCCGCCCATGTCGGAGATGGATCTGAACCTTCCGGATCCCCTTCCCGAGGGGGCTCTTCTGAGCTACGCGGTCCGGGGGGAGGTTGAAGGTCTTACCCTGGAGGTGCTGAACGCCGAAGGAGAGGTGGTGACCCGCCGGCGATCCCCGGGTGGGGAAGAGGGGGCGAGCCGCCGGGGTCCCGGGCTTTCAACCGGGGCCGGAATCCACCGGGAGGCCTGGCCCCTGAGATACACGGAGCACGGTGGCGTAAAGGCGCCTCCCGGAGTGTATACGGCCCGACTCTCCTGGGACGGCGGGAGTCAGGAGAGGCCCTTCAGGGTGCTTGCGGACCCGCAGAATCCCGAGGTGACCCAGGCGGACTACGAGGTGCAGTTCAGGGTGACCATGGAGGTCTACGAAACGTCCCGAGAGGTGCGGGAAGCCGTGAGGCGAGTGGAGAGGGTGAGAGAGCAGGCGCGGGAGATTCTTGCCAGGGCTCGGGAGGCGGAGCGGAAGGTGGGCCGGCTTCCGGAGCTTCTGGAGGAGATGGAGGAAGAACTGGCTCCCCTGGAAGCCCGCCTCACCTCCCCGGATGATCCCACGATTCCCACTGGCCAGAAGCGCCCGGAGGGGGCGGGGTTGGACTCGGAGTACGGGACCCTTCTCTACTATCTGAACAGCGGGGGAGGTTATGGAGCCGGTGGGGCCGAGGGCCGGCCCACCGCCGGGGGGCTGGAGCGGAAGGCGGATCTGGATGCCGTCTGGAGGGAGGTCAGGTCATCCCTGGAGCAGGCCCTGGAGGCGGGGGTCGGGGCCTTCAACCGGGAAGTCACCCGCCTGGGCCTGGAAGGAATCGTGATCTCCGCGGGGGGATGACGGGGTGGGCGACGGAGCGGAGAGAGGTCCGGCTGCCGCGGGCCCGGACGTGATTCCAGAGTTTATTCCAGAGGAAGCTGGGGGGGAGCATTGCCTTCAGGATCTCCCTGGGCGGCCAGGGCCGGTACCCTGACCTTGAGCTTCCGGAGAATCACCGGAAGAAAGCTCAGGAAGACCAGGAGAGTGCCGGCCACCGCCATCCGGATGAACGCTTCTCTGGAAGCCCGGGTGGAACCCTCCAGGAGAGCGTCGGCGAGCATGGTGTAGATGAAGGTCCCGGGTAGAATTCCGATTCCGGTGGCCAGGGCGAAGGCGGGCCACCCCATTCCAACCAGCCCTCCGCCGAAGTTCAGGGCATTGAAGGGCACGACGGGAATCAGCCGGAGGGTGAGCATTCCCCGGAAGCCATGGCGTTGAACAGCCTGGTGCAGACGTTCCATAGCGGGCCATCTTTCCGCTTTGTCTCCCAGGAGCTGGACGATGCCCTCCCGGCCCAGAAAGCGGGCCAGAAGATAGGCCAGATTCGCCCCGATCGTGGCGCCCAGCCAATTGAAGGCGGTACCCCACCAGAGGCCGAAAACCGCACCCCCCGCAAGGGTCAGGATGGTTCCGGGGACGGCCAGGGCGACGGCTCCGGCATAGACGGGAACGAAGATCAGAGGAGCCAGAGGGGAGCTCCTGAGGAGGGAAACGGCCCTGACCACACCTTCTCTGGAGAGGAATTCGCCCAGAGTGGTGAATCGGGCCAGGAGGACTCCTCCCAGGATGACGGTGGCAAACGCCAGGAGCCTGGCCAAGCCCTTCCAGCGACCATTCATCTGAGCCATGAAAATCACCATTGTTCTGGGTCTCCGGAGGCCCGGACTCCCGGGACCCTGGCCCTGAATCGCCCGTCTCCCGGATGCACCAAACCCCCGAGCCCTCCCACGGGTTCCCGGATTGGTCCCCGGGAGTCATGTTCCCGCCCCGGCTCCCATTCCATCTTCCCAGGGTCCAGGGGGGACTTTCGCTTTATCTTCGGGTCTTGTAGTTTGGACCAGGTCATGGGAAAATGAACCCTTGCTCCGCAGCCCGGGATGGCACCCCCAGAAGCCCATGAGTGAACTCGAAGGAGATCAGGAGATGTCCACGGGTACCAAGGACCAGAAAGACAAGGCCCTGGAAACGGCCATCAGCCAGATTGAGCGGTCCTACGGCAAGGGCGCCATCATGCGCATGGGAATCGATGGAGCAAAGGTGAAGATCGATGGGATCTCCACCGGAGCCCTGAATCTGGACTGGGCCATCGGTGTGGGGGGGATTCCCCGGGGTCGGATCACGGAGGTGTACGGCCCGGAATCCAGCGGAAAGACCACTCTCTGCCTCCACGTCATCGCAAATGCCCAGAAGACGGGGGGAATCGCCGCCTTCGTGGATGCAGAGCACGCCCTGGACATCCAGTACGCCCGCCGCCTGGGCGTGGATGTGGACAACCTCCTCGTGTCTCAGCCTGACACTGGTGAGCAGGCCCTGGAGATCGCCGAGGTCCTCATCCGGAGCAATGCCGTGGATGTGGTTGTGGTGGACTCCGTGGCGGCTCTGGTGCCCAGGGCAGAGATCGAAGGGGAGATGGGCGACTCCCACGTGGGGCTGCAAGCCCGCCTCATGAGTCAGGCCCTGCGTAAGCTCACCGGGGCCGTGAGCCGTTCCAACACCTCCGTCGTCTTCACAAACCAGATCCGGGAGAAGATCGGAGTCATGTTCGGAAATCCGGAAACCACAACCGGTGGCCGGGCTCTTAAGTTCTACGCCTCCCTCCGCCTGGATATCCGGCGAATCGGAGCCCTGAAGGATGGGCAGGAAGTGGTGGGGAACCGGACCCGGGTGAAAGTGGTGAAGAACAAGTGCGCACCCCCTTTCAAGCAGGCCGAGTTCGACATCATGTACAACGAGGGGATCAGCCACCTGGGGCTTCTCATCGATCTGGGTGTGGACAATGAAATCGTTTCCAAGTCCGGTTCGTGGTTCTCCTATGGAGACCTTCGGATGGGGCAGGGGAAGGAGAACGCCAAGGAGTTTCTGGTGGAAAATCCGGACGTGACCCAGGAGATCGAGGAGCGGCTGAAGGCTTCTCTTCAGATCCCCGGCTTCGACGACGAGGGTGACGACCAGGAGCCGGAAGAGGAAAGCTGACGAATCCCGGATCGCACGGAGGCCGGGGGAAGGCGGAACGGAAGGACGTGACGGGGGTCCGAAGAGATTCGGGCCCTCTTGTTTTCCGGTCGGGTTTTCTGTCTCCCGGTCAGACCGCCCGGGGGGAGGCACCGAGTTGAGATCAGCCGGGAAAATCGGTTATACTCAGGGCTGGATTCCAGTCTGTCAAAAAGGCCCCGATCTTCACCTTGGAGCATCCCATTTCAGGCATGAAGGCCAGCGAGATCAGAAACCGGTTCCTGGAGTTCTTCCGGGAGCGTGGACATGAAGTGGTGGCCAGCTCTCCCCTGGTTCCCCGGGAGGACCCCACTCTCCTCTTCACAAACGCCGGAATGGTCCAGTTCAAAAAGGTCTTTCTGGGACTGGAGGAGAGAGGCTACGACCGGGCCGTGACCTCTCAGAAGTGCGTCCGTGCCGGAGGAAAACACAACGATCTGGAGGAGGTGGGGAGGACCGCCAGGCATCACACCTTTTTCGAGATGCTGGGCAACTTTTCCTTCGGGGACTACTTCAAGCGAGACGCCATCGATTACGCCTGGAAATTCCTGGTCGATGAGTTGGGGCTGGACCCGGAGCGAATGTACGCCACGGTCCATCTAACCGACGACGAAGCGGCGGCTCTCTGGGAAGAAGTGGTGGGTTTGCCTCCGGATCGCATCTACCGACTGGGGGACAAGGACAACTTCTGGCAGATGGCCGATACCGGTCCCTGCGGCCCATGCTCGGAGCTCCACTACGACATGCGTCCGGAAGGGAAACGGGGGGGGAGTCTCAGCACCGAGGCTTTCGAGGAGCTCGGGGAAGCCGGGGTCTTCCTGGAGCTCTGGAACCTGGTGTTCATGCAATATGACCGGGACCAGGACGGGAATCTGAATCCTCTGCCGGCACCCTCCATCGATACCGGCGCCGGATTGGAGCGAATCGCGGCGGTCCTTCAGGGTGTCTCCTCTAACTATCACACGGACCTGTTTCTCCCCCTCCTGGAACGGGTAGGCGAGGTGGTGGGTCGCCCGTACGAGTCCGAGAGCAAGGAGGGGACCAGCTACCGGGTCCTGGCAGATCATGCCCGGGCAGTGGCCTTTCTTCTGACGGATGGTGTCTTCCCATCCAATGAGGGAAGGGGTTACGTCCTGAGGAGGATTCTCCGTCGGGCGGTTCGACACGCGTGGATGCTCGGTCGCAGGGAGCCCACCCTGGTTGAGGTGGTGGATGTGGTGATCCGGGAGATGGCTCCGGCCTTCCCGGAGCTCCAGGCTCGCCGGGAGCACCTGTTGAGGACGACCCGGGCCGAGGAGGAACGGTTCCTGGGTACCATCGAAGGAGGGCTGGCCCGCTTCGAGGAGCTGGCGCCCGTCGGAAAAGAGGAAGGGGACGATGCCTATCGGGAGGAGTCGGATCCGGGAGAGGGAGCTGTCATCTCCGGGGAGGAGACCTTCCGCCTCTACGACACCTTCGGGTTCCCCCTGGATCTGACGGAGCTCATGGCCCGGGAGAGGGGGTATCAGGTGGACCGGGAAGGCTTCCGGGAAGCCCTCGAAGCCCAGCGGGAGCGGAGCCGGGCCGATCGGGCGCAGACAGATCTCTCCGTGGGGGCGGACGAGACTCTGGAGGGATGGAAGCGTCTCTCCGACCGCTCCCAGGAGTTTGTGGGTTACGATGCGGTGGAGGTGGAGACGGAGGTCCTGGCCCTGAATGTGGGCGAGGACCGGGTGTCCCTTCTACTGAGGGAAAATCCGTTCTATGCCGAGTCCGGGGGTCAGGTCCCGGATCGGGGCACGGTGGAAGGGGATGGTTGGAGCCTGGAGGTTCGGGACGTCCGGACGGTGCAGGGAGAAACGGTGGTGGAGGGGATCGTGACAGCGGGGACGGTTCCGCTGGAGCCTTCGGAGGCCATGAAGGTCCGGGCCCGGGTGCCCGACGACCCCCGCCATGACACGGAGCGGAACCACACCGCTACCCACCTTCTCCATGCGGCCCTGAGAGAGGTTCTGGGTGAGCACGTGGTCCAGCGGGGGTCCCTTGTGGCCCCGGATCGGCTGCGATTCGACTTCGCCCATACTTCCCCCATGACGCCGGAGGAAAGAGCCGAGGTGGAAGACCGTGTCAACCGGGAAATCTGGGCCGATCATCCGGTGCATACTCAGCGCATGCCTTATCCCCGGGCCATTCGGCAAGGGGCCATGGCCCTCTTCGGAGAGAAGTACGGAGAAGAGGTCAGGGTGGTGGAAGTGCCGGGAGTAAGCCTGGAGCTTTGCGGCGGAACGCACTGCCGACACACTGGAGAGATCGGTCTCTTCCGTATCGTTTCAGAGACAGGAGTGGCGGCAGGCGTTCGGCGAATCGAGGCTGTCACGGGTCCGGAGGCCTTCCGGCATTTCCAGGCTTCGGAGCATTTGCTGGAAGAGCTGGCATCCATGCTCAAGGCTCGACCGGAGAATCTCAGGGGACGTCTTCAGCAGCTGCTGGAGGAGAAGGAGTCCCTGGAAGCGCTTCTGAAGGATCTCCGAAAGGGAGGGTCCGCCGGAGAGGAGGTGGTGGCAGAGGAAGTGGTGGAGGGCGGGAGGGGGCCGGCACGGCTGAAGGCCATCCGGCTCATGGCCAGGGATCCCGACGATGTCCGATCCTGGGGCGACGGGTATCGGGAAGGGGGCCCCAGGCGGGTAGCAGTGGTGGCTGCCGAACTGCCCGGCGGCAAGCACTCCATCTTCACGTTCGTATCCGACGACCTGATTGTGGAAGGAGTCCGGGCCGATGCCCTGGTGAGAGAAGTGGCTTCGAGAGCCGGTGGGAAGGGAGGGGGACGTCCCCACATGGCCCAGGCCGGCGTCGGAAATCCAGGAGAGATCGAGGAGGCCTTGAAGGCCAGCCCGGAGATCCTCCGAAACCTCATGGACGGAGCATCCTGAGCCCATGGCACTTCCCACCGACTCCGTCGAGAGAGAAGAGGATCTTCGGGACTGGCTGAGGGACAGACGTCCGGAGGTGCCGGCCGCTTTCCTCTCTCTTCTCCTCCAGGGAGAGGCCCGGGCCTCTGCAGGTCCCGAGGGCCTGGAGAAAGCCGGAGCCGAAGCCATTGCCGAGGCGCTGGCTGCACCGGGACGGAATCGGACGGCAGCATTCAGACTTCTGGCCGGAGACGCTCTCCTGACCTATGCCTGCGAGGCGGCGGCCGAGGAGGAACGCCCGGGTGAAACCCTCGGAATCCTCCTGAAAAGCCTTGGGGATCGCTT
>CAZSDD010000051.1:10242-21741 GCA_964605505.1 uncultured Gemmatimonadaceae bacterium | reverse complement strand
GGTTCGGTCCCGGGGACGTACAACTCCAGGTAGGCCCGATCTTCAGGGCACCATCGGGAGGCCAGCAGCCCCGTCTTCGAGTCCACCATCCGGGTGGTGAGTCCCTCCGGAATGGGCCACGGCTCCGGGATGGGGAGGAGGTAGCCCCGGATGCTGACCCGTTCCCCGGCTCTTTCCGCCGGCGAAAGATCGGCACCATCCCCCGAAGCCTCCCGGGCCGCAGCATGTGCCGGGGGAGGCAGGTATCCCCGGGCCATGAGAACGGAGTCGGCATGAGCCCTGGTACTGTCGGAGTAGTAGACGCGGCGCATGAAGCGACCCCAGACGGGGGCCGCGTCCCCCCCGCCGGTGGCCCCGTTCCATATGTTCACGGGGCGGTCCATCCCGAACCAGACGCCGGCCATGAGGTTCGGCGTGAATCCCATGAACCAGACGTTGGTCCCTTCATTGGTGGTTCCGGTCTTTCCCGCCGCCGGAACCTCCCGGGGCAGGTCTCCCCGGATGCGCACGGCCGTGTAAGCCGTTCCCTGGGTGACCACGTCTTCCAGCATGGAAACCATGACCCGGGCCGTAAGGGAGTCCAGCACCTGTGTCTTCTCGGGCCGGGGTTCCCACAGGACCTGTCCTTCAGGGCTCAGAACCCTGAGGATGGGCTGGGGCCGGACCCGGGTGCCCAGGGAGGCGAATGTGGCGTAGGCTTCCGCCATCTGGAGGGGAATGACCTCGGCGGCTCCGATGGCCGTGGACGGAAATCGTTCGATCTCCGTGCGGATTCCCATGCGCCGGGCGGTCTGCGCCACCGTTTCCAGACCCACCTCCAATCCCAACTTGATGGCGATCATGTTGATGGATCGCCGGAGCCCTTCCCGGATGGTGACGGGCCCCAGAAAGTCCTCGGTGAAGTTCGCCGGCTTCCACTCCTCTCCGCTGATCTGGGGAAGCACCACGGGTGCATCCACCAGGACGTGGGAAGCGGGAATTCCGCTGGCCAGGGCCGAGGTATAGACAAAGGGCTTGAAGGAGGATCCGGCCTGCCGGCGGGCCTGGGTGGCCCGGTTGAACTTGGAGTGGCGGAAGTCCCTCCCGCCGATCATGGCCCGAACCGCTCCGGTGCCGGGGTCCAGGGCGACGAAGAGGCCCTGGAGATAGGGGGTCTCGGAACTCTCGAAGGACTCTGTCCGGTCCGCGTACTCCTCGTAGAGGGGGTGCTCGTACCCGGGTCGGGCCTCGATCTCGGTCCACCCCTCATCCATGGAGAGTCGCGCGGCTGCCTGCATCTCCAGGTCCAGCGTGGTGTAGATGATGAGCCCGCTGGTGTAGAGCTGGTCGCCGAAGCGGTCGTCCAGCGTCTGCCGCACCCACTCCTGGAAATATGGGGCAGCGCCCCCCCGGGCTTCGGCCTGGGTTTCGGGCAGGGGCCATTCCTTCCACTGCTCCCCATCCGCTTCGGAGAGATAGCCCTGCTGAACCATGAGATCCAGAACCAGATTCCTGCGCCGAAGGGCGTTGTCGGGGTGCTTGAAGGGGTTGTAGTGGGCGGGGCGGTTGGGAATGGCCGCCAGGAGAGCCCCTTCGGCAACGTTCAACTCCGTGGCGCTCCTGCCGAAGTAGTTCCGCGAGGCTGTCTGGATCCCATACCAGCCGCGATCAAAGTTGATCTGGTTGATGTAAGCTTCCAGGATCTGGTCCTTGGAGTAGGTCCGCTCCAGGGCCATGGCCACCTGGAGCTCCTTCAGCTTCCGGGTGATGCGCTTCTCGAAGCCGATGCTCTGGGAGAACATGTTCCGGGCCAACTGCTGGGTGATGGTGCTGCCGCCTCCACCGGCGAAGGAGCGATTCAGGAGGACGCGAAAGGCGGCCCGGGTGAACCCTCTGGCGTCGAATCCGTCGTGGGAATAGAAGCGCTTGTCCTCGATGGCGATGAACGCCTGGGGGATGTGGGCCGGGAGAGCCTCGATGGCCACCGGAGTCCTGCGCTCGAGGCCGATCTCGGCGATAAGTCGGCCGTCGTGGCTCAGGAGCTTCGAGGTCTGCTGGGGCTCCCAGGTGGAGATCTGGGCGATGGAAGGGCAGTCGAAGCAGAGGTTACGCCACGCTCCCAGGAAACCTCCCAGGGCACCGGAGGCCAGGAGGATCGTGGCCAGTATCAGAAGGTGGGGGAGCTTCCACCCTTCGAATGCAGATTTGATCGTTGATGCCTTTGCCATTGACGCGTTCTTTCGAGAGGCGGCCGTATCGGGGGCGTCCACCCGGTTCCCCGGGGCCGATAAGAACCAGCTTCACATCTGGAACCCTTGATGGCAACACCCGTGCCTGGAATCCTACCCCGACCCCGGGACCCCGATCCCGGTCCTGTTTCCGCCGGGCCCTGGGGGCCGACCTTCCCGCGGGGGGCTCGGACCCTCGAAACTCGGACCCCCGAAAGGAGATTCGGTCCCCCGCTTCGTCGCGCGGGGCCATCGGGACCGTGTGGGCTGCCGGAAGTGCTCGGCTGCAGCCCCGCCAGCGCCACTCGTCGCGCGAGACCGAGACCCGGGACCGCTGGGACCGGCGGGACCGTGTGGGCTGCTGGAAGCGCTCGGCTGCAGCCCCGCCAGCGCCACTCGTCGCGCGAGACCGAGACCCGGGACCGTGTGGAGTCGCACGCCACAGGAAAGGCGGGTGTGACTCAGGTGTGACCCGGAGGAGAGCCGAGATATTCGAACGATCGTTCAGTTTCCATGGAAGAATTTCTTGACAAATCCGATTGGTGGTCCTATTTCATGAGAACGAGAAGAAAGCTCCCTCACCGTTTCAAAGAGATTCGAACGGGTTTTTCACTGTTCCGTTTTGCGGCACCTTCTTCAGTACCGTGGTGCAAATCGGGGCACGGTGCGGGACAACCGAAGGGGGATGGCGATTTGAGCCCAACCTTTGTCCGACCTTCCCAACATGTTCTCCGGAATCACTCCTGGTCCGCCGTTGGACCCGGATATTTGTAGAGGTGTGGGCGTCGGATTCGGCGCCTGCAGCTCTTTTTTGGGCGTGAAGTTGACCACTTCATGTCAGTTGTTGACCCCTCAGGAGGCACCCTATGAAACGTTGGGGTAAGTACGTACCGATTCTTGCCCTCCTGGCCGTAGGCCTGTTTACGGCAGCTCCGGCTGCCGCACAGACCGGCTCGGTCACGGGCACCATCCTGGATTCTTCCACAGGCCAGGCCCTGGACGCCGTTCAGGTGAGCCTGGAAGCCGTGGGTACGGGCGAGGCCCAGTACGGCGGCCTGACCCAGGCCACCGGAAGATTCCTCATCATCAACGTTCCGGTGGGACAGTATGTCCTCCGGGCCCAGCTCCTGGGCTTCGGCGACCAGACCCAGGTGGTGGATGTCACCGCCGGTCAGACGACTGTGGTGGATATGCGCCTGGAGCCCCAGGCCATCTCCCTGAGTGAGATCGTCGTGACGGGTGTGGCCGGAGCCACCCAGCGGACCAAGCTGCCCTTCGACGTGGCCCAGGTCCGGATCGCGGACCTCCCCGTGCCCAGCATGAATGCCGCCCAGAGCCTTCAGGGCAAGGTGGCGGGCGCCACGGTCGTATCCGGGAGCGGGCGTCCCGGAGCCGCTCCCTCCATCCTCCTGCGGGGGGTGAAGAGCCTGGACGCTTCGGGCCGTGACCAGGAGCCCCTCTACATCGTGGACGGGGTCATCCTCGGCTCCGGCATGGTGGACCTCGACGCCCTGGACATCGAGAGCATCGAGGTCGTGAAGGGCGCCGCCGCGGCTTCCCTCTACGGCTCCCGGGCAGGCTCCGGCGTGATCCAGGTTCGGACCAAGCGGGGCGCCCAGATGGCGGACGACCAGGTGCGCTACACTTTCCGCACCGAGTACGGCGGAAGCGGTCTGGTCTCCGCTCCGGACCTCCTCCTGGCCAAGAAGCACCGCTTCCAGACCAGCGGCGGGCAGTTCGTCGACCAGGACGGCACCCTCTGCGACTGGCTGGACTGCTCTCAGCCCAAGGAAACCGGAGCCACCGCCTGGACCACGTACAACGACCAGGAGTGGCCGGGCCAGACCTACGACCAGGCAGAGAGGTTCTTCACCAACGCCAACTTCCTGCAGACCAACCTGGCGGCGGACGGCCGCTCCGGCCGGACGAATTTCCACGTCTCGGCCAGCCACATGGACCAGCAGGGCATCATGCGGTTCACCCCGGGATTCAAGCGGAACAACTTCCGGGTGAACGTGGACCAGGCGGTGGTGGACAACCTGACCGTCCAGACCTCGGTGTTCTACAGCAAGTCTTCCCAGGGCCGGCCGACTGAGACCTCCGGGAACACCCTCTTCGATCTGACCCGGGTTCCGGCGGGAATCGACCTCCTGGCGGAGGATCCCGACGAGCCCGGTGAGCTCCGCCTTCTCATGAACCCCACGGACTCCGAGAGCGAAAATCCGCTCTACGAGTTGAGCCATTACAAGCAGATGCAGTGGCGTGCCCGCTTCCTGGGAAGCGCCAACGTCCGCTACTCCCCCACCGAGTGGCTGAAGCTGGATTCCAACTTCAGCTTCGACCGGTTCGACAACAAGCACGAGAACTTCCGGGAAAAGGGGTATCGCTGCTACGAGCCCTGCCCCACCTGGACCCAGGGTACGCTCTATCAGTACGCCAGCCGGAACGAGGCGCTGAACGCCAGCGTCACGGCCTCCACGGTGTGGAACCCCACGGAGAACATCCGGAACACCACCCAGGTCCGCTACCTGTACGAGGACGAGGACTTCGAGTCGTTCAGCACCAGCGGGTACGGCTTTGCGGTGGCCGGTGTCCCCACCTTCGCCAACATCAACCAGGACAACGTCTCCTCCGGCTCCTACCTCCAGAGGGTCCGGGCCGACGGCTACTTCCTCATCACGAACTGGGACCTCTACGACAAGTACGTGGTGGACGCCCTGGTCCGGAACGATGGAAGCTCCCTCTTCGGGGAGGATCAGCGCCGTCAGTGGTACTACCGCCTGGGCGGCGCCTGGCGGTTGAGCCAGGAAGATTTCTTCAACATTCCCAACGTCGACGAGTTCAAGCTCCGCTACTCCATCGGCACCGCCGGCGGCCGGCCCAGGTTCGATGCCCAGTACGAGGTGTACTCGGTGTCCGGCGGCCGGATCTCCCCGGTGAACCTGGGCAACAAGGACCTGAAGCCCGAGTTCTCCACAGAGCAGGAGGTGGGGGCCGACATTTCGCTGTTCAACTACAAGGCCATCCTGGCCCTCACCTACGCCCACGCCACCACGGAGGACCAGATCCTTCCGGTTCCGTTCCCCTCCTACACGGGGTTCCGGAACCAGTGGCAGAACGCCGGGACCATCGAGAGCAAGACGTGGGAGGCCACGCTGGACCTCCGCCTCATCGAGCGTCCGGACTTCTCCTGGAGCGCCAAGCTCCTCTACGACCGGACCCGGTCCGAGATCACCTCCCTGAACGTCCCGCCCTTCGTATACGGAGTGTCCGGGCAGCAGATGGGCGAGGTCTTCTACGCGCGTGAGGGTGAGAAGGTGGGCACCTTCTACGGCGGGATCCTGGCCAGCAGCTGCGATCAGCTTCCCGGCGGCATGTCCTGTGAAGGATTCGAAACGAACGACGACGGGCTCCTGGTCTGGACCGGCGGCGCCGGCTTCAGCAATCCCCAGTGGGGCACCGAAGGCCCGGTGGTGGGAGGCTCCAACGTGATGTGGGGCACGCCTTTCGCCGGCGTGTGCATCGACCGCAGCACGGGGGAGGAGACCACCTACTGCGAGGTGGGGAACACCCTGCCGAACTATAACGCCGGCCTCTCCACCAGCATGGCCTGGAAGGGTCTTTCCTTCTACGCCCTCCTCAGTCGCAGCGACGGCTTCAGCGTGTACAACCAGCCGCTGCAGTGGGGATTCTTCAAGAGGATGACCGGCTACTACGACCAGGACGCCGACGCCCCGGCCAGCGAAAAGAAGCCGCTGGGCTATTATGACGCCTGGTATACCGCAACCGGGGGCCTGGGCCCCAGCAGCGAGTTCGTGGAGGACGGGACCTTCACCAAGCTTCGTGAAGTCTCCCTCACCTACAGGCTGCCCTCGGACTTCGTCAGCAGCGTGCCCGGCCTGGATCGGTTCAGCGGCGTCGGCATGACCCTGGTGGGCCGAAACCTCTTCACCTGGACGGACTACCGGGGCTTCGACCCCGAGGTCGGCAAGACCGGCGGAGACACGGGTTCGGCTGCCATCGCCCGGGTGGACGGGTACACCTATCCGAACTTCCGGACCTGGACCGCATCACTCGAGTTCATTTTCTAAGGAGCCGATCCAATGAGAACAATGATCAAAGGTCTGATGGTCGGCTCGCTCTTGCTCTTCGGAGCAACGGCCTGCGCCGACCTGGACATCGTGAACCAGAACGATCCGGATGCTGATCGTTCCCTCAGCACGCCGGGGGATGTGCTTTCCCTCATCGGCGGCTCGTACAACAACTGGTTCTACGGCAACTACTCCTATTTCAGTGCCGGAATGGCCCTGAGCAACGCCGCCTTCCAGCACAACGCCCCCTGGGCCAACGCCGGGATGGAGAAATACGGGCGACTGCCCCGTATCGCCTTCATCAACAGCATCTCCGACGGTGACTACAACTACATGACCCGGTCCTGGTTCTACTCCTACCGGGCCATCGCCGCCGCGGCGGACGGGTTGGGCTCCCTGGAGAATCCGGACATCCAGGAAGGCCTCACGGCGAACGAAATCGGCGCCGCCACGGCCTTCGGGAAGTTCGTGCTGGGGATCTCCCACGCCACCATCGCCGTTCTCTTCTCCGAGGGCTTCGTGGTGGACGAGAACACCGACGTCACCGCCCCCCAGGATCCCCTTCCCTATGACCAGCTCATGGACCAGGCCATGGGCTTTTTCGACCAGGCCATCAGCGCTTCCAGCGGGGCCGGCTGGACCCTTCCCTTCGAATGGATGAGGGCCGAGCTCACCGGCCCGGAGTTCGCTCGGGCGATACATTCCCTGAAGGCCCGCTACATGGCGGCCGTGGCCCGGACGCCTGCGGAGCGGCAGGCGTTGAACTGGAACGCCATCATGAGCGAGGTGGACGCCGGCATCACCGACGACCTCATCCTGAACATGGATGACTACAACGGCTGGTCCAACGACGTCCTGGGGTACGCTACCTATTTCGGCTGGTCGCAGCTGGCCTACTTCATCTACGGCATGGCGGACCAGTCCGAGAACTTCCAGCTCTGGGACTCCAAGTCCCTGAGCGAGAAGAGCTACGAGGTGGACGGGACGGACGTCCTCATCGTGACGCCGGACCTGCGCTTTCCCCGTGGGAGCACAATCGATGAACAGCGTGCCAGCCCGGGTACGCACTTCCGCATCAACCGGCCCGGGACGGAGACCGGCTACACATGGGCCCGGCCCGACCGGGGCGTGTGGCGCTGGTCCTGGTACAAGCACAACCGGGGCGAGGACTACTGGGACGACCTGGTATTCGATCGGCCCGAGATCCGGATGGAGGAGATGCGTCTCCTGACGGCCGAGGGCCTCTACCGGACCGGTGATCTGGCCGGAGCCGCGGCCATCGTCAACGAGACCCGGGTGCCGGCGGGGCTGAATGCCACCGACGCCGGCGGGACCAATACCAGCTGTGTACCGAAGCTCCCGGACGGCTCCTGCGGCGACCTCTTCGAGATGCTCAAGTGGGAGAAGAGGTTGGAGAACGTCGCCAAGGGGCCCCTGGGCGTCCTGTGGTATTTCGACGGGCGCGGCTGGGGTGACCTCTGGAAGGACACCCTGCTTCAGCTTCCCATCCCCTGCGCCGAGGCGCAGGTTCTTCAGATGCTGCCCTGCCAGACCTTCGGCGGGCCCGGCGGAGAGATGGGGGCCGCCACCAGCGTCTACGCATGGAACGGCGAAGGATAGGCCTGTGAACGCACGAGCCTGATTGACCGCCTGACTTTGACCCGGGGGGGGGCGCTCCGGCGCTCCCCCCGGCTTTTTTGGGGCGCCATGCCTGGCGCACAAAAAAACGAAGATGGGAGAATTCTCCCATCTTCGCCTGCCGCGCCGGTCCCGGGATCGAATCCTGGAGCCGGCCCGCAAAAGGGCGAGATGTGCTTACACCCAGGTCACCCCGGCCGGGATCTCCTGGTGGAAGCCGGTCTTTTCCTCTCCCGGCGGAGGATTCTCTTCATCCTCCTTTTCCTGGGGGTACCGGGGAGCCGTCGGACTCGAGCAGGCCAGAGCCACCAGGCTGACCATGGCCATTGCCAGGACAAGACGAATCCACGCCATATGAGAAGCCCTCCTTCTTGATCCCATCGTCAGGTGCGCTCGGAGTAGAATGCGAGCCGCGCCGTTCACGTCCAGATTCACGTCACGCGAAAGCTGACGCCGTTACTCTACTTTCTACCGGCGAGGGGCCGAAAGAGTTCCGTCTCCCGACGCCGGGTTCTGCCGTCACTGTTCCTGAAGATCTCCACAGGCCAGGATCTCCTCGCTCCCTCCCTGGCCCTGGCGAAAAACCGTGGCGGCAAAGGAAGATCCGCTCCTGAAAAGAGTGGCCAGGGAGGTGTCCTGGATGGCGGATCCTCCTCGGTCGGTGGCCAGAGGAGGGTAGAGGGCCTCCCCGCCCTGGATCTGCCCCGGGTCCTGGCAGCTTCCGGACTCCACTCGCCACCCGTAGGTTTCTTCGGCTTCGGCCTGCCGGATCTGGATGGAGACCAGGGTCCGGCCGAACTGCGAGACGGCGGCCACGGTTCCGGTGAGTCCTCCCGGGGTGGACGGAATCAGGTTCCCTTCCCAGAGGGTGGCGACGGGTTCCGTGCCCGAGGAACACGCGGACAGGACGAGGAGAAGGACGACCGTCGTGGACAGGCGCTTACCGCAGCTGCCCGGGGGGGATCCCGCCGGCCCTCTCTTCTTCATCTTCATCCGGAATACCTCTCGTTCTGGTGGAGACAGGAGTGCACCGGATCGGCTCCCGGAAGACATCGGTTCCTTCAGATGGGAGCGGATCCTTCTCTTTCCAACGGCGAGGGGCCAACCTATCCCCCGGGCGCCGGCAGGGCATCGACTCACTGGACATTGGCCTGTAAGGCCACGAAATTCAAGGCGTACCATTCCCAGGCGCGTCATGGAATCATCACCCGAGAGAATGAGGATCTGAATGGTTTCCCCTACCCTGGTACGAGGGATGTTGCGAAGAGGATGGAGTCTGGCGGTTTTCGGTGTGGTGGCGTCGGCCCTCTCTCCCGCCGGGGCTGCGGGCCAGAGCACTCCGAGGGCCCTGCTGACCGGTCCTCAGTTCGGGATCGGATTCGTGGCCAACGCGCCGGAGGAGATGGCGGGTGGCAGTGCCTATGTGGTCTTTCCCGCCATGGGAGGGATAGGCCTCTACGTGGACGCGAAATTCGACACGGAAGATTCGTCGGGCCAGAGGGGATACGTTCCTGACGTCACCGCGGCGGATGTGGAGTCGGTGTACGGCGGGGACTTCGTCCAGGACGAGGAGAGCTGGTGGAGCGTGGACGTGGCGCTGGTCCGTCCCCTCAACCCCTATCTCATGGTCTATGGCGGAGCGGGCCTGGCCCACAAGAGCGTCTTCCGGCAGTACAGCCTGGATTCGGACGTGGAAATCGGGGTGGGGGGGGTCGCCTGGGTCGAAGACCCCAGGGGGGAGGAAGACCGGGTGAACCTCATGGCGGGAGTCATGTTTCGCCTCTCCCGCTGGATTTCTACCCAGTTCGGCGTGGAGAGCGAGCCCAGAGGAGTCACCATCGGAGCCTCCCTCAGGCTCCCGCCCTGGTAGCGGAGCGGAAAGTTTTTGCCTTCCGGTTTCAAAGCGCCTGGATTCCTGATTCCTGAGGAAACGATTCCTCAGGACACGTAGTCGTCTTTTTTTTTCGGACCAGACCCGAAAAGGGGTTCACATGATGGGAGTTTCGATTCGACGGTTTATCTTCGCCCTCCTCCTGGTTCCGATGATCTCGGGTTGCGCCAGCACCTCGACGAAGTCCGGTGAAAATCCGGATCTCCTCACCCGAGAGCAGATTGAGGAGAGCGGCGCCACGAACCTCTACGACATCGTGAATCGCCTCCGCCCCCGGTGGCTTCAGGTGAGGGGGACCCGAAGCTTCAACATGGAAACCGAGATCGTGGTGCTTCAGAATGAGATGGTCCTGGGCGGGCCCGAGGCTCTGAAGCAGATGGATCCCTCCATCGCCTTCGAGATCCGGTACCTGGAGGGGGCACGGGCGGCGGCGGCGATTCCGGGCCTCATGTCGGGCCGACACATCGAAGGGGCCATCATCGTGAGTACGCGGCCCCACTGAGGTCGCCCCGGATTTCATCGAGGCGAGTGCTCTGGATTTCACCGGGGTGAAGGGAAGGCGAGGCTGATCCGCACTGTTCCAGGTCCTCTGGTGGGATGAGCGGATTATGCTGCGGCTCATGCCTTCGAGGGGGGGTCGGGCTCAGCGGTTTCTTCCGCCCCGCCGGGTCCAGATGGCGATGACGCCGCATTCGGCATCCGGGTTCAGGAACTCAGCCGGCACAGTACTCAATCCCCTGTAGATCTCGATCCCTTCCACGGAGGCCGGGGACACGGCGTCATCGATCCGAAAATCCGCCGGAAGCATGCCTCCCCGATTCCCCAGCACGCGCTTGTTCAGCAGGAATCCGTCCACGAAGATCTGGGTGGTGCAGTTGCCGCTGAGACTTCGACTCACCCGGACCGTCGGCCGGGACCCCGGCCCGGAGCCCGTCACCATCAGTCCCGGAACCTCCCGGAGGATGTCCGTGACGTGGAGGGGATTTCTCGCTTCCACCTGCTCCCGGGTGATGTAGACGCCGTTACCGGTCCGGAGGCGTAACCGGAAGTTTTCCAGGAGAGGGCTCCTGTCCACCTCCGACCAGGCGATGACCTCCAGGGGAGCCAGCAGGATGGCGTCAGGATCCAGCCGGACCTCGACCTGGAAGAACTTCCGATGATCGAAGTGGAGAAGAGGCGTGGTATTGGCCCTGTAGCTCAGGCGACTCGCCATGATTCGCACGGCAGATGCCCTTTCGACCTCGAACTCGAAGGAGCCGTCCGCCGCGCTCAGGGTCCTGGCCAGAACGGCCCCGTCCCGGGCCAGGAGGGTGATCTCTGCCTCGCCCAGCGGAGCCTCTGTTACATCGTCGATGATCCGGCCCACGATCCACACCTGTCCCGCCGACGGTGCCGGGAGGACAAGTGCCAGGCCCAGGAAGATCAGATGCCAGAATCGCATACCAGTCCAGAATCGCATACAGCTTCCGTTAGAGATTGATTCTCCCAGAAAATACCCTTCCGATGGCCGTCGGTTTCATCCCCTGGGGTCCTCGGTTATGGATACGTCGTGAGGGCCGGCCGGTTACGGGAATTCCGGTTTTCCCCGGGCCGGGACGGGGTTATCCTATGCTCGGCTGCTCGGCTGCTCGGCTGCTCGGCTGCTCGGCTGCTCGGCTGCTCGGCTGCTCGG
>CAZSDD010000051.1:0-10142 GCA_964605505.1 uncultured Gemmatimonadaceae bacterium | reverse complement strand
GCTCGGCTGCTCGGCTGCTCGGCTGCTCGGCTGCTCGGCTGCTCGGCTGCTCGGCGCTCCCTGGACGGCTCCAGCGCGGTGGAACGCCGGGTAGTGTCGCGACCTGGAAATTCGTGGATGGCCGGAGAGGTTGGAGACGTTGGAGACAATTTGGAGAGAATGACGAGAACGATCAGCGCCCTCAGGAATGACGTTTTCCCCGGGACCGGAACCAGACGATGCTGAAGGGGGCCGCCCGGGGCCGGAACCAGGTGGGCCCGTGGGCCTTCAGGCTGGCAGTGATCCTGGTGTCGGTCCTGGCCTTCTTCCCGGTGGCGGACTGGATACCCGGGGAGCCCGGAACCAATATCCCCCCCCCCCGCTGGGCCCTCTATCTCCTCTGGCTTCTCGGGCTTCTGGTCCTGAGCGGGGTGGCCTGGGGTGTGGTCAAGCTGTTCCCGGGAGGACGCCGGGGCTCCGGTGGCAAGACAGGGCCGGGGGAGTCCCGCCGGCGGGGCCGAAGCGGGATCGGGAGGAAATCGAAGAAGACTCCCGGGGCTCCAGGGGAGAATTCCGGCACATCTCCAGGCGCTTTCCAGGGCTTTCGGGGAGAGGGCTGGGCGCCGGTGGCGGTACTCCTGGTTCTCCCCGCTATTCTCTATGCCGTCACCGCCCGGGAGGTGTTCGACGGCAGACCCCTGCACATCGACTCCATGACCCAGGCGCTCCAGGCCCACATCTTTGCGGATGGGCGCCTGAGCGTTCCCGTGGCCGATCACCCCCGCTTCTTCTCCTCCGCCCTGGTCGTGGAGTCCGAGGGAAGGGCCTTCTCCCAGTTTCCGCCCGGATGGTCCGGCCTCCTGGCCCTGGGGTTCCTTCTCGGTATTCCCTGGTTGATGGCCCCTCTCTGCGGAGCTCTGGCTGTGGTCGGGCTCTACAGCCTTCTCAGGGAGAGCGGAGAGGCGGGGGGGCAGGCCTTTTTCATGGCATGCCTCTTCGCCCTTTCGCCCTGGTTCGTATTCAACAGCGCCACCTGGATGAGCCACGTGCCCGCGGTCTGCTTCATTCTCCTGGGCTCCCTCGGCGTGGTGCGGGGGGTTCGACGACCGTCCGCATGGGTGTCCTCTGCCCTGGGAGGGGCAGGTCTCGGCGTGGCGCTCCTGATCCGGCCCCTGGAGGGGGTGGCCTTCGGGTTGCCGGCAACGATCTGGATGGCCACCCGGGCCGCCAGAGACCGGCTCGCCTGGAAGAACCTCGGGGCATTCGCCGCCGGCGGAGCCCTGACCGTGGGCCTTCTCCTGGCGTACAACTGGGTCCAGCACGGGAACCCCACCCTGTTCGGTTTCGAGCTTCAGTGGGGCCCGGAGCATCGCCTGGGGTTCCACGAGGCCCCCTGGGGCCCCCCCCACACCGTGCTCAGAGGCGTGCAGCTTCTGAACGGATATCTCCTGGGGCTTCAGCTTCTCTTTTTCGACGCCCCGGCCCCCTCTCTCCTCCTGGCCCTTACCGCCCTACTCCTGGCCTCCCGTCTGGATGCCCTCGACCGTTACCTCCTGGCGGGGTCCGGTCTTCTTCTCCTGGGCTACATGGCCTTCTGGGGAGAGGGCCAGAGCCTGCTCGGACCCCGCTACCTCCTTCCGCTGGCGCCGGTGGTGTCCATCTGGACGGTGCGATTCGGCAGGGTCCTGGCGGAACGGACCGGGCGGCGGGGGCTTCGCCGCTGGGGATACGCCCTTGTCGTTCTCTTTCTGATGGGAGGGTGGGTGTTCGGGACTCCCACGCGATGGACCGTCTACAGCGCGAGTGATCCTCTTCGCCGAGTGGACGTGGGGGCCCTCACGTCTCCTTCCGCCAGGAACGCGCTGGTTTTCGTCTCCTCTCCCTGGTCCATCCAGGTGCAGGCCCGGCTCAGGGCCACGGGGCTATCCAGGCAGCAGGCCCGCTGGTTCTACTTCCGGGTGGGACTCTGCAGGCTGGACCTGGCTCTGGCCGAGCTGGAGGACCGGAACGTCACGGAGCCGGACCAGGTGGCGGCGGCCCTTCTCCCCCTGGCGGCCGACTCGGCATCCATGGTCCTGGACCCCTTTTCCGGGAGTCCCGGGGATCCCTATACCGGGCTGAGCCGGGAGGATGAAGCGGCCCTCGACCTCTGTCGACTCCGGCAAACCCTGGAGGAAGCCCAGGGCGGCTACATGCTGCTCCCCTTCCAGGCGATGCTGGGACCCACCTGGACGGAGGATGGTCCCATCCTGGCGCACGATCTCCACGAGGAGAACCGTCGACTCCTTACGGCATATCCGGAACGAACGCCCTATGCTCTTCGGCCCACGAGGGTGTGGGGGAGGATCCGCCACTTTCGATTGGTGCCCCTGGATGCCGATTCCGTGGAAACGGTCTGGGGTACGTTCGAGAGGCTGCATGAGCAGGCGACGGTCTTCTGAACCGCATTCCTAGTCCTCCACCACGTGCGTGGCGAAGATCTTCCGGAACCCGGCCCAACGCTCCTGGTCGAAGCGCCCGTCATCCCCCATGCACCGGACAGCCGACAGGGCGGAAAAGAGGGCGTGGTGGGTGTTGTCGTGGGCGAAGAGACCCTGGCGTCCGAAGCTGACCACCCGGGGAAGTGCTTCCACCCATTCCTCGATCCGCTTCAGGTGGGTTTCGTACCCCAGGCTGTAGATGGGGTAGGCCGACGGGATTCGGTGCACATGGACGTCCACAACGGCCTCCCCCACGGGCATTCCGATGGCCTGGAGCCCGTTCCCCACCAGCTCGCCCAGCTCTGGCGGGGGCATGGCCCAGGTTTCGTCTCCGACGGCACAGGGGATCTCGGCGCAGAGCACCGTCCGGTCCCCGGGCTCCGTCGCGCCGGAGTAGTTCTTGGGCTCCGATACCCGTGTGAAAGGGACTTCGAGACCCGGCACGTAGTGGGCGTCGAATTCCGTGACACGATCCTGTGCCAGGACCAGGTACACGAGGATCATGGCCCGATGCTGAAGGCTGTCGGCGGACCGGAGAACGTCCGGAGGGGGGGGAGGATCCGTCAGCCGCACCAGGGCTCCCACCGGGATGGTGGACCAGAGGTGATGGAAGGAAACCGTCCGGGCCTGCCCGTCCTTCTCCATCACCACCTCGACGCCTCCCTCGGCCAATCGGACCCTCTTCACGGTCGAGCCGAGCCTCGTTTCGGCTCCGGCTTCCGAAGCCGCCTCCCAGAGGGCCCGGGAGATCTGTCCGAACCCTTCCCGGGGGTAGAAGAACCTCCCTCGGCTCCGTTGTCCCCCCGGGCCGGTTCCTCCGGGAAGAAGGCGCCGGATCAGGCTCACCATGGATCGGGCCGACACCCGTTTCATCGCCTGGTCGGGGGATATCTCACGGGGATCCAGGCCCCAGATCTTCCGGGCATAGGGAAAATAGAAGGCCTGACAGATGGTCCGGCCCAGGCCCCGCTGGAGGAGCGATGCGAAGGTCTCTTCCCGGAGATCCGGAGTGCTCCCGGATCCCGGGCCCCGGACCCGTCGGCCGGCCATGTCCCGGATCACTCCGAACATGAAGGCCCTGTCCGCCCGGAGGAGCAGGTCCAGGGGCCTCAGGGGAAAGCGGATCCAGCGGCCTTTCAGGAGTATCCGCCCGTTCCGGGGCCGCTCCAGGAGGTCCGGGCCCAGGAGGGAACGGAGAAGGGACAGGATCTCGGGGTCGGTGGCGGGGTGAAGACGATGGCTTCCCAGGTCCACCTTGATGCCGGCCAGATCGAAGCTGGCTGCGTTTCCTCCGATGCTTCCGGAGCGCTCCACCAGGATCGGGGAGAACCCCCGCCGGGCCAGGCCCAGGGCGGCCCCCAGACCTGCGGGACCCGCCCCCAGGATCCCGATCCGTGTTCGAGAGGTCTTCAACCGATGTACTCCTCGTGCCACATCATGAAGTTCAGGAGCCCCCACAGTGCCCGCCCGTGGTCATGGCGAAAGGACAGATGCTCCTCGACCAGGGCATCCACGGCCTCGCCCCTGAAGAGACCCGTTTCCTCCACCCTCCCCCCGCCGCAGTAGCCCAGCAGGAGATCCTTCAGCTCCGTGGTCAGCCAGCGGGAATAGGGCAACTCCAGACCGAACTTCTTCTTTCGCAGGATCTCCTCCGGCAGGAGGCCCTTCATCCCGGACCTGAGGAGGTGTTTCTTTCGCAGACCCGGAAACTTGATCCTGGTGGGCACCGCGGAAAGATATTCCGTCAGATGGATGTCGGTGAAAGGGACCCGGGCCTCCAGGGAATGGGCCATGGTCATGCGGTCATTCTTGACCATGAGATCGTCGGGAAGAAAGACCGACGAATCCACGTGGAGGAGCCTTCCGAGGGGATCCGGGGCCCCGGAGCGCCGGTAGACCTCCCTGAAATGACGCTGGGGGGGCTCCGGGCTCAGCGCCTCCAGAACCCCCGGATCGTAGAGGCTCCTTTTCTGGGCGTCGGTGAGAACGATCCTCCACCAGAGGTGGGCGTCCACCGGATCCAGGTCCAGCCCTCCCATGAACCGTTTGAGTCGGAATTCCAGGCTGAGCTTGCTGTGCGACACGGGCAGGAGCTCGAAGAGGGGGGCCAGAATCCGGTTTCGCACCAGCCGGGGTACCCGGCGGGCCATCCGGGCCACCTTGTACGCCGCATGGGTCTCGTACCCCGAGAAGGCCTCGTCTCCACCCTCCCCGGACAGGAGCACCACCACGTCCTCCCCGGCGACCTCGCTGATGCAGTATGTGGGAATGGCGGAGCCGTCCCCGTAGGGCTCGTCGATGCACCGGAGATATTCGGGGAGCAGCTCCCTCACCCGGCCGGGAGTGACCACCACCTCCCGATGGATGGTGTCGAAGTGCCTGGACACCACCCGGGCCGCTTCCCGCTCGTCGAAGCTCCGGTCCCCGAATCCCACCGAGTAGGTCCGGATGGGGCTTACCCCGAGCTCATGCATGAGGGCGACGATGGCGCTGGAGTCCATCCCCCCGGAGAGGAGCACACCCAGGGGGACGTCCGCCACCAGCCGCCGGCGGACCGCTTCGGCCAGGAGCTCCATGGAGGTCTCCGTGGCCGCGGCCCGGGAAATGTCGGGATCGACCTCGAAGGGCAGATCCCAGTATCGGTGGATCTCCGTCCTTCCGTCGGCGTCGATCCTCATCCAATGGGCCGGGGGAAGCTCGTGGATGCCCTCGAAGGCCGTCTGGGGGCCCGGCACGTAGTTCAGGGTCAGGAAGTCGTGCATGGCCTGGAGATTAACGGCCCGTGGGACCCGGTCATCCTCCAGGAGGGCCTTGATCTCCGAGGCGAACCGAAAAAAGCCCCGGTCCTGTTGGTAGAAGAGAGGCTTGATCCCGTATCGGTCCCGTATCAGATAGAGGGCCCGTTCGCGGGCATCCCAGATCCCCATGGCAAACATCCCGTTCAGGACGTTCACCATGTCCATCCCCATGGCCTCGTAGAGATGCAGGACCACTTCCGTGTCGGTCCGGGAGCGGAAGACGTGTCCCCGGCCCGCCAGATCGTACTCCTCGGACAGCTCCCGGAAGTTGTACACTTCGCCGTTGTATACGATGTGGATGGAGCCGTCCTCGTTGGCCATGGGCTGACGGCCTGCCCTGGTGACGTCGATGACCGCGAGCCTGCGGTGGCCGAGAGCGATGGTGTCGTCCCACCAGGTTCCCCTGTCATCGGGACCTCTGTGGGACAGGCGATCCGTCATCCGGTCCAGGAGCTCCCCGGGGGGGTGGGGGAAAGCGGACCCGAGCCGAACGATTCCGCATATGCCGCACATGGCCGGGCTCCTAGCGGATTCCGGGGATCGGACCCGCAGTCCGGAAGTCCCTCTCCGCCCCCTGCGGGAGGCGGGTGGGTCCGGGCCGGTGGGTCATCGCCGCCTCCGGGGGGCCATGGAAGCCCGGGCGATCTGATCCGAGAGAAGGCCCACCGACCATACCAGGACGGCGCCCAGGAAGCCCATCACCACGGTGTCGGAAAAATCCCCGATGAAGATGTCCCAGACGGACTTCCCGAAACCCACCAGGAAGAGGACCGCGCCCAGGGGGAGGAAGACCTTCAGGGGATTGTAGTACACCACCGTCCGGAGGATGAGGATGAGAAAATCGAAGGCGTGGGAAGGACGGATCTTGGAGGTACCCAGGCGGGCCCGGTAGTCGATGGGCTCGTAGTGGACCAGGGTGTCGCTGCAGAGGGCTGCCAGAGTGATGGAGGTGGTGAAGGAGAAGCCCGAGGGGAGCAGGTGCTCGAAGCGCTCCACCAGAGCCCGTCGCACCACCCGGAGCCCCGAGTTCAGGTCCGGGATGGATTGCCCGGCCAGGTAGCTGGCCAGGTGTCCCAGGAACCATTTGGCGGGCTTTCGGGCTGCGGGGATCTCCACGTTCGCTCCCACCCGGGCCCCCACCACCATGTCGTAGCTTCCGGCAAAGCGGAGAAGGGTGGGGATGGCCTGGGCGGGGTAGGTACCGTCGGCGTCGGTGATGACGATGGTGTCGTAGAGCGCCCGGGCAATGCCGAACTTGAGGGCCGCCCCGTATCCCACATTCCGCGGCATCTCCACGACTCGTGCGCCCCCGCTGCGGGCCAGCTCTGCGGTCCCATCCGTGGACCCGTCGTCCACCACCAAAACCTCGTAGGGACGGTCCAGAGCCTTCATGACTTCCCCGAGCTCCAGGAGTGTGGCGGAGATTCCGGCTTCTTCGTTGAATGCGGGAATCACGACGCTGACCCCTTCGTCGGCCCGTCCATCATCGCCATCCGTCACGGCTTCCACCCCTTTCTGGTCGTTCCCGGCGGGTGCTGTCAGCTGGAGTCTAGGGATTCGGCCCCCCGGGTGCCAGGATCCTGTCCAGGTGGCGCGGCCGGCCCCGACTCCCGGGGAGGCCCCTGCCTGTCACCGTTGATCCGAATCGATCCATACGGCGCAGATCGGGAGCGGGGCGGCTTCCGGCCGCACCAGGGGGCACGAAGGATGCAGGCGGGCCTTGACTGGATAATTGGGTAAACGCACTGTTGGCTCCGGTCCCGGAGCCGGAAGCCGCCGGATTCGGCGGCTTCGCGTTTTTGAACCAGCCCACCCGGACTTCAGGAGCAGGCGATGAAACTGGCCCCCCGAAGAGTGGAAAAACCCTGGGGATTCGAATTGATCTGGGCCCTTACTCCGGACTACGTCGGAAAGGTCCTGCACATCAAGGCCGGGGAGTCCCTTTCTCTCCAGTACCACGAAATCAAGGACGAGACCATCTTCCTTTTTTCGGGGAAGATGCGGTTCTGGGTCGGAGACACTCCCGAAACCCTGGCTGAAGTTCATCTGGAAGCCGGGGAAGCCTTCCGGATCCTTCCGGAAACCGTCCATCGGATGCAGGCCATCACGGACTGTGATGTCATGGAAGCCTCCACCCCGCACCTGGACGACGTGGTCCGGATCCAGGACCGATACGGGAGGATTCCGGAAGGATGAAATCGGTTGTATCCTCACACTCCTCGCGCCGGACTGGAGAACGACCATGAATTTCCTCCTCACCGGGGCCCTGGCCCTGGCTCTCACCGCCTGCGGCTCGCCGGCGCCGGACACTACGCTGGTCATCTCCTCGGATCCGGAGCTGAGGTCCCGGGTTGCCGAGCTCCTGCCGGTTCTGGCTGAAAAGGCCAGGATGGAGCTGAACCACCCGATCCGGGCAGAGCGTCG
Source organism: uncultured Gemmatimonadaceae bacterium (assembly GCA_964605505.1). Lineage (GTDB taxonomy): Bacteria > Gemmatimonadota > Gemmatimonadetes > Longimicrobiales > Gaopeijiaceae > CAZSDD01. The sequence goes on along the minus strand of CAZSDD010000051.1, from coordinate 2,461 downwards.
GACCCGGGAGGAGCTGGAGGGATACCTCGTCTTCAAGTTGGATCAGGAGCTGCCTCCGGAGGAGGCTCGGGCCCGGACCCGGAGTTACGAGCTTCTGGGGATGGTGGAGGAGGGCTTCGATCTCCGGGAGGTGCTCCTGTCCGTATACACGGAGCAGGTGGCGGGCTTCTACGATCCCGACTCCACGGCTCTTTTCGTCATGGAAGACATGCCGGTGGAGATGCTGGAGACAATCCTGGTCCACGAGCTGGTGCATGCCGTCCAGGATCAGACGGCGAACCTGGACTCACTGACGGCCAAGGTCAGGGGAAACGATCGCCAGGTGGCCGCCCAGAGCGCCATCGAAGGGCACGCCACCCTCATCATGCTCGAGTACATGGCGGAGGAGCTCCGGGGGGAGCCCATGGACTTCACCACCCTTCCGGACTTCTCCCGGACCATCCGGCCGGCTCTGGAGGCCATGCGGCAGCAATACCCGGCATTGGCCTCGGCTCCTGCCATCATCCAGGAGTCCCTCCTCTTTCCGTACATCGAAGGGGCCTCCTTCCTGGCAGCCCTCTGGCAGCAGGTGGACGGTCGGCCGCCCCCGTTCGGAGCCTTTCTTCCCCAATCCACGGAACAGATCCTGGATCCCTCCCGGGCCCCGGGCATGGAGGAGGACCCTCCCACGGAGTTGAGCCTGGTCCTTGGGGGGGGGCATGAAAGCCTGTACGGAAATACCCTGGGTCAGTTGGAAATGGGCATATTCCTGGACGAGCTCCTGGGAGGAGAAAGCCGGAGCCTGGCTGAGGGTTGGGATGGAGACGCATTCTCCCTCCTGGAAGGACCCGAAGGAAGGGAAGGTCTGATCTGGGTCTCGGTGTGGGACTCCGAAGCCCAGAGGGATCGTTTTTTTGAAGCTGTGCAGGAAGGGCTGGGAGGTCTCCCGGTGGCAGGAACCCTGGAACGAAAGGAAGCCCTCGGCCTTCCGGGGGTGATCTTGAGGGTGGGCGCCGGCGTGTCGGCAGCGGTGGAGATCCGTTAGCTATACAGTTCATCGGACAGGTTTCTGCTCCGGATCGAGCAGGGAAGAATCGAGTGGGGAAGAAATGGGTCAATAGTCGAGCAGGGAAGAGTCGAGCAGGGAAGAAAAGAGTCGAAAATCGAGGGGGGAAGAAGAGAGCCGAAGGAAAGGGCGGGTGCGACCGGAGGATGGCCCTCCCTTCCCGGCCGAAGGATCCGAATGGAAGCTCCGTACGCTGGATGAACTTTACCGTTGAGGGGACGTGTAGCCGTGTTGCTCGAGGACACAATTCAGGTGGAGGCCGGGGGCAGGGCCAGGGGATATCCCATTCACGTGAGGAGCGGCATTCGCCGATCCCTGCCCCAGATGATTCCTTCCCATGCCAGGGCCCATCGGTATGCCGTCCTCGCCGACGAGACCGTGGGCGAGCTGTATGGCCAGGAGATGGTGACAGGCCTGAACAACGCGGGCCGGGAAGCCCATCTCTTCACCTTTCCGCCGGGGGAAGCTTCCAAGAGCAGGGCCGAGTGGATTCGCCTCACGGATGAGATGCTGGTGGCTGGACTGGGCCGGGACAGCGCAGTGGTGGCCGTCGGTGGCGGGGTCACCGGGGATCTGGCGGGCTTCGTGGCGGCCACCTTCATGCGAGGGATTCCCCTGGTTCAGGTGCCCACGAGTCTCGTGGCCATGATCGACTCTTCGGTGGGGGGGAAGACGGGGGTGGACGTGCCCGGGGGAAAGAACCTGGTGGGCGCCTTCCACTCCCCCCGCCTGGTGGTGGTGGACCCCGAGGTGGCGGTGACGCTTCCTCGCTTGGAGCGGGCGCAGGGACTCGCCGAGGCCATCAAACACGGAGCCATCCTGGATCCTGTATACCTGGCGGACCTCCAGGGGGATATCCCCTGTGTGATGAGGGGGGAGGTGGGAGCCACGGGCCGGGTGGTGGTCCGGTCCATCGAAATCAAGGCCGACGTCGTGAGCAAGGACGAGAGGGAATCGGGGCTCAGGAAGGTCCTGAACTTCGGCCATACCATCGGCCATGCTGTGGAGTCCGCCGCCGATTACAGCCTGCCCCACGGCGCCTGCGTGGCTCTCGGCATGATCCTGGAGGCCCGTCTCGGTGAGGCGCTGGGCGTGACGAAGCCCGGAACATCCGAGTTTCTTACCCGCCTGGTGGGGCTCCTGGACCTGCCGGTCAATCTTCCTCCGAACCTGGACCCGGAGCAGGTCCTGGACTTCACCCGGGCCGACAAGAAAGGAAGAGGGGGCACCCCTCGCTATGTGCTCCTCAGCCAATTGGGGCAGGTGGCCCCGGCGGAAGATTGGGCCCGGGAGGTTCCGCCGGAGGCCGTTCTGGAAGTCCTGGAGGGATCTCGGAAATGAGGGGAAGTCGGAATTCATGCAAGTATCGTTTTGGCAATGGCTTATCGTGAATCTCCCGCCATTTGACGGATAGGA
>CAZSDD010000050.1:10006-22111 GCA_964605505.1 uncultured Gemmatimonadaceae bacterium | reverse complement strand
CTGGAGGACCAGGAAGCTCTCGGGATGGCCCTGGAAACCGTGGATGTGGTCATCCCGGCCACGGAGAACGCCGGGGCCCTCCGGAGTCTGGCTGAGTGGTGTGAGGAGACCGGAATGCCCCTGGCTTTCGACGGAGAGGCCTTCGCCATCTCCTCGTCAAAGACCGCATCCCATTCCCTTTTTGAAAGGTTGGATGTCCCCACCCCGGGTTCCTGGCCGGACTGCCCCTTCCCCATCCTGGCCAAGCCCGACGGAGGGAGCGGGAGCATGGGGATCGAGGTCTTTGGTGATCCCCATTCCCTGGAGGCCCGCTTCGGCACGTCTTCCCCGACGGACTGGGTGCTCCAGGAGTACCTGTTGGGCCCCTCCTTCTCCATCGAAGTAGTGGGCCGTCCAGGGGCGTACCTGCCACTCCAGATCACGGATCTGGAAATGGATGGTGTGCACGACTGCAAGCGAGTGGTGGCTCCTGCTTCGCTCCCGTCCCAGATCGCCGGCACCCTCCGGAATCTGGCGGTCGCCCTGGCCGAGGGGGTGGGTCTTGCCGGCATCATGGACGTTGAGGCGATTCTCCACGACGGGGTACTCAAGGTCCTGGAGATCGATGCCCGGTTTCCCAGCCAGACCCCTGCAGCCGTCTACCACGCCACGGGAGTCAACATGGTGGAGCTTCTGATGGGGATCTTCCGCGGCGAGCCGGGTGGAAACCCTGTTTCGGTTCCTCCTCCCGGGAGAGGCGCTTCGATTCTCGAACATATCAGGATCCGAGCAGGCCACCTCTCCGTGTGTGGTGAAGGCGCCATGGCTGAGGCGGGGCCTCTCCACCTGGAAGAGAGCTTCTTCGGGGCCCATGAGGCTCTGACCGACTATGCTCCTGGAAGCGAGAGCTGGGTGGCCACTCTCATGGTTCGAGGTTCGGACCTGGCAGACGCCTGGGCATGTCGGGACCAGGCCATCGGAGACATCCAGGCCCGGTGTGGCCTGGTTAGCTACAGTGACGAGTACCCCAGCGGTTCCAGGAGCAGGCAGAGTGACACGACTCAGACCCGTTGACATCGAACTCCTCCCGGGGAAGCTGGTGGCGTACGATGCTGAGCTGCAGCGGAAGACCGGACTCTCCCTTCGGCAGGTGGCCTGCAAGGCCGCCGGCATCCTGGAAGATGACCTCAGGACCATGATGAACGAGGTGGTCGTTGCCGCCGTGCCCGTAAGCAGTGGTCTCGGCATCATCGGGGGCTTCTCCTATACTGTGGGCTCCATTGTCACCCATCTGGGATTCCGGAGCTTCGTCACCGAGCGCCATGATGTTGCCGGGACCGCCGAGGCACTGGAGAGGGGAGGGGACATCCTCATGTTGGCCGACGACGAGAGGTTCATCGCCATCACTCCCGGACGTCACCAGGTGGTGGACAACGCCAGGGCCACTGCCCGGGGATTCCTGGCGGGCCTCGAGGCCATGAGTGGCGGATTCTCCGGAGCATCGGCGTTGGTTCTGGGGTGCGGTCCGGTAGGAGTTGCCGGCGCCGAGGCACTCCTGGAACGTGGTGCAACGGTCGCCCTCCTTGATACGGACCGGGGCCGGGCGTTGTCAGCCTTCCGAGATCTGATCTCCACGGCGCCGGATGCGGTCGGGGTGGAGGACGGCGGGATGAACGCCCTCAGTACCTACGACCTGATCTTCGAAGCCACGAATACAGGTGGCTTCATTGACTCGCACAACCTGACCTCGAGGACGCTCCTGGCGGCCCCGGGCATACCCTGCGCCCTTACGGCGGACGCTCTGGCCCATCACGGGGATCGCATCCTCCACGATGCCCTGGAGATCGGCACCGCCACCATGTGCGTTGAGGCGGTGGTGCATTGGGCGGGAAGGGAAGAATTCGGGAAGGCGGCTGGAGGGTTTGCGGGGAGCTCAGAGGCCGGAAGGCCCTGCTGAAGATGAGCGACCGGAAGAAGGCTGAGAAGAAGAGGTACTACAGGAAGAGGGTGGATCTCTTCAAACTCATCGAGAAGATCAAGCTCTGGCCCTCCCGGAAGGGACTTCTTCACGGGATCCGGACCGTGGAAGAGATGGGAGACGTGGCCCGGGTCACCACCCACTGCGGCAAGACCTTCCTGGTGAATAATTCCAGAAATAGCAGGGCTGCCCGCTGGCTGAGAAACAAGTGGTTCGCGGGCACCTGCCCGGAATGTCGGGTGCCTGACTGGAAGGTTGCCAAGTATTCTGCGACCCAGTTCCGCCGCCACCACGGTTCGGACCTGAGGGGTAAAGATCCTCAGGAGTGAGGCTCCTCTCCGAACTGGACGAACTGAAAACGGCGGGGCCGCCGCCGTGGGTACCGAAACGCGGCTCGTGTCTTTGGCGGAACAGGCTCCTAAAGGTACATAGCCTTCAGGAACTCGTCCTGGAACCGCTGGTTGACGGTAAGCTCCATGTACTCCACTCGCCGGCTGATCTCGGCGGCCTCGGCCCGGCGGTTCGTTGACAGGAGGGCCTGTTTCGCGCCGATACCGGCGGCGTTGCCTACCTGGCGAAACCGGCCCAGGGGAATGTTCGGGAACATGCCGATGGCTCGGGCCGCCTCCACACTGATGTACGTGCCGAAGGCCCCGGCAATGATGAACTCGTCCACGTCGGAGGCTTCGATCCCGGCTTCCTCGAACAGGAGCTCGATACCCGCCCGCATGGCCCCCTTGGCCAGTTGAATCTCATTGATGTCGGCACGACTCAGAGCCATGTCCCTCCCCGTGCCGGTGACATCAGCCCCGGCGATAAGGACCTCGGGTCGGTCATCCCTCATTCGGACCAGAGGGTGATCTCTATCCAGAGCCCCCTTTTCGTTCATGGCACCGCACAGTCTGAGCTGGGCGACGGCATCCAGAATCCCGGAACCGCAGATACCGATGGGGGCGGCGTTGCCGATGGTCTGGAACACCAGGGCACCGTCGGTGATCTGAACCCTCTCGACGGCCCCCTCCGCCGCCCGCATCCCGTCCCGGATATGGGCGCCTTCGAAGGCCGGACCCGAAGCGGTGGAACAGGAGATCATTCGTCCTTTGGCCAGAAGGGTGATCTCTGTGTTCGTCCCGATATCCAGGCTCACGACCACGCCATCCTTCCGGTGCGTGTCAGTGGCCAGAAGCATGGAAAGGTGATCGGCCCCCACGAACCCGGCGATGTTCGCCAGCAGGTGAACCGTGGCGCCGGGGGAAAACGCCAGTCCGAGCTCCTGGCTCGGTATGTCCAGGGGTGAGGAAACGGCCGGCACATAGGGAGCCCGACCCAGTTGGGCCACTGGAACGCCGAGGAGGAAGTGGTGCATGGCAGTATTGCCCACCATGACCGACTCCACGATCTGGGAGGGCTCGTAGACGAGGGTGTCGTCTCCATGCCGTTCCCGGGCCTCCGTGCACAGATCTCGGGCCAGCTCGTTCAGGACACGGATGATGGCCTTCTGAAGGTCTTCCCTCCCGTTCTCGTGCGTCAGGCAGTGGGTGATGCGGGCCATCACGTCCTCCCCGAAGGCGATCTGGGGGTTCATGATGCCCTTCATGGCCAGGGTCTCGCCGGTGGCCATGTCCACCAGATATCCCGCCACCTTGGTGGTGCCGATATCCACGGCTATGCCCAGCACGGGGGTCCCGGGTGGGCTGACACGGACCAGGTCCATTCCTCTCATCACCGCCTGGACCCGCCACCGGTTCGCTCTGAGAAGCCCGGGGATCTCCTTCAGAATGCTCAGGCGACTGCACCCCAGGCCGGGCCGTCCCTCCCGTGAAGCACCAGCCTTCAACCTCTCAAAGTCCGCCCGGAGATCGTGGTGGTCAGCCGGGGGCAGGACCAGTTCCAGGATCTGGACAGGCGGTTCGAACTCGACGCCCGTCTCAAACCCCTCCACCTGGGTGCGTTGCGTTGCCGTCATGGACTCGGGCGGCACCTCCACCTGGAGGGGCCCGTAGATCTCGGTCTGGCATGCCAGGCGCATTCCTTCTTCCAGCCCGTGGGGGCCCAGGGCTTCCCGCTCGGTGTCGTTGGGTTGGCTGGTGGATTCCTGATCACTCAGACGCACCCGGCAGGCGTCGCAGGAGCCAAGCCCGCCGCAGATGGCCGAGATTCCTACACCCGCTTCCTGGGCGGCCTCCAGAACCGTCGTGCCGGTCTCCACCTTCACGTGCAGACCCAGGGGTTGAAAAACCACCTCGAGTTTCATGGGGACCGGTGCCCTTCCGAACTCACTCTTTTTCTTCGAGAAGTTGAATGACCTTCTCTACGGCGTTGGCGGCATCGTAGGCGTACCCCTGGGCTCCGATGGATTGGGCGAACTCTTCGGAGAGGGGAGCCCCGCCCACGATGATCTTGATCCTGTCCGACAGCCCCTTCTCGCCCGCCAGGTTCACGACCCCCTTCATGATGTCCATGGTGGTGGTCAGGAGGGAGGAGAGACCGATGACGTCGGCTTCCTCCGTGACGGCGGCCTCGATGAACTTTTCCGGGGGAACGTCGATTCCAAGGTCCACGACCTCGAAACCGGCGCCTTCCAGCATGATGCCCACCAGGTTCTTTCCGATGTCGTGGAGGTCCCCCTGGACCGAGCCCAGGACCACCTTGCCCCGGCTGGGAACCTCTTCAGCGATGAGGAGAGGCTTCAGGAGGGCCACCCCGGCCGTCATGGCCCGGGCGGAGAGGAGCACCTCCGGAAGGAACATCTCGTGTTTCTTGAACCGTTTTCCCACCACGTTCATGCCGGCGATGAGCCCGTCATCCAGGATCTGGGTGGTGGGGATGCCTTCTTCGATGGCCTGGTTCACTTCCTCGACGATCTTCTTGTCGTCCCCGGCCATCAGGCTCTTCGCGATGCTGTTCAAAATCTCCATGGAGGGCTCCGTTATCGTTGAATTGGGGAAGGTCGGGAGAGAGACGCGATCCTGGCGCGGCACTCCCAGGTTGCACAGTCGAGACAGAAGTCAAAATCGTTCTCGAATTCGTGAATGTTCGGGGGGCCAACCACGAGCACGCCGGAGACGGACTTGATGGGGGACATCAGGCAGGTCTCGCTCAGGCTGATGCCGATTCGTCCAGGCTCGAGTCGGGAGAAAAGCGCATTCTGGCCGGTGATATGCCATCCGCAGTACCCCGGACTGTAGGGCAGGGCACTGGCTTCGCCGGTCACCTTCCCCTGCTCGAGGAGTTCGGACCGGAAGGTCTGGGCCAGAAGAGTCGTGGCTGTCTCCGCCCGATCTGAGGCAATTCCATCCAGCATGCATGCGGTGGCGGGATCATTCTTCCGGAAGAGCTCCTCGATCTTGTCACTGACGGCCCCCCCGACCGTTGCAGCGAAGAGAGCCAGGCCATCAGCCTCGGTCGCGATTCCCGGGAGTGGAGCGGGCAGCTGGTTGTTCCCCTCCCCTTCATAGATCCCCTCGAACTCGCCCAGGGTAACCTCGGCGACGATTCCCCTGGGCTCAGCCAGGGATTCGTAGAAACCCATGGATGTTTCGGCGAGCTTCCTGACCCGGGCAGAGACGACGTGACCTTCTGGGATGCCCTGCCTGGCCAGGACAACGGCCAGGGGAGGGGCCTTCCGGATAGACTCCAGGAGGAGGATCTCCTTCATCCGTCCCTCTGAGGGAGGGTGTCCATTCCGGCTTCCCTGGCGGCATTCTCCATGCGTTCGACGAGTTGCGCCTTGAGGCCGTCGTCCAACCCTGAGGGCTCGGCCTCGCTGACGAGTCGTTCCACCTCTGATGAGGCGCGCTCCCCCAGGGTGGTCTTGCCGTCGTCTTCCCAGCGAGCTCGGTTCGCCCGGTCGATGACGGAACCCGGGAATCGGATCTCGTCTCTCAGGTGACGTCTCGTGTGGTCGGCGATGAGGAGGTGCTTGTCCCGCTGGAATTCCTGGAAGAGGGGTAGGGAGGGGAAGTCTTCCCTGGGCTCGATGCCCTCGAGCATGCGGAAGGTCATGCCGCAGATTTCGTTGTCCACCACCAGCTTTTCGAGGCTCTGGGTGTTGATGAAGTCCAGAATGCCCGGGCCCGAGATATTGTTGGTGCCCGCCAGAGCAGCCAGCGTCGCCCCCATGGAGGTTTCCAGGCCGGCCTGGGCATCCAGTCGTTTGGCGTCGCTCATGGCGGTGTAGGTCTGGGTGGGAAGGCCCAGAGATTTTCCGATGGCGGTATAGGCGCAATCGATCATCATGGTCTCGATGGCGCCGAAGGGGGTGGTCTCGTAGCGGATATCGAAGATGGACGGAGCCCCTCCGTAGAGGATCGGGGTCCCGGGGTTCGAAAGCTGGCTGATGACCACGCCGCTCAGGGTCTCTGCGGTATGCTGGATGAGGGAGCCCACCAGCGTCACCGGCGCCACGAACCCGGAGAGAGGCATGGAGATGTACTCCACCGGAACGGAGGCCCGGGCACAATCCATGACATTCTGGCTGGCGGACTCGGCCCACTTGAGGGGGGGAGTCGGGCAAGCGGAGAAGACCGCCAGGGGCTTCTCTCTCAGCGCATCAGCGCTGCCACGGACCATGACCAGAAGATCCAGCATCACCTCGAAGCTGCCGCCGGGGAAGGCACCGGTGACCACGGGCTTCTCGCAGTAGAGAAGGCTGAGGAAGAGCCGGTATGCGTCGGAGATGGGATCGGCTACATCATCGGGGATGAAGGCTGTGCTCTGGGCGGCGATGTTCTCCAGCCCCCCCATGAGCTTGGCGTACCGGACGTAGTCCCGGGTGACGGGTCTTCGGATCTCTCCCGTGTCGGAGTCCTGGATATTGATGGCGGCGGACCCGGGGGTGAAATGCACATTGTTCCCGGAGAAATCGTGGGTCTCGTTCCCCAGGACATCGTAGAGCTTGAAGGAGGAGGGAGCCGAGCCCAACGCGAGGTCGATGATGCTGTCCGTGAATGCCGCATGCTGGGCTGAGGTGTCCACATCGGCACCGTGGTCACCGAGGAGAGCCAGGACCTCTTTGTTGTGGATCGTCACCCCGAGGGTCTTGAGGAGGCCCCTGGCCTCATCGATGATCCGGGGAATCAACTGGGGATCCAGCATGCTCAGGGTGGGTCTCATTGAGATATTCCTTTGCTCTTCGTTGGGGCAGTGGGGTGCGGGCCCCATCCAATCTCTAGTGGTTCTCCCTGTGACCAAGCCGGTCGGAGATGCGGCCCGCGGCCTTCATGACGAGACCTGCCAGCTCCGGGATGCGATCCCGGGTGACGCGATGGGTGGAGCCTCCCAGGCTGATGGCTGCAACCACTTTGCCTTCCATGTCTCTCACGGGGGCGGCCACGGAGCTGTAGCCATACACCAGTTCCTCGAGGTTCGTGGCGTATCCCTTCTCTCGAACCTCGGCCAGGGTTTCGGTCCAACGCTTCCAGCTGGTGATGGTATGTGTGGTGGATGCTGTCAGCCCGCCCTCGGGCTCGGTCATCGGCTCCTCGGCGCCGGCGAGGAGGACCTTTCCCGTTGCAGTGGCGTGGGCCGGCCAGCGGGTGCCCACCTCCGTGGTGAGACCCAGGAGGTTCTGACCTCTCACCTCGTCGAGGATCAACACTTCATTGCCGACCAACGACTCCAGGGAAGCGTCGTCCCCTGAGGTCTCTGACAGAAATCGCAGCTCCGGCCGGGCGATCCCGCGGAGATCGACATTCTGGAGGGCCCGGGCGCCCAGTACGATGATTTCGGGCCCGAGTCGGAACTCTCCATTTTCTGATGACCGGATGAGGAACCCTTCCTGTTCCAGGACGTTCAACATCCGGTGAGCGGTGGCCTTGCTCAAACCGGCCCGACGGGAGACCTCCGTGAGACTGAGCCCGGCTCTGCCTTCGGAGAAGGTTTTGAGGAGGGTCAGGACTCTGTGGACGGCCCTTGTGCCCGGAATTGGCTCGGAAGGGGTCATGAGCGTACATTAAAATGTTGAAACCGGCTTCCACTCTGTGGAACAGAGTAGAGTGGAGGCAGTGCGCACACAAGGGCACCAAGGGAAGGCATGTCTTGGAAACCAACCTGAGTTCCCCGACGAAAACAGTGGTCCTTTCGCCAGATACCCCTGTGAAGATCATTGGAGAGCGGATCAACCCGACAGGCAGGAAGGCTCTGGCGGCCGAAATGGCCGAAGGGAATCTCCAGCGCGTGGCCGATGATGCGGTGGCCCAGGTGGAAGCCGGGGCGTCCGTCCTGGATGTGAACGCCGGCGTTCCCATGGTGGACGAGCCGGCTCTTCTGGCCGATGTGGTGAAGCTCGTCCAGTCTCTCACCGACGTCCCTCTCTGCATCGATTCCAGCGTGGTGGAAGCTCTGGCCAGGGGGCTGGAGGTCTATGAGGGAAAAGCTCTGGTCAACTCGGTGAATGGGGAGGAGGATCGCCTGGAGCTGGTCCTTCCCCTGGTGAAGAAACATGGCGCCGCCGTCATCGGCCTGGTCATGGACGAGTCGGGGATCCCCGAGACCCCTGACCTCCGGCTCCAGGTAGCGAAGAAGATCCTGGAAAGAGCGCAGGATCATGGAATCTCCCCCGAAGATGTGGTGATCGACCCGCTGGTTTTGCCCGTGGGGGCGTCGCCCATGGCCGGTAGGATCGTCCTGGAGACGCTCCGCCTGGTGAGGGCGGAACTGGGGGTGAACACGGTTTGTGGCGCCAGCAACATCTCCTTCGGCCTCCCGAACCGGCCCATGTTGAACGCCGCCTTCCTCGCCATGACCGTGGCAGCCGGGATCACGGCGGTCATCGCAAACCCCACGGACGGAAGCAGCCTCGCCGGGATTCTGGCCGGGGATGTCCTCGTGGCCAACGATCAGAACTGCATGAACTGGATCAGGGCAACCCGGAAGCCCGTGACGGATTGAACCGACATACAGGATGCCTTCTCTGGTATCTGGGTATCTGATTGAACCCGGTGGACGGTATCGCACCCGAGGTCGTGCTGATGTCTCTCTTTTCTCCGCGACAGTATCAACCGGCTTTCCGGCCGTACCGCCGGAACCATGATCGCCTGTTCGTTCGGGCCTTCACCCGTGTCGAAGCCTGGATCAAGGGGGGTCTCTTCGGCTGCAGGATGTGCGGAAATTGCCTCCTCAAGCAGACCGCATTCATCTGCCCCATGACCTGCCCCAAGGGGCTCCGGAACGGGCTCTGTGGAGGGGCCACCCCGGAATCGTGCGAGGTGGATCCCTCCAGGCCCTGTACCTGGTACCAGATCTACGAGAAGTCCAGGAAATCGGGCCGGGAGGATCGGCTCCTGGAGATCAACGCTCCCCTGGATGGAAGCCGGGTGGGGCGGGAGACCTGGCTGGAGCTCTACCGGTTGTGGAGATCCAGGGAAAAGGGCCCACGACTGCGGGACGCTCTCTTTGATCGGGCTCGTTTCAGGAATGAGTGGGACTCCCTCTTCTTCCATGCCCGGCAGCCCGAGTGGTGGCAGGGCGATTCTCTCTACCATCCTCCGGCCTATGAAGAGCCGGCCTCCCGCCTGGAGGAAGCACTCCGGGCCGGAGGGTTCGTGGTCACCGGAGAAATCGCCCCGCCTCTTGGCGCCTCTCCGGAGATCATCCAGAGGAAAGCCGATCTCCTGCAGGGATCCGTGGTGGCAGCGAATTTCACCGATAACGCTTCGGCGTCGGCCCGGATGGGCAGCATGGCGTCCAGCAAGATCTGCCTGGACACGGGGCTCGAGCCTGTCATGCAACTTCAGGCCAGGGACCGGAGCCGGGTGGTCCTGGAGTCCGACGCCATGGGCGCGGCGGGGTTGGGGATCCGCAACATCCTCTGCCTTTCCGGCGATCATCACAGCTTTGGTCCGGGCCCCGTGTCCAAGCCGGACCAGTTCGACATGGACGCGATCCAGTTGCTCTGGATGTTGCGTCGGATGCGGGACGATGGGACCTACCTGGATGGCCGGGAGATCAAGGCCCCTCCCCGCTTCTTTCTGGGGGCCGCAGCATCACCTTTCGGAACGCTCCCGGACTACGAAGCCATCCGAGCTGAAAAGAAGATCAATGCCGGCGCCCAGTTCATTCAGACCCAGCCCGTTTTCGACCACGACAGGTTCGTGGACTGGCTGGAAGCCCTGGACAAGCGAAAGCTGCTGGGGAAGGTCCACATCCTGGCCGGGATCATCCCTCTCAAGAGCGCCCGAGCGGCCCAGTTCATGGCCAACGAGGTGCCGGGCGTAGTGATTCCTGACGAGATGGTCCAACGGATGGTCCGGGCCGGTGAGACCGGCGACAAAGAGGCTCAACAGGAGACGGGCTTTCAGATGGCCCTGGAGATTCTGGAGAAGCTGAAGGACACCCCGGGCATCTCCGGGACCCACATCATGGCCGTTCACTGGGAGTCAATCATCCCGAGATTGGTGGAAGAGGCAGGCCTCCGCCGGGCCGTGCCTGCATCGCATACCTGATTCACCTGGGGGGAAATCCCATGGACCCGTTGGTGAAGCCCGAGCTGAGACTCCTTTCCGAAGAGCAGATTCGATTCATTCATGATCGCACCCTTACCATTCTGGGCCGGGTGGGTGTGAGGGTCGATTCACCTCGAGCCCTCGAGCTTCTCCTGGCCACTGAAGGGGTGAAGGTGGCTCCTGACTCCGCAGATGGGGGCAGGCGCATCGTCTTCGAACCGTCGGCCGTGGAATGGGCGTTGGAGATGGCTCCGCAGGTGGTTCCGGTGTACGACCGTCGGGGGAATCCCGCGTTCCGGGTGGGAGAAGACCGGACGCGCTTCGGAGTGGGGGCCACGAACCTCTTTTTTCAGGATCCCCTCACCGACGAGCTGTCCCGGTTCACCAGGGAGCACATGGCCGTTGCCGCCCGCCTGACCCACGACCTTTCCAACTATGACATGGTCTCCACGGTGGGGGTGGTACAGGACTACCCGCCGAATTCGGCGGACCTCTATTCCACCCTGGAGCTCCTGGCCAATACCACCAAACCTCTCGTGCTCCTCATCTCCAACGAGGATCTCCTCGAACCCGCTCTCGACCTGGCCGAGAACCTCCATCCAGACCTGGTCGACCGGCCCTTTCTGATCCCCTACCTGAACCCCGTCACGCCTCTGGTCATGAACCAGGGTACGGCCGAGAAGTTGATGGCCACCGTAGAGCGGGGGCTTCCGGTCATCTATTCGAATCTCGGCATGGCGGGAATGTCCACGCCCATCACGGCGGCGGGGATGCTGGCTCTGCTGAATGCCGAGTTGATGGCGGGATTGGTCCTGGCCCAGACGACTCGCCCCGGGGCTTCGGTGATCCTGGGCAGCCTTCCGTCCTTCTTCGACATGAAGACGCTACAGGACTTCTACGACACCCATTCCTTCCTGTTGAACCAGGCCTGTGCCGAGATGATGGCCCACTATGGGATTCCCCACGCGGGAACCTCCGGGTGCGGAATCGGTTGGGGCGCCGACCTGGCCGCTGCCGGTGACGTCTGGATGAACCACCTGTTGAGCGTCATCGGAAGATCGGGAATGGCCCCCTTTGTGAGCGGGACGCTGGGATCCAAAGCGTTCTCGCCCGTCCTGACGGTGTATGCCGACGATGTCATCGGACAGGTTGTGCGTTTGAGTGAGGGGTTTCCCATCGGTGATACGGAGTTGGACCTGGATTCGGTAGTGGACCAGGGGCCGGGGGGGAGTTTCCTCACCTCTCCCCTCACCATGGAGTCCTACCGGGGAGCCTATTATCAGAGCAAGCTCTCACCCCGCATCGGGTTGGAGGAATGGGAGGAGAGAGGGCGTCCCCGATACGAGGACCTGCTTCGGGAGCACACCCGGGACCTGATCCAGAGGCCCACACTTCTTGACGATCACGACGATCTGGTGGGAAAGGGAGAAGCCTTCATCAAGGCCCTGGGACAGGCTCCTTAGGAGAAGCACCCCCGTTCAGGAAGGGGAGCCCCCTGCGAGCCCGGTATTCTTCCTCTCTACACCGCCTCCACTTCGTGCCGGAGCCTGACGTTCCGGGCTTCCAGTTCATTGAGGACAAAATCGAAACAGGCTTTGTCTCGGCCCACGAATTCTGGAGGAGAGATCCCCGGCTGGGTGTAGAGATTCCGGGCCACCAGGCGGACCATGGCCGTGCAGGTGTACCCCGTGGTCCGGGCCATGG
>CAZSDD010000050.1:7589-9906 GCA_964605505.1 uncultured Gemmatimonadaceae bacterium | reverse complement strand
CGGGCCACCAGGCGGACCATGGCCGTGCAGGTGTACCCCGTGGTCCGGGCCATGGAAGAAGTACCGGTCTCGGCGTCGTATCTGTCGAACATGTGGTACGTATGACGAACGCCTACTCCGCCTACCTCGCCCTCCACCAGTATCCGCATGACAGTCAGGTCCTCTTCCTCTTCCTCGAAGGCCCACTCCCTCAACAGGAGCTTCGCCGTCATCTCCATGGGGGAGACACTGGCGCCGTTGATTTCCACTCTTTCCAGGTCGAAAAAGCCGGTGTCCCTGAGCCCCCGCATCCATTCAGCATGACCCGGGTAGCGCAGGGTCTTTTCCACCATCTCCGGAGTCTTGCATGTCTTCAGGAGAGAACGGAGGCCGTCGGTATTGAAGGCTTCCAGGGCGCCTACCTCGGGGAAATCCATGAGCTCCACTTCGGACAGGGCAGGGACCACAACGGTGGCCCCGTTCCGGCGAATGCGGGCCGGCCGGGTGTACTCCTCGATGACGTCCAGCGGCGAGAAGGGTGCCTTGTACTCGAAGGGCCAGCGACGGATGACGGGGAGGCCGCCCACCACGCATTCGAAGCGGGTTGTCCGGTCCAACTCCTTCTCCAGGCGTCCGACGACCATGTTACTGCATCCAGGGGCTACCCCGGCATCCACGATGGCCACCACACCCTGTCGCCTGGCCAACTCATCCAGGAGAAAGGGGTCCTCGGGAAAGAAGGCGATGTCCACGGCGGGCTTCCCCGCCTCCAGGATGGCCTTGAGGGTTTCGAAGCCCATGAAGCCGGGGACGGCCCCGACACCCAGGTCGTAGTCCCTCATGATCTCTTGCACCTGAATGGAATCGGAGAGATCTGCCAGGACGGTGTTGATGGAGGGGATTCCCTCCAAAGAGTCCAGGGCTTCGGCGGAGATGTCGACGACAGCGACCTGAAGCTGAGGGTCCTGGGCCAGGTCCACGGCCATGGCCTTTCCTACTCTTCCTGCTCCGAGAACAGCGATCTTCACGAGAGATATCCTGTGATGGAGGGGCGCCTCGGCCGTCAGGTTCTGATACCAGCGTCTCTTTCGGGAACCCGGCGAGGCCGATCAAAGAACCGCATACGCCTGAGGGGTCCGGATGTGCCGGGTGGTGTGGGTGGACACACCGGAGATTGGATGGGGCTCTTCCGATGAAAGGGTTTCGGGAGGATTTGAGGGAGGCTCGTATCCCCCCGCCTGAGCTGTTTCTCCGGGGGGATGTCTCGGGGCCCATCCCGGGGCCCGGCTTGCGCCGGACCCCGGTCCTTGGACCTATCCTTCGTCTTTTGCCGCCTCCCCCTTCACGTACCTGTCGTACCAGGCCAGGTACTCGGTGTAGCGGTGGACGTTGTACGACGGCACCCGGATGCCGTGGGTCTGTCCCGGATAGACCACCAGCCGGGTGTCGATGCCCCGGCGCTTCAGGGCCTGGTAGAGCTGTTCCGAGTTCAGGACGGGCACGTTCCAGTCCACCTCGCCACCCATGAACAGGGTGGGGGTGGTGACCTGGCCGATGGCGTTCCAGGGTGACAGCTCCTCCCAGAGCTCCCGGCTCTCCCAGGGCAGCCCCCACTCCCGCTCGTTTCCGAGCTGGTAGTGGTCCACCCCGAAATTGCTGATGAGGAGTCCCATGCTGGCCCCGGAGATGGCGCCCTGGAAGCGGTCCGTCTTGGTGATGACGTAGTTGGTGAGGATGCCCCCGTAGGACCATCCCCCCACCCCAAGCCGGTCCGGATCGGCCCAGCCCCGGGCGATGACGTGATCCACCCCGGCCATGACGTCCCGAAAATCCGGAATGCCCCACTTCTGCCAGAGGGCCATGGAGAAGTCGTTCCCATAGCCGGAGGAGCCCCGGGGGTTGGTGATGAGGACCAGGTACCCGTTGGCGGCCAGGAGCTGGGCCTCGTAGTTCCACGAGACCCCGTACATGCCGTGAGGCCCGCCGTGGATCCGGAGAATGGTGGGGTAGGCGGTGCCTTCTTCGTAATCCGGCGGGAAGAAGACCCACCCTTCGATCTCCGGGCCGTCGGAGGCGCTGAAGTGGACGTTCTCCACCTTCGCCACTTTCAGGGAGCCCATGATGGAGTCGTTCACACGGGAGAGCTGCCGAAGGGTATCGCCGTCCTCGTCCTTCACGAAAACTTCCCCGGGCATGTGGTAGCTGGAGACGGTGGTGGCGATGGCACCGTCCCTGCTCACCGAGAACCCCCGGGCGCTGATCTCCCCGTCTATCGGTCGGGTGATCTCCCCCGTGGCGAGGTCGATGCGGCCCACGTGGTTTTCGCCTGAATCGCCGA
>CAZSDD010000050.1:4521-7489 GCA_964605505.1 uncultured Gemmatimonadaceae bacterium | reverse complement strand
GTCCGTATTGTCCGCCGCCACCACCCAGATATCGGAGTTGGAGTTGGCGTCGGGATCCCGGGTCCGGTTGCTGACGAAGGCGATCTTCGAGCCGTCGGGGCTCCAGGCCGGGCTCCCCTCGTCCCAGCGGCCGGAGGTGATCTGGGAGAGCTTCTCCGAAGCGATGTCGAAGACGTAGAGGTGGGTCCGGAGGCTGTCGGCCAGATACCCCCGTCCGTCCCGCTTGAACTGGAGGCGGTCGATGACCCAGGGGTCACGGGGCTTTGAGCCGCCTTCCTCGGAAGAGGCCGTGGAGTCCCGGTCCCGGATGGCCAGGACCAGCTTTCCGGCATCGGGAGACCACTCGTAACTTCCCACCCCACCCTCGACCTCCGTCAGGCGCCTTGCCTCCCCGCCCCGCATGTCCAGGACGTAGACCTGGCTTCCCTTGTCGTCGTTCCGCCGGGCGGTGAAGGAGAGGTGCTTGCCGTCGGGGCTCCATTTGGGAGAGGAAACGGATTCCCCGGACATGGTCACGGGAAAGGGATCCCCGCCGGAAGTGGGGGCCACCCAGATCCGGGTCTTGGTTTCTTCCTTATCCAGGTTGGTGGTGCTGACGGTGAAGGCCACCCACTCCCCGTCGGGACTGATCTCGGGGCTCCCCACGGACCTGATGTTGAACTGGTCCTGGATGGTGAGGAGGCGGGGGGTGGTGGTGTCTTCAGGAGTTTCCTGGGCAGGGAGGCAGGTCGGGAGGGCGGAAGCAAGCAGAATCAGAGTCGAAACCATCGCGAGGCGCTTCATCTCTACCTCCCCTCCTGGGCCACGGGTTCATCCAGCTGCTTCACGTATTTGTCGTACCAGTCCAGGTAGCGTCGGTACCGGTCCACCTGGTACTCCGGGACGCTGAGACCGTGGCTCTGTCCAGGATAGACCACCAGCTGGGTGGTCTTCCCCATACGTCGAAGGGCCTGATAGAGCTGCTCTCCGTTGTTGATGGGAACGTTCCAGTCCTTCTCCCCCCCCATGATCAGCGTGGGCGTGGTGATCTGCTCCACCTGGTTGAAGGGGCTGATCCGTTCCCATGCCTCCCGGTTCTCCCAGGGCAGCCCCAGCTCCTTCTCCCACTGGAGCTGGTAGTGGTCGTGGCCGTAGTTCGTGACGTAGAGGACCTCGCTGGCCCCGGTGATGGCGGCCTTGAAGCGGTCCGTCTTCGTGATGACGTGGTCCGTGAGGATCCCCCCGTAGGACCATCCTCCCACCCCCAGACGATCCGCGTCGGACCATCCTTCCCGGAGGGCGTAGTCCACGCCGGCCATGACGTCCTGGTAGTCCTTGTTCCCCCAGTCGGCCCAGATGGCGTGGCTGAAGTCCTGACCGTAGCCGGAGGAGCCCCGGGGGTTCGTTGTGACCACCACGTATCCGTTGGCGGCGAAGAGGTGGGCTTCGAAGTTGAAGGAGTGGGAGTACTGGGAGACGGGACCGCCGTGGATCCTCAGGAGGGTGGGGTACTTCAACCCTTCCGTGTATCCCGGAGGCAGGTAGAAGAGGCCCTCGATCTCCGTGCCGTCGGCGCTGGGGAAGGTGGCGTCGAAGACCCTTCCCAGGCGGATCTCCTCCAGGAAGTCCTCGTTCACCATCGTCAGCTGCTCCAGCTCGCCCCCACTGAGGGCGAAGATCTCTCCAGGAAGATCCGTCCGGGACACACCCACGAAAACCTCATCCCGTGGACCCAGATCGAACCCGCCGACGCTGAGCTTCCCGGAGACGGGGCGCCGGAGCTGGCCGCTTCGGACGTCCACCCGGGCCAGGTGATTCTCCGCCGAGTCCTCCAGACGAACGAATATGGAGCGCCCGTCCCGGGCGTATCTGGGGCCGCTGACGTTCCGGTCCATCCCTTCTGTGAGGACTCGGAGCTCGCCGCTGCCGTCCGCCCGGGCCACGGCCAGCTCGTTCACGTCGTACCAGATGATCTCCGGCTCCCGGGAGGTGACGTGGGCGATCCACTCCCCATCGGGGCTCCAGGCCGGCTGGCCGTCGGCCCCGGGATTGGTGGTGACCTGTACCAGGGTGGCCCCCTGGTCGGTGTTGTCGGCGTCCACCACCCAGATGTCGGTGTTGGCGTTGGCGTCGGGGTTCTCCGTCCGGTTGGCCACGAAGGCCACCTTCGTGCCGTCGGGGCTCCAGGCCGGGGAGCCGGCATCGTAGTCTCCGGAGGTGATCCGGGTGGTCTTCCGGGTGGCCACGTCGAAGACGTAGAGGTGGGTGTGCCGGTCCCCCGTCAGGTAGCCCACCCGGTCCCGCTTGAACTGGAGCCGGTCGATCTCCCAGGGGGGCGTCTTCTCGGGCTTCTTGTGCTCGGGAAGTGTGTCCACGGGGTCCGGATCCCGGATGGTCAGGAGGATTCGGGTGGCATCCGGGGACCATTCGTACCCGTTGATCCCCCACTTCTCGTCGGTGAGCTGCTGGCCCTCTCCCAGGCGGCGATCCAAAATCCAGACCTGGGTCTCGGCGCTGTCTCCCCGGGAGGCCATGAAGGAAAGGTATTGGCCGTCGGGGCTCCACTCGGGGTTCGAGGCCGAATAGCCCTCGGCCGTCATGGGGATGGGCGGGCCCGCTCCTGAGGAGCCCACCATCCAGATCCGGGTGCTACCCTTTTTGTCCGGGGTGGCTGGGGTGCTGACGGTGTAGGCTACCCATTCCCCATCGGGGCTCACTACCGGTGAGCCCACCCCTTTGATCCTGAAGAGGTCCTCGACCTGAAGGGGACGGGTGGAGTGGGGGCCGGCCCCTTCCTGGGCCCGGCCCGGAGTGGGGTAGGCAAAGACCAATGAGAGGAGGAAGAAGACCGGGATACGAGTCGGGACCCTGATGGCCCGGGACCCGGGCCCCGGGTCGTTTCTGATGCCGCTGATCATGTGGTTCTCCACGAGGAAAGAACGGTGTCGGTTTGGACTTCGACATGGTACAGACGACGGGGCCGAGGGGA
>CAZSDD010000050.1:0-4421 GCA_964605505.1 uncultured Gemmatimonadaceae bacterium | reverse complement strand
AAAGAACGGTGTCGGTTTGGACTTCGACATGGTACAGACGACGGGGCCGAGGGGATAGGGCAGGAGAGGCGCACTCAGACCCCGAACTCGTCCTCCTTCAGAATCCGATCCAGGGTTTCCACCAGTCGGTCTGCATTCTCCCTGGTGAACACCAGGGGGGGCTTGATCTTCAGGACGTTCTCCCGGGGCCCGTCGGTGGAGAGGAGAAGGTGATGGTCTCGCAGCCGCTCCTTCACCCGATTCGCCCTGGCCGTGGCCGGCTCCCGGGTTTCGGGGTCCTCCACCAGCTCCACTCCGATGTACAGGCCCAGTCCCCTCACGTCGCCGACGAGGGGATGGCTCTTCTGGATCTCCCGGAGTCCGGCCCTGAGGTGCTCTCCCACCTCCCGGGCATTCTCCTGCAACCCTTCCTCCCGGATCACGTCCAGGACGGTGAGGCCGATGGCGCAGGAGACGGGGTTTCCTCCGAAGGTGTTGAAGTACTCCATCCCGGTGTCGAAGGAGGCGGCGATCTCCGGAGTGGTCACCAGGGCGGCCAGGGGGTGTCCGTTGCCCATGGGCTTGCCCAGGGTAACGATGTCCGGCACTACGTCCTGGGTCTGGAAGGCCCAGAAGTGGGTGCCGGCACGGCCGAATCCCACCTGCACCTCGTCGGCCACGCAGACGCCGCCGGCCTCCCGGACGTATCGGAAGGCGGCGGCCAGGTATCCCTCCGGCAGTACGATCTGCCCTCCGCAGCCCAACATGGACTCGCAGAAGAAGGCTGCGGGGTGGCGGCCTCCGGCCCTCATGAGGCCCAGCGTCTTCCGGACCTCCCGGGCATAGGCGGCTCCCACTTCGGAGCCGGGGAGATACCGGGGCTCTTCCCGGGTCTGAACCTCCCTTTCCGGCAGGGCCCGAAAAAGCCCCCGGTACGAGTCCGGCATGGGGACCTGGTGGACCCAGTTCCGGGGCCCGGACCCCCCGGGTCCGTCGAACTTGTAGGGGCTGATGTCCACCATGGCGGTGGTGTGCCCGTGATAAGCTCCCTCCACCACCACCACGTCTTTTCTGCGGGTCTGGGCCCGGGCCATGCGGAGAGCCAACTCGTTGGCCTCGCTGCCGGAGTTCACGAAATAGACCCTGGAAAGGTCGCCGGGAAGGAGGGACGCAAGCTCCTCGGCGTACTCCACGATGAGGTCGTGGAGATAACGCGTGTTGGTGTTCAGGATTCCCATCTGCCTGCGGCCTGCCTCCACCACCCGGGGGTGGCTGTGGCCCACGTGGGGGACATTGTTCACGCAGTCCAGGTACTTCTGGCCTTGTTGGTCGTAGAGATACTGGCCCTGTCCCCGGACGATCTTCAGAGGCCGCTGGTAGGAGACGCTCAGGTTGGGGCCCAGGTGGTCCTTTCGCAGGCGGAGGACCTCTTCCTCATTGAGCCCCCGGGACGCCTTCAGGGGAACGCCGGAGGGGTTTCCGGCTTCGGAGGGGCCCGAGCGCTCCGGGTCCAGGAGGTCCCGGCCTCCCGTCGCCTTCCTGGCGCCGGGATCCGGAATCCGGAGGATCAGGTTCGGGTCCGGGGAGAGGCGCTTCCAGAGGGCGCGCTGCGAAGGCCGGCAGACGCCGGGAAAGTCCCCTTCCATTCCCAGAGGATCCGTGATGATCTGAAAATGAAGATGGGGAGCCCAGTTCCCATTCCCGGGAAAATCCCCGACGCGGGCAAAGGATTGGCCCCGGCGGATGTTCAAACCTGGCGTCAGAGTGGTGAGAACGTCGTCGGCCAGGTGGCCGTAGAGGGTCCAGAAGGAGGAAGTTCCGCTGTCGTGCTCCAGGATTACCGTGGGCCCGTAATCCAACATCGCCTGGTTATGGCCGACGGAATGGACTCTGGCGTCGAAGGGAGCGTAGACCTGGGCGCCGGCCTCCAGGAAGAGGTCCACGCCCAGATGTACGGTCCGCCATTCCGGTGCCTCGTCGCTGGGGATCCGGAAGATGTCCGACGTGTACCATCGCCGGACCTCGTCATAGCGCCCCACACCGATCTCGGCTCCCACGGCCCTCATCTTTCCGAAGAGAAGCTCGGTCCAGGCACCCGCCTCCCGGGGTTCCGGGGTATGGGCGAACTCACTGCTGGTGATGCTGAAGTCGAAGACGTGCAGGGGCTCCTCTCTCAGGTGGAGGCGCCGCCCCGTGTCCGAAGCCTCCCGGGTCCAGAGACTCTCGTATCCCCGCTCCAGTTGCCACTCACGCTCCAGGAGATCGTCGTTTCCGGCCCATCCCACCACCGGTGCCGCCGTCTGGCCGTGCTCCTCCAACCAGTCCACGATGACTCGGGCTCCAGGCACCGGCTCCAACCCACAACTCTGGCGGAAGAGGAAGTGGGGGAGGTCCGGGCTCTCTTTTTCCATCCACTCCAGAAGGGCCCAGGCCGGAGCCTCGGTCACCGTCAGGTAGCCGTTCTCCGGCTCCAGCGCCTTCTGGTGTGCTGAGATGGCCACGCTGGCGCAGAGGCGAAGCCCCATGAGGGGATATAGGGCCGCGATCTCCTCTTCCTTCAGGGGAAAGGCCGAGTGATACCCCTCCACCACCCGGGCCGCCACCGTGAAGGGGTCTCCCTTGTCCAGCATGGCGTAGGCGGCCCCGATGGCCGCCTCACCGGCGGTGAAGCTCCGAAGTGCGTCTCCGAAGTCCACCAACCCCGTGACCCGCCGGTCTCCCGGATCCGCGCCGGCGGAAAGCTCGTTCACCAGGATGTTGTGATCGTTGGCATCGCCCTGGATGACGCTCATCCGAAGGCCCGGGACCAGGGGCCCCAGCCTCTCCATGAATCGTTGGGCCATCTCTTCCAGAAGTTCGTGGCGCCAGGGATCCTCCACGTAACGGAGTTGGGAGCGGATGACCCGCCCGGCGCTTTTCAGATCCCACTTCAGATTCCGATCCTGTGCCGGATGGGAAAACCCCTCCAGGACGCGGTCAAGGCCTCCCAGAAAGGCGCCGAGACTCCGGAAGAGGCCGGAGGTCTGGGGGCGGACGTGTGCCATGACCTTTCCCGGGAGCCAGGTCAGGAGACGGGTCAGGTACCGTTCTCCCTGAGGGCCGGGGATCTCCACGATCTCCTTTCCGCCCCTTCCGTAGAGGACCCTGGACAGAGGGAAGTTGGCCCGGGCCAGGTGCTCCAGGATGCGGTTCTGAAAGTCGAGAACTTCCCGGTCCTCTCCGGTCTGGCTTACCTTGAGGACGTACCTCCGTCCGGAGGAGGCTTCGGACACGAGGAAGTTCTGGTCTCGTTCCGAAGGAAGGGGGCGGACCTGGTCCACCGATACGGGAAAGTGCTCCCCGGTGATAGCGAGGGCGTCCTGGGGAGAGAGTCGGGGTCGGGCAGGAGCGTCGTCGGCCATTGGATTCGATGTGTCCGTGTTCGTCTTCAGGGCATGGCGAATGTTCCGGCGCCGGAGCCGCTCGGTGTCCGGGAGGCTCCCCCCGAACGGGGTCGGTCGCCGGAAGCCTGCTGCGGAAATCCTAGATGTCCCGTAGCTTCAACGCCAGGTTCCCCCCTCGCCCCATGTTGCACGGAATCCGTACTCTTTCCGAGATCGTACCGTCAGGAGGCAAGCCATGACTTCCAGAGATCCGAGAGACGTTTCCCGCCGCCGGTTCATCGGGACCGGCGCGGCCGCAGGTGGCGCCTTCGTTCTTGGAGGGGCCGGGGCCTGCTCCCCGGAGGGGGCCGGCCGGGACGACGCGGGAACGGGAGATTCGCCACCGGCCGGGGTCCGGGCCGGCGAGGCCTATCCCGTCTCGAATTTTCCCCTGGAGGAGATCTCCATCACGGAACTCCACGCAGGCATGGTGAGCGGCCGTTGGGGCTCGGAGGAGATCACCCGCTTCTACCTTCAGCGAATTGAAGAGATCGACCGGCAGGGCCCGACCCTCCGAAGCGTCATCGAGACCAATCCCGAAGCTCTGGAAATCGCCCGGGAGCGGGACCGGGAGCGGGAAGATGGAAATGTGAGAGGATGCCTCCACGGGATTCCCATCATCGTGAAGGACAACATCGCCACCCACGACCGGATGACCACCACCGCCGGTTCCTATGCCCTGGAAGGCTCGATTCCTCCGGAGGATTC
Source organism: uncultured Gemmatimonadaceae bacterium (assembly GCA_964605505.1). GTDB lineage: Bacteria > Gemmatimonadota > Gemmatimonadetes > Longimicrobiales > Gaopeijiaceae > CAZSDD01. The sequence goes on along the minus strand of CAZSDD010000050.1, from coordinate 312 downwards.
GGGTGTGGCGAAGAAGCTCCGTGAAGCCGGCGCCGTCATCCTGGCAAAGGCGAACCTGAGCGAGTGGGCCAATTTCCGTTCCTCCCGGTCTTCATCCGGGTGGAGCGGCCGGGGAGGCCAGTGCGGGAACCCCTATGTCCTGGACCGGAACCCCTGCGGCTCTTCTTCCGGTTCGGGAGCCGCCGCCAGCGCCAGTCTGTGCGCCGCCGCCATCGGCACCGAGACCAACGGCTCCATCGTCTGCCCTTCCAACGCCAACGGGGTGGTGGGGATCAAGCCCACGGTGGGGCTGGTGAGCCGGAGCCGCATCAT
>CAZSDD010000049.1:16714-22319 GCA_964605505.1 uncultured Gemmatimonadaceae bacterium | reverse complement strand
TCCCTTCCCCGGGCAATTCCCGTCGGCCATCCCCCGATCCCTCAATCCACCTCCCAGTCCAGGGAGCCCCGGAGGGATTCGGGGACGTTCTCGTGCATGATCTCCTCGATGTGGTGCCGGGTGTCCCGTCCCGCCGTGCGGAAGATGAAGGAGATGCGTCCCTTTTCCGGCCTGGGGGTTTCACTGAGCAGGTGGAATCGACGCCCGGCAAGGACATTCCGGTAGGCCCGGGCCGCTTCGGTGAAGTGCTCCATGGGCACCCCCCGAACGTCCACCCGGTAGGTGATTCGGGCCTCCAGGATGAAGGTGAGGACGAAGTCGAACGCCGCGGCCAGCACCGCCACGTGGGGGAGGTGGAGACCACAGGTGAGGCCGATGAGAGTGACGAAGATGACCTGTCCCGTGATCTGCGCCGAGCCCATGGCGGACCGGAAGCGAATCAGGCCCCCGATGCCGAAGAGGACGAAGCCCATGACCAGGCCGTACTGGACCACCAGAATCCCGATGAGGGAGCCGATGACGGCATACACGATGGAAACCTTCGGAGCCTCGATCTCCTCCAGGGTGTCGGCCGTCCGCATACGGCGGGGGTGGTAGCCGATGACGGCACCCAGGACCGCCGCCAGCAGGAGATTCAGGAAGGCCCCCAGGAGAAAAACACTATTCGAGAAGCCCGCCCAACCCTCCCCCTGGGGAGCCGGGTTCTGGGAAAACGCGTCAGGGACCTGGGCCCAGGCAGCCGAGGTGACTATCAAGAGGCCAAGGCCAACGAGTATCCGGACCCGGCGCCATGGGATCCGCGCAGAATGGTAGATGGGGCCGCCGGAAGCGGGCATGTCAAACCCCCGGTTCAGTGCTGGTGAAGAGGAAAGCGGGACGGCACGCCTCAGGACAAGATGCGGAGTACCGGGCGGGAGTGCGAGGGTGGGGTGGGCAGGGGTTCTCGTGTCGCGCCCCCAAACCCCTTGACCCATCAACCTTGATTGAACTAGGTATAAAACAGCGATGACCCCTTGTTCAACACAGGGTAGGGAGAGGGATTTTGAAAAATCTGTTCAGGATGGGGGAATACCGACCGGACCCAGACGGAGAGATCCGGGACGAGATCCAGACCCACCTGGAGATGAAGGTCCGGGAGCTCATGGAGGAAGGCCTCTCCCCCGAAGAGGCCAGGCAGGAGGCCCGGCGGCGGTTCGGCCCGGTGGATGAGATCCAGGAAGAGGCCCGGCGCTACGCCAGGGCCCGGAGCCGGAGAGAGCGGAGAGGCGCCATTCTGGAGAGCCTCACCCAGGACCTTCGGTTCGCATTCAGGACCCTGAGGCGGAGCCCAGGGTTCACGGCTCTGGCGGTTCTCACACTGGCCCTGGGTGTCGGGGCCAGCACCACCATCTTCAGCGTTGCCGACGCCACCCTATTCGGTTCCCTTCCCTTCAGGGAGGCCGAGACGCTGGTCTTTCTCCAGGGCGCCTACATGGCGGAAGACCTACCTCGCATCCGTGGAGCGTCGGTGCCGGAGGCCAGGGATTGGGGCAATCGGAACCGGACCCTGAAAGAGGCCGCAGCCTACGGAGGTACGGTCTTCAACCTCACCGGCGACCTGGGGGCCGAGCGGGTCCAGGGTGAGGTGGTGGACGAAGGTTACTTCCGGGTCTTCGGGGTTACGGCCCTCCGTGGGCGGACCTTCGCCCCTGAGGAGACCCGGGCTCCAGGCGGGCCCCGGACAGCACTGGTGGGAGAGAGCCTCTGGGAACGCCGGTGGGGCCGGGACCCGGGCCTCCTGGGAGAGACCATATATCTGGACGACATCCCCTGCACGGTGGTGGGGATCATCCCGGACGACTTTTCCGGGGCGTCCCTTCAGGCGGAAGTCTGGGTACCCATGGCCGTGGCCCGCCCTTCCCGCATGGACAGCCGGGGAAGCCGGTCATTCGGAGTCGCGGGCCGCACCTTGCCTGGGCGTACCCTAGAGGACGTGCAGGCGGACCTGGACGGGGTTGCCGCCGAGCTGGAGGCGGAGTTTCCCGAAGCCCACGAGCAGAGGGGGGTCCTGGTGGTGCCGGCCCGGGATCTCTACCTGGGCGACACCCGGCTCCTGATCCTGGTGGTTTTCGGGGCCACGGGGCTCCTCCTCCTCATCTCGGCCATCAACGTCACCAACCTCCTCCTGGCCCGGGCCTCGGATCGGACCGGGGAGATCTCGGTGAGGACGGCCGTGGGAGCAGGCCGGGGAAGGATCCTCCGGCAGCTCCTTACCGAAAGCCTGGTTCTTTCCCTCCTGGGGAGCGGGCTGGGCCTGGTCCTGGCCATGTGGAGCATCGGGGCCCTTCCCGCCCTCCTCCCTACCGATCTCCTGCCCGGTTATGTGAGCCTGAAGGTGGACGGGAGGATGCTCTTCTTCTCCGCCGCACTCATGGCCGCCGTGGGACTTGGCGTGGGGCTGGCCCCGGCTCTGTTGGCCTCCCGAACGGCCATCGCAGCGGGTGTGAAGGGAGCCGGAAGACGGAACCCCGGGGGCCTGGAGCTCCAGGGGTACCTGGTCATGGGAGAGGTGGCCCTCTCCCTCCTCCTCCTGGTGGGAGCCGGTCTCATGACCCGGAGCCTTCAGGCCCAGCTACGGGAGGATCCGGGCTTCGAGACCGTGAATCTCATGGCCTTCCGCCTGCAGCTCACGGGTGATCGGTACGCGGAAGATGGGCTGGTGGCCGGGGTGATGGACCTCCAGGCAAGGTTGGAAAGCATCCCGGAAGTGGAGTCGGTCTCCTTCGGCTCCAATCTTCCCATGCGAGGCCTGAGCGGGGCCTCCTACCTCTGGCTCCCCGGCATGCAGGAGGTGGAGGACCGGGTTCGGTTCTATCACCATCGGGTCAGCCCGGGATACCTGGAAGCCCTGGGTGCCCGGATGATCCGCGGCGGGGGCTTTCCACCAGGGGTCGCTGCCGAGGATCCCGACATGGCCCTCATCAGCCAGGCTCTTGCCGCCCGTTTCTTCCCGGACTCGGATCCCGTGGGGCAGACCCTGAACCTCTTCCGGCCCGGTGAGAATCCTGTGACCATCGCCGGCGTGGTGGAGGACATCCGGTACCGGGGGATCACCACGGATCCCATGAGCGAGTCCGACGATCCGGACATCTTCCTGCCCTGGATGTCGGTTCCCAGCGAAGCCGTGGAGTTCCTCGTCCGGACCCGGGCCCGTCCCGAAGCCGTCTTCTCGGACATCCGCGACACGGTAAAGACCTTCGATCCCGACCTGGTGCCCTACCTCATGCAGCCCATGGACGAAGTTCTGCGGGGGGAGACCGCCACCGTCCGGTCGGCCTCGGCGGTCCTGGGCATCTTCAGCGGTTCGGCCCTCTTCCTGGCGGGCATGGGAATCTACGGGATGCTGGCCTATGCCGTTCGCCGCCGGCGCAGGGAGTTGGCCATCCGGATGGCCGTGGGAGCCGAGCCCGGGGCCATGGTTCGTATCGTCACGCGGCGGGCAATGATTCTGGTGGGCGGAGGATGCATCCTGGGACTGGGAGCTGCGGCCCTGGCCGCCCGGGCCCTCTCGAGCTTCCTCTACCAGACCCCCACCGTGGATCCCATGACCTACGGCGCCACCATCCTGGCCGTCCTGGTAGCCTCGGGCCTGGCCACCCTCATTCCCGCACTGAGGGCAAGCCGGGTGGATCCCCACACCGCCCTTCGTGCGGAATAGACCCCCAGACCCATCATCTCCGGAGAATCCTGATGGCAGGAAGCAACCTCATCACCGGCACCCTGGACCTGTTGATCCTCCAGACCCTGAAGTGGGGGCCCAAGCATGGATACGCCATCATCGCCTGGATCAACGAACAGACCGACGGGGCCTTCGAGCTTTCTGAGGGCGTCGTCTATCCGGCCCTGCACCGTCTAAACAAGAAGGGCTGGGTCAGGGGGAAATGGGGAGAGTCGGATTCGGGCCGTCGGGCCCGTTTCTACACCCTCACCGACCGGGGCTGGAAGGCCCTCCAGAGGGAAACCGCCCTCTGGGAAGAACAGACGGCGGCGGTGGCGGCGCTGCTGAGGCATACGGGGGGGTGAAGGACCCCTCGGGCTACGGGAACAGCCGTCGCAGCGACCAAAAGGACCAGTTCCGCAGTCCGCGCCGCCGCCCTGCTGCTTATCCTCTCACGAGGTCCTACCGAACGATGAAGCTCACATCGGAATCGTCGGTTTCCACCCCCCAGATGGCATCCTCGGTGATCGGGAGAACCCACACCCCTCCGGGGTGACTGCGGTGGCTCTGGGTTCGGAGGCCTTTGGCCTGGAGATGGAGCGGTTCTTCGCCGACCGGCTCCGGGAGACCAGCACCTTCGGAGAGCGATGCGCAATCTGGTGGGCCGGGATCCTCCTCTGGGGCAAGTCCCCGTTGGAACCGTGATAACCCATACGACGCCCCAGAACAGCCTACGTGAAGAATCCGGAGTATTGGACCACGTAAGGCCTCAACGACCCGGAGGGCGTCTGCCCGCTCTCCGCCTTCTTACAATGCTCTGAGATCAAGGGACGACCCGAAGGAAGTGGCCATCGTCGGAAAAGACCGAGATCCGCTCGTCCATGTGACTGGCGACTGCCATCGATCCGTCGGCAAGGAACGTAGCCGATCCGACATCGTTCAGGACGTGGTCCGGCCGGGTGTCCGAGCCCCGGCCTGATCTGCCTGGCTGGCTTCAGGCTGGTTCCGCCTCCCGCTGGAGACGACCCCAGAGGTCCGCCACTCCCAGTCGATTCACCCAATCCTCGATATGTGGGTGATTCAGAACCTCGTTCTGGACTTCGTAGATTCTGAGGGCGTCGACGTAGGGTTTTGAGGTGCTGAGGGCCCCAGCCAGAAGTCAGCACTCATTCCTTTCACTCGTGCCAACCAAAGGGCAGTGTCCGGCGTCACGCTCCGTTTCCCATTGATCACCTCGTTCAACCGCGGGAAAGAGACTCCGAGCTGAATCGCGAAAGCGGATTGCGTGATTCCCAGAGGCTTAAGAAACTCCTCAAGCAGCATTTCGCCAGGATGGGTGGGAGGCCGATGGGACCTGGGCGGCCACATCCGGGCTCGGTTAGGGTGGGTGGCAGCCGCCGACAGACTCGGATGGAAACCGGAGGGAGGGGGGGGAGGGAGAACCCCCCGCCCTCCTTCCACAGGTGATCCCACAGGAATTGGAGCATGGAGGTGAGCCCTTGGTCCTCCTCCGCCTCCCCTTCCTCTTTCAGGACGTGCCGGGCTGCTAACGGGTGACCGTGCTGGTGTAGGGGCTGCCGCTGATGGGCGTGCCGTTCATGGTGATCTCAACATAGTCTTTGCCCGTGCGCACCGGATGGGGCGTGTAGCTGGCCGTGTACGTCCCGTCACCCACATCGGTAGCCGTGATGGGCCCGGCCGTATTCGTTCCCGACACGGTTATCACCACGGTCTCGCCGCCCACGGTCACAGGGTTTCCATAAACGTTCCTGGCCTGCACCACGATGTTGGTAGGTTCCTTCACCTTGCCGTCCGGCACCGTGGCCGTGGAATGGGCCGGGCTCGCACCATCTACCCTGCTGGTATAGGGGCTGCCGCTGATGGGGCTGCCATCCATGGTGATGGATA
>CAZSDD010000049.1:0-16614 GCA_964605505.1 uncultured Gemmatimonadaceae bacterium | reverse complement strand
GTTCGACGGTGCCGTCCGGCACCGTGGCCGTGGAATGGGCCGGGCTCGCACCATCGGCGCCCACCCTGCTGGTATAGGGGCTGCCGCTGATGGGGCTGCCATCCATGGTGATGGATACGGTGTCGGTGCCCGCTACGGTGGGCGTGTAGTCGGCGGTGTAGGTGCCGTCATCCTCGTCGTCGGCCTCGAAGGGCTCCTCGGCGTTGGCTCCCGACACGGTGACGAGTACCTCGGCGCCCCCGGAGCTCAAGGGGTTGCCATTCCCGTCCCTGGCCTGGACCACGATGTGAGTGGGGCTCCCCACCTCGCCCGTGGGCACGGTGGCCGTGGAGCGGGCTGGACTCACCTCCCCGACGCCGATCCTGCTGGAGAAGGGGCTGCCGCCGATAGGCGTTCCGTCCACGGCGATGGCGATGTAGTCTGTACCTGCGGCTACGGGCGAATAGCTTGCGGTGTACGTGCCGTTGTCCAGGTCCGTGACGTCGAGAGCTCCCGCGTTGTTGGCACCCGACACGGTCACCACCACGGTTGCGCCCCCGGAGGTCAACGGATTTCCGCCCTTGTCCCTGGCCTGGACCACGATGTTCGTGGCCTCGCCCGAGGTGCCATCGGCCACGAAGCCCGTACAGTGGACCGGGCTCAATGGACCCACTCTGACCGTGAAGGCTATGTTCACGGACACTGGAGTGTTGAGGGCGCCGGGGCCTGAGAGCCTGACCTCCGCAACGTAGACACCGGGGCCCAGGCCGGAGGGATCAGGCTGCACCAGCAGCTCGGTTGGGGCCGTGGTCCCGGTCAGGTTGGCCGAGAGCCAACCGCCGTCACCGGGGTACAGGCTCATGGCCTTGAGGTCCGAGAGGACGCCGCCTCCCCGGTTGGTGACTTGAATGGTCTGAGGGGTAGGGGGAGCGTCGGCGGCGTCCACCTGGAATTCCAGCGCCGTCGAGCTCAACTCGATGATGGGCGTGTCCAGCGTGATTACCGCCTGGATCGGGACGGAGAGGGGTGCAACCCTGTTATCCTGGGAGGTCAGCACGAGGGTCGCATCGTGGATCCCCTCTCCCAGCGGCCCCAGCAGGCCCGTGACGATAAGGGTGGCAGGAGCAGAAATCCCTTCCAGAGCCAGGGATAACCATCCGTCTGCTCCGCCCTCTGGATACTGGACCGCCGCCGAGATCCCTCCCAGCGATCCCCCCCCTCCGTTGGTGATCCGAAGGGGGACGGGCTCCGGGTCCGCCCCCCCCAGAGCCCTCAGGAAGAGGATCGATGGCTCGCTGACCACGAATTTTGGGCCGGGCTCCACCGACACGGTCCCCGAGCCCCGAGTCCCGGAAAGGGTCGCCCAAACCGTCGCCTGTCCTGGGGCGAGGGCCGTCCCCTTCCCGGATCCATCGATGGAGAAGACGGTGGGATCGTCGGAGGACCATGTCACAGCCCCGTCGGGCAGGGTGTTCCCGAACTCGTCCATCACCCGGGCCGTGAGATTCTGAGACTCTCCTTCCAGGACGGTAAGGGAGGATGGCTGCACCTCAATCGACGCCACCGGAACCTCGGTGATGTCCCGGATCGTGCAAGCGTAGGCAAGAGCCACAACGCCCAATGCCACCGCTGGAGTGAGGTATCTCTTCTTCATGGTTCCGGCTCGGACGAGTTCCATATTGCCGAAGTTCATGACCGGCGTCGTGACCAATGTCCACTCCGCCGCCTTCAATCACCGCTAAGAATACTGATGTTCCAGCCGTTGGGGATATCCGTCAGCGGGATGAAATTCGGCTTAGCTCTCTTCGGTCATCCGGCGAATCCTACCTACCTCCAAAAAACTACATCGTTCGAGCGAGAGGGTTACACTGCTCTCAAGGATGAGCACCCTTATCGAGCCCCGCAATGTACCCGGCAATCGTGTCGATGGACTCGACAATATGTACCAGGTATATGCGGGAATCCTTCGTCATAAAATCCGAATCTCCTCGTCCTTGAGGTGCTACCACAAACCCCAACAAAATCGGCCCCCCGGGTCACACCCAGGAGGCCGTAAGTTGTTGTCACTATTGAATGAGCCGGGTGGGATTCGAACCCACGACCTACGGATTAAAAGTCCGTTGCTCTCCCAACTGAGCTACCGGCTCGGGAAAAGGGCCCCCGGAGGATGACCACCCCCAGGGGCCCCACCGAACAATTACAACGATAACAAATTCCGCACCGGATCTCCATCCACCACCGGGAGCCCCGGGGGGGATGTGCGGGAATCCGCTACCTCCGTTCCATCCACCACTCGTCCTTGAGGATGGAGGCCTCCCGCTCCATGACCACCTGTCCGTTCACGCTCATGGTGATTGTGTAGTCCCCCAGAGGCGCCGGGGTGGAGATGTAGCGAAGCTCGTCCTCATCCACCTCCCGGCCGAAGCGGGCATACCGCTCCCGCATCTGCTCCACCTGCTCCTCGGAGCGCTCCTCCCGCTTGTCCATGCCCCAGAGGACCTCGTGCATCCCGGCTTCCGAGGGGCCGGTGAGGCTGGCGATGGCCACGTTCCCCTGATAGACGGTGAAGGTCACGTCCCCGCCGGCGTCACTCCCCAGGTAGTAGTAGAGGGGGATGGCCATGGGCTCGCTCTCCCCGTCGAAGTTGTCGGAGGCGTATTCCCGCATGTCCGTCCCGATCCAGCGGACCTTGGACTCGGGCTGGAAGAACCAGGCGTCCTCTTCCAGGACCTCCTCCGTCACCTGGGAGAGGGCGCTGATGTCGGCGATGTAGATGCCCCGGCCGTGGGTGGCCACAATGAGGTCGTTCTCCCGGGGATGGATCTTCAGGTCATAGGCCGGCTGGGTGGGCATGTCGTTCTTCATGCGGGTCCAACTCTGGCCCCCGTCCAGGGACACGTACACGGCGAAGTCGGTGCCCACGAAGAGGACGTGGGGGTTGTCGTCGTGCTCCTGGATGACGTTGATGGGCTCTTCCGGGAGGTCGGCGGAGATGTCGGTCCAGCTCTCCCCGAAGTCCGTGGTCTTGTAGACGAAGGCCCGGAAATCGTCCCGCCGCATACCGGTGAAGGAGACGTAGGCCGTACCCGGCTCGTGGTGGGAGGCCTGCACCCGACTCACCCAGTACTCGGGGTTGCTCGGGATGTTGTCATTCACCAGGGTCCAGTTCCGGCCGCCGTCCCGTGTCACCTGAACGTTCCCGTCGTCGGTGCCCACCCAGATGAGGCCCGCCTGGAGGGGGGACTCGTCCAGGGTGGTGATGGTGGCGTACTGGATGTTTCCGTCCCCGCCCTTCCCCGTGGTGAGTGTGGCGGGATCCGCCTTGGTGAGGTCGTCGCTGATGACCTCCCAGCTCTCTCCCCGGTTGTCGGAGCGGAGGACCTTGTTGGCCCCGTGGAAGATGACGTCGCAGCCGTGGGGGCTTATGAGGATGGGCGAGTTCCAGTTCCACCGGAGTTCCGGATCGTCGTACCGGATCCCCTTCCGCTCCCCGGTCCAGAGGTCCAGTCGCGAAATGGGGCCGAACTGGGACTCGTTGTAGAGATACCGGTTGGTGCACCCTTCGATGACGTTGTACATACCGTCACCGCCCCCCACCCGGAACCACTGCTCGAAGCGGATTGGGCCCCCGGCGGGGTTGGTGTGGTAGGCCAGGTGGGAGCCGTTGTCCTGGAGCCCGCCGGCCACCCGGTAGGGGTAGGACATGTCGTAGCCCACGGCGTAGAACTGGGCCAGGGACTGGTTGTCCGGGTGGTACCAGTTCTCCCCGCCGTCCCAGGAGACCCCCATGCCGTGGTCGTAGCCCAGGATCATGTAGTCCGAGTTCTCGGGATCGATCCAGAGGGCGTGGTCGTCGCCACCGAAACCCAGGGGGCGCCGTTCCCAGGTCTTTCCGCCGTCGAAGGAACCCCAGGAGGCGGCAGAGAGGACGTGGACCACGTCGGGGTCGTTGGGATCGATGATGATCTGGCCGTAGTAGTAGGCCGGGCCGCCGCCGATATCCAGGGAGTCGGCGTGGGTCTTCCGCCAGGAGGCTCCGGCGTCGTCGGACCGGTAGACCTCCCCGCCAATCATGCCCTGGCTGGACTCGTGACTCTCGAGCTCCCGCAGGCGCTCCTCGTCACTCATCCCTTCCTTGTTGGCGTTCTCGACGGTGAGGTAGAGGATGTTCGGGTCCCGATGGTAGACGTCGATGCCGATGCGGCCCAGCATCCCGCCGGGCAACCCATTGGTGAGCATCTCCCAGCTATCCCCGCCGTCGGTGGTCTTCCACACCCGGCTCCCGGGGCCTCCCAGGTCGTAGGACCAGGGCACCCGCACCTTGTCGAAGGTGGCGGCGTAGAGGATGTCGGGGTTGGTGGGATCCATAACCACGTCCACCACGCCGATGGCCTTCCCCCTCGCCTCATGGGCCAGGACCAGGTCCCAGCTATCCCCGCCGTCGGTGGTCTTGTATAGGCCCCGCTCCGGATTCTCGGAGTAGAGGTGGCCCAGGGCCGCCACGTAGACGATGTCGGGATCGGTTGGGTGGACCACGATGCGGCCGATGTGGTGGGACTCGGGGAGCCCCACATTCGTCCAGGTCTCCCCGGCGTCGGTGGACTTGTAGACCCCATCCCCCCAGTAGGTGCTCCGGGAGTTGTTGGCCTCCCCCGAGCCGAGGTAAAGGATGTCGGGGTTCGAGGGCGCCACAGCCACGGCACCGATGGAGTAGACGTCCTCGTTCTCGAAGAGGACCTCGTAGGTGAGGCCGTGGTTCTCCGATTTCCAGAGGTGGCCGGAGGCAGCGGCGATGTAGAAGGTCCCGGGCCGCTGGCTGGGCACGGCGATATCCACGAAGCGGCCGCTCTGGCGGGTGGGGCCGATGCTCCGGTAGTTGAATACGGCGAGGTTCTCTTCCGACAGGGTCTGGGCTGCGGACTCCCGGGGTGCTAACGCACCGGCGGCCAGGAGGCCAAGGGCAAGGACCGGCAAGAAAAGATGTCTGCTTCGCGCCATGGAACGACTCCGTGATTGGGGACGTTTCTCTTCTACCAAAACGGGGATCCGAATATGCCGGGCCCCGTGATCGGCTCATTTCCGCGTCGGAGGTCGGCGTCGGTCAGGGAGATTAAGGTCCCGGCCCGTCTCCCGCTATAATCCGGCTTCCTTTTCAGGATCCCCGGCAGCGTGCAACCGTTGTCTCGGAAGCTACAATCCCAGATCCAGCTGGACGCCCCGGAAGGTTCTGCGGTGATGCGGGGTTGGACCGAGGCGGCGAAGAGCCAGGAGATGCGCTTCGGTTCCGTAGCCCATGTTGGTCTCCCATCCATACCCCGGATAGCGACAGGCCAGGCGGAGCATGAGACGGTCCCGAAAGACCTTGGCCAGAATCGAGGCGCAGGCGATGGAATGGACCCGACCGTCGCCGCCCACCACGGCCTCATGGTCCCAGTCCAGGCCACGAACCGGAAGGCCGTCCACCACCACGTGATCCGGTGGCTGACGGAGGTGCTTCAGGGCCCGGGACATGGCTACACGGGTGGCCACGAGAATGTTGAGGTTCTCGATCTCCCGGACGGAGGCAGCCCCGATCCCATAGGCCATGGCGCCCCGGGTGATCTGATGGGCAAGAGCCTCCCGGCGGTCCCGGGGAAGCAATTTGGAGTCGCAGGCTCCCGGCACCGAAGCGTTCCGGGGAAGGATCACGGCGGCCGCGACCACCGGCCCGGCCAGAGGACCCCGGCCGGCCTCGTCCACACCGGCGACCCTGAAAAGGCCACGGCTCCAGAACCCGTTCTCATACTCGAGAAGGTCCTGGAGCCGATCTGCTCCGCTCATACCCGGCCTCGCTGCCGGTGAAGGACTAGTGGGTCCGCTTTTCCCGGATGCGGGCCGCTTTGCCACGGAGTCCCCTCAGGTAGTAGAGCTTGGCTCTGCGAACCCGGCCACGGCGTACCACCTCCACACCTTTCACGGTAGGCGCGTTGATGGGAAAGATCCGCTCGACCCCCACACCGGAGGAGATCTTCCGAACGGTGAAGGTCTCCCCGACACCTCCACCCCGGCGGGCCAGGCAGACGCCCTCGAAGGCCTGGATGCGCTCCTTATCACCCTCGCGAACGCGATAGAGCACCCGGACGGTGTCCCCGGGAGAAAACTGGGGGAGGTCCTGGCGAAGCTGTTCCCGCTCAACCTCACGCAGCAGATCAGACATGATATCACCTCACTGGGTCCGGGTGGACCGGAAAAATACGCAGACAGACAGAAAAGATAATTCTCTTTTCTCTGTCGGTGAAGGGGCCGTCACTCCCCTACGGCCAGATCGGGCCGCCGCTCACGGGTGAGGCGCCGGGCTTCCGCCTTTCGCCACGCCTCGATCCGGGCGTGATCCCCGCTCTGGAGGATCTGGGGCACCTCATGACCCCGGTACACCGCGGGCCGGGTATAGGAGGGAGGGCTCAGGAGCCCTTCCTCGTAGAAGGAATCGGAGGAGGCCGACTCGTGATCGCCGATGGCCCCGGGAAGGAGGCGAACCACCGCGTCCACAACCACCAGCGCTCCAACCTCCCCGCCGGAAAGGACGAAGTCCCCTACCGAGATCTCTTCGGTGGCCAGATGATCGGCCACCCGCTGGTCCACGTCCTTGTAGTGGCCGCACAGGAGGGTCAGGTCTGTCTCCAGGGAGAGCCGCACGGCGTCCTGGTGCTTGAACGGCCTACCCCGGGCCGAAAGAAGGAGGACGGGACCGGACCGATCCAGGCTGTCCACGGCCTCGAAGAACGGCTCCGGCTTCATCACCATCCCCGCTCCCCCCCCGTAGGGCGTATCGTCCACGGTCTTGTGTCTATCGTGGGTAAAGTCCCGGAGATCCACGAGGGCGTACTCCGCCAGTCCCATCTTCCGGGCCCGTCCCGGAATGCTGATGGAGAGGGGAGCCTGGAAGAACTCCGGAAAGATGGTGACGATGTTGATCTTCATGCCAGCTCCAGGAGTCCCTCCGGAGGGTCGATGACGAGCCTTCCGCCCTCCACGTCCATCTCCCGGACGATGGATCCCAGAAAGGGGATGTGATGGACGCCTGTGGGTCCCCGGACGGCAAGAAGATCAGCCGGCTGGAGCTCATAGACCTCCACCACCCGGCCCACTTCATCCCCGTCCACCGTCACCACCTCCATTCCCAGGAGTTGATGATAGAAGACCTCCCCTTCCCTGAGTTCCTCCACCTCCTGCATGGGCCGAAGGAGGTATCGGCCCCGGAGGTCCTGGGCCTGGCTCCGGCTGGTGACGCCCCGGAGGCGCACCAGGTAGCCCTTCCTGAAGGCCCGAACGGACTCGAGGGCCACGGTGCTCCCGGCAAGGCCGGTTCCCGTCCCCTTCTCGTCCCCCAGGTAAAGGATCACCCCGGGAGCGAAGGTGCTCTCGGGGTGATCCGTAAGGGGCCAGACGTAAAGCTCCCCGGACGTTCCGTGGACCTTGTTGAGTTGCCCGACCACCAGGAATTCGGGTTCGGAGCGAGCCATCCCCTCCTCCACCCTGGAAGCTACTCGGACTTCTTTTCTTCGGACTCAGCCTCGGCAGGCGCTTCCGCCTCCTGGGCGGGCATCTCTTCGGCTCCGGCCCCGGCTTCCGACTCCCCTTCGGTGGCAGGCTCCCCGGGGGCTTCTTCCTCCGGCGCTTCCGCCGTCGGTGCCTTCTTCCCGGCCTTGGCGGCTTCCGCTTCCGCTTCGGCAGCCGCCAGAGCTTCGGCTTCGGTCCGACGACGGGCCGCCAGAGCTTCATGGGCGGCCTTCCGCTCGGCTTCCTTGTCCGCCTCTCCCACCGCCAGCGACTCGTCGCCACCCTTCCGGACCTTCTTCAGGATGGAGGAGACGGTGTCGCTGGGCTGGGCGCCCTGCGCCAGCCAGTGCTCCACCCGCTCCATGTCCACCACGGCCCGAGCCGGGTTGGAAAGGGGCCTGTAGTAGCCGAGGCTCTCCACGAAACGTCCGTCTCTGGGAGAATCCGTGTCGGCCACCACGATGCGGTAGTGTGCCTGCTTCTTCCGGCCCATCCGCCGGAGTCGAATCTTGATGGACATCGTCTCTCTTCGGTGTTGGGATCACCCCGGTCCGTCCCTCGACGGACCCAAAAAAACCGGCAGCGCCTCCGGCTCACCGGCGGGCCGCGTCACGATCCAGATCACATGGGCATGAAGCCCCGGACCTGCTTCATCATCTTCTTCATTTCCTTGAACTGCTTCAGAAGGCGGTTCACTTCCGACACCGGCCTTCCGCTGCCCCGGGCGATCCGGGCCCGTCTGGATCCGTTGAGGATCTCGGGCTTCTGCCGCTCCTGGGGAGTCATGGAGAGGATGATGGCCTCGATGTGCTTGATCCTCTTGGGATCCATGTTCCCCACCGGAAGCTTCTTCCCGACACCGGGGATCAGCTTGACCAGCTGCTCCAGGGGCCCCATCCGCTGGATCTGCCTCAGCGTGCTGAGGAAGTCTTCCAGGGAAAACTGCCCCTTTCCCATGACCTTCTCCTCCAGGCGCGCCTGCTCCTCCACATCCATGGTGGCCTGCGCTCTCTCCACCAGCCCCACCACATCCCCCATCTGGAGAATCCGCCCCGCCAGCCGCTGGGGATCGGCGGTGTCCAGGGCGTCCACCCCTTCTCCCACTCCCACGAACTTCATGGGCTTCCCGGTGACCCCGTAGATGGAGAGGGCGGCCCCACCCCGGGCATCTCCGTCCATCTTCGTCAGTACGAAGCCGGTGACGTCCAGGGCCTCGTTGAACCCCTCGGCGATATTCACCGCTTCCTGCCCCGTCATGGCATCGGCCACCAGGAGGATCTCCTGGGGCTGGAGCTCCGCTTTCAGGGACCGGAGCTCGTTCATCATGGGCTCGTCGATCTGGAGACGTCCCGCCGTGTCCAGCAGGAGCACCTGCTTCCGCTCGGCCCTGGCCCGCTTCAGTGCCTCCCGGGCCACGGTGAGCACGTCCTCCCCTCCCTCTCCCCGATGCACCGGCAAGCCGATCTGCTCTCCCAGATCCACCAGCTGATCCACCGCCGCCGGCCGGTACAGGTCGCAAGCCGCCATGAGGGGCTTCTTTCCCTGCCGGGCCAACCGCTTGGCAAGCTTGGCCACCGTGGTGGTCTTCCCGGAGCCCTGGAGGCCCACCACCATGATGACCGTGGGGGGAACCGGAGCCCACTCCAGTCCCGATGAGGCCTCCCCGCCAAGGAGCGTGACGAGCTCGTCATGCACGATCTTGACGATCTGCTGGCCCGGGGAGACGGACTTCAGAACCTTGTCCCCCTGGGCCTTCTCCTGGACCCGCTTCAGGAAATCACGGGTGACCTGGTAGTTGACATCCGCTTCCAACAGCACCCGGCGGACTTCACGGAGTCCGTCCCGGACCATGGGCTCCGTCAGCATTCCACGCTGCCGGAACTTGGACAGAACCCCGTCAAGCTTCTTGCTCAGGTCGTCGAACATGCCACCCGTATCACCCGTTTTCTCCAGGCCGGTCCTCCCGTCCCCCTCCGGACCCCTGTGGAGGCCCTCCGGAACCTCTGGCGGAATTCGGCGGAACCGGCAAAGCTTGATAAGCTAGCCAGAAGCAGAGCCCTTCTCAAGGCGGCCAGGGCCCCGGTCGGCTAGTCCACCCGGATGATCTGCTTCCGCCGGGGGCCCACCGAAACCATCCTCACCGGTGTCTCGGTGATCTCTGCCAGCCGGTCCAGGTAGGCTCTGGCCCTGGCCGGCAGATCCTCCAACCGCCTGGCCTCCCCCGTGGGCGCCTCCCACCCTGGATGGGTCTCGTAGACCGGCTCCACGTCTTCCAGCATGGACGTTTCGGCAGGAAACTCCTCCACCTGGCCCTCCGGGGTACGGTAGGCCGTGGCGATGGAAATCTCCGGGAGGGTGTCCAGGACGTCCATCTTGGTGATGGCCAGCCCCGTGAGGCCGTTGACCCTGGCCGAGTATCGGGCCAGGACGCCGTCAAACCACCCACAGCGCCTGGGGCGCCCGGTGGTGGCCCCGAATTCAGATCCCAGCTGCCGGACCTTCTCGTCCATTTCCGGAACGAATCCCGTGGGGAGCGGCCCGTTGCCCACCCGGGTGATGTAGGCCTTCATGACTCCGAGGATCTCGTCGATGGCCGTAGGTCCGATGCCGGCTCCGGAGGCAGCTCCGCCGGCGGTGGTGACGGAGGAAGTGACGTAGGGATAGGTTCCGTGATCCACGTCCAGGGCCGTTCCCTGGGCTCCCTCCAGAAGAATCTGCTTCCCGTTCCGGAGTCCCTGGTGGATCTCCAACCCGACGTCGGTGGAGAGGGCCAGCAGCCGCTCCCGGATGGCCAGGACATCGTCCACGCATGCCTCGGCGTCTCCCAGCTCGGAAAGACCCAGGGCCTTGAGCTTGGCCCTGGCCCGCTCCAGTCCCTCTTCCAGGAAGGTCCGGGCCCGGGCCTCGTCCTTCATGTCCACCACCCGGACACCCCTGCGAGCGATCTTGTCCTCGTAGGCGGGGCCGATTCCCCGGCCGGTGGTTCCGATCTTCTTGTTGGTGGCCGCCTCCCTGGCCTTGTCCAGAAGGCGATGGTACGGGAGGAGAAGGTGGGCCCGGACGCTCACCCCCACGCGACCGTCCAGGGACACGCCCCGAGCCTCCACGCCGTCGTATTCCTCAAAGAACTGGAGGGGCTCCAGAACCACTCCGTTCCCCATGAGGCAGCGCTTTCCGGCGTGCAGGATTCCCGAAGGGATCTGGTGGAGAATGAACTCCTCCTCCCCCACGTGAACCGTGTGGCCGGCATTGGCCCCACCCTGGAACCGGGAGACGATATCCGCCTCCTCCGCCAGCACGTCCACGATCTTTCCCTTCCCCTCATCCCCCCACTGCCCTCCCACCACCACAGTGCATCGACCTCTGTTTGGGCCTTCGGACACGATGCCTTCCGCTCCTTCCAGGGGCCGGGCTTCCGGGGCGAAGCAGCGGCCGGTCGGTAACGACAAAGAGCCCTCCGCAGGGGAGGGCCCTTGCCTGATCGATCCTCTGGAAGAAGCTAGACGGCGCCGGTGGCCGGGTCAAGGAAAACCGGCCCCGACTCCGAAGGCCCGGAGCCGCCCGGGAGGTCAGCCCAGAAGCGCCCCTCGCTCCAGGATCCCCCTCACCTCACCCAGGCGCTTCTCCTGAAGAGGCCGGATAGGCGGCCGGGGAGGCCCGCCGGCAAGCCCCAGCATGTCCAGGGCCGCCTTGACACCCGGAACTCCCATGCCCGCCACGATGTCGTTGTGGACGGGGCCGATCTGCTGCTGGAGGCGACCGGCCTCCGAGGTGCGGCCGGCGGTGAAGGCCTGAAAAAGCTCACCGGACTCGCCGGGCGCCATGTTGGCCACCGCCACGATTCCTCCCACGGCGCCGATCTCCAGAGCCGGATACAGGAGGGCACCGCTGCCCACGAGGAGCTGGAACCCCTTCTGGCACTGCTCCACCAATTCGCCCATGAGGTCCAGGTTTCCCCTGGAATCCTTGATGCCCACGATGTTCGGGTGGGTGGAGAGCTCCGCCACCAGTCCGGTGGGGAAGTCCAGCGTGCTCATGCGGAGAGGAGCCTGGTAGACGATGACGGGGACGGGACAGTCGTCGGCCACGGCCAGGTAGTGCTCCCGGAGGGCCTCGGGCGTCATGGCCCCCTTGTAATATGCCGGGGGTTGAACCAGGACCGCCTCCGCTCCCTCCTCGGCCACCTTTCTGGAAAGGCGAACCGTGGCACGGGTGGACTCCAGGCCGGTTCCCACGGTCAGGAGGATATGCGGGGGGAGGACCTCCCGACCTGCCCGAACCAGGGCCAGCCGCTCTTCCTCGTCCAGGAGGACGGCCTCGCCGGTGGTGCCGGCGATGACGATCCCATGAATGGGATGGACGCTCCAACTCTGGAGATTGGCTTCGAAGGCGCCGATATCGATATCGCCGGAGGCCTCCTGGAAGGGGGTCACAGCAGGGATGAAAACGCCACTGAGATCGATCAAGGGGTGATGTCCTTTGTTGAGGTGAAGTGAATCGGATGCCGGGTTCCCGTCGTCCTCATGAGCTTCCGAAGACGTTCCCCATCTCCTCGGCCAGTCCGGACTGCCGCACACCTCCATCTCCCTGTCCGGAGCTGGCGGAGCCGAACATGTTCATCTTCAGGTCGAAATCCGTGGGATTGTTGGCGTTTTGCTTGGCCACCTGGAATTCCACCTCGCCGGCCCTGACCAGGTCCATGAGGTGCTGATCGAAGCTCTGGGATCCGTAGTGGTCCCTTCCCTCCTCGATCAGGTCCGGAATCTCGTGGGTCCGCGCCGGATCGGCGATGCAGTCCCGAATGGTCCCTGTGACCATCATGACCTCGCAAGCCGGCACCCGCCCCTTTCCATCGCTGGTGGGAAGAAGCCGCTGACTCACTACAGCCTGGAGGGTTTCCGCCAGACGGATCCTCATCATCTCCTGCTCCTCCGACGCGAAGACGGCAAGAAGTCTGGAGATGGTCTGGAACGCGTTCTGGGTGTGGAGGGTGGAGATGACCAGGTGCCCCGTTTCCGCAGCCTTGATTCCCGTGTCGATGGTTATGGTGTCCCGCATCTCGCCGATGAGGATGACGTCGGGATCCTGCCGAAGAGAGGCCCTGAGGCCGGAGAGGAAGGAATCGGTATCGGTTCCGATGTCCCTCTGGGTGATGGAGCTCTTCTGATCGCGGTGGAGGAACTCGATGGGGTTCTCCAGGGTGACGATATGTCTGGAGTAACGGGTGTTGATGTGCTGCACCATGGCCGCCATGGTGGAGCTCTTGCCCGAGCCCGTAACCCCCGTGACCAGGATCAGCCCCCGCTCGGCGTCGGAGATCTTGTGAAGGACCTGGGGCATGTTCAGGTCCTCGAAGGTGGGAATCTGAAACGGGATGGCCCTCATGACGATCATGAAGCTGCCCCGCTGCCGGAGGATGTTCACCCTGAACCGCCCCAGGCCTGGCACTCCCCAGGAACAGTCGTAATCCAGAAGATCATCGATCTTCCGGCGGTCCTCTTCCCTGGCGATGAGCTTGGCGGCCAGGCCTTTAACCTGGTCCGGGCTCAACTTCTGCTGGGTCATGGGAACCAGCTTGCCATGAAGGCGGGCCCGGATGACGTCTCCGGACTTGATGTGGATGTCGCTGGCGCCTCGCTCGACGGCGGCCTTGAAAATTTCGATCATTCCGGGAATCTCCAGATGACAGGGGAGCCTGGTTCCTTCCTCAAGAGTAGGTCCGGCGGGGGTCTCCGTCCAACCCTTCCGTGGCCCGGCGCATTCCTCCCGAAACTCCCCATCGACCCTCCGGTATCCGGAGGAGGGTCCTCACCCCAGAGCCTTTCGCCAATCCATTCCCATGCGCCGCCTGACCTCGGACATCGATGCCCTGGCGATGGAGGAGGCCCTCCGGGCACCCTGGTCCAGGATCTCCAGGACCTGTTCGGGATTCTCCCGGTAGTGGGCCGCCCGCTGGCGGAAGGGCGCGAACTCCTTGCCGATGTTCTCCGCCAGGATCCGCTTGCAGTCCACACACCCCCGGGTGGCGGCCCTGCACTGACGGGCGATGTCAGGAAGATCCTGGGACGGAGTGAAAAACTCATGGAGGGAGTATACGTTGCAGACCTCCGGGCGTCCCGGGTCATCCTTCCGCACCCGTTGGGGATCCGTCACCGCCGTGCGGACCCGGCTCCAGATTTCGTCGGGCTCCGCCAGGATTCCCACCGTGTTGCCCAGGGACTTGCTCATCTTGGCTTCGCCGTCCAGCCCCATGATCCGCCCCGTACCGCCCACGATGGCCTGGGGCTCCGGGAAGAATTCCCCGTACTGGGAATTCCACCTTCGGGCGATTTCCCGGGTGAGCTCCAGGTGCTGGAGTTGATCCTCACCCACCGGAACGGCCTGGGCCCGGTAGAGGAGGATGTCCGCGGCCTGGAGAATGGGGTAATTCAGGATTCCGGCCGGAATGGAGGTGAGGCGGGCGGATTTGTCCTTGAACTGGGTCATCCGCTCCAGATCTCCAACCGGGGTCACGGCATTGAAGAGCCAGGCCAACTCGGTGTGCTCCGGCACCTCGGACTGTACGAAGATGGAGCACCTGGCGGGATCCAGACCCACGGCCAGGAGGCTTACGGCCATTTCGAAGATCCGCCGAGGTAGGTTCTCGGGCTCGTAGGTCCCGGTGATGGCGTGCTGGTCCACGATGCAGAAGAAGCACTCGTAGTTGTGCTGCAGGTCCACCCACTGCCGAAAGGCCCCCAGGTAGTTTCCCAGGTGGGCTTCGCCGCTGGGCTGGACTCCGCTGAACACCCGCCGCTTCCCCGTTTCCGACTGCCGACCACTCATCTGCGGTTTCGTTCCCGTTTGATCCACAAAGGATGGGCCGGCCGCCGGCTGGTCGGGCGCCCGGTCCAGTAGGGCGTTAAGTTATCCTTCTTTCCGAGGCCCCGGAAGGCTGGAGCCCCCCGTGCCGGAAACAAGGCTGGAGCCCCCCCGGGCATGAAACGAGGCTGCCCGGATCACGGAGCCCATCTCCTCGTCCCCTGTTCAGGACCATCTCCATGGACGCGCTTCTCCAGACCGCCCTTCAAGCTGCCGACGCCGCCGCACGGGTCCACATGCGGCACTTTCAAAAAATCGACGTGGAGGACGCCCAGGAGAAGGGGAAGAGCGACTTCGTGACCCGGGTGGACAGAGAGGCCCAGGAAGCGGCCCTCTCCGTCATCCGGAAGGTCTTTCCGGAGCACCATGTCCTGGCTGAGGAGGAAGAACAGCCGGAGGAGGCATCGATGCCCGGAACAAAAAGGCAGCACGGACGAGATTGGCCCGGGGAAGGGGGCTACCTCTGGATCGTGGATCCCCTGGACGGCACCACGAACTTTCTCCACGGCCACCCCATGTTCGGCGCCTCGGTGGGTGTAGGCCGGGAAGCGGTGATGGAGGCCGGCGCAGTGGTGGCTCCCGCCCTGGGAGATCGGTGGTGGGCCCGCCGGGGAGAGGGGGCCTGGAAGAACGGCCGGGCGGTGCGGGTCTCGAAGCTCAGGGACCTCCGAAAGGCCCTGGTGGGCACCGGCTTCCCGTTCAAGGCTCCGGAGCTCATCGACCGGTATGTCCGGGAGCTGGGGCGGGTCCTCCGGGCCACGGGAGGCGTGAGGCGGGGCGGCTCGGCGGCCCTGGATTTCTGCTACCTCTCGGAGGGTATCCTGGACGCCTTCTGGGAAGAGGACTACCTGAGCCCCTGGGACACCGCGGCGGGCCAGGTGATCCTGGCGGAGGCCGGCGGTCTGGTGACGCGCCTGGACGGCTCGGCCGTGGATCTGGAGGACGGATCCTACCTGGCGGCCAACTCCAGAGAGCTCCTGGAAGGCCTCCGGGGCCTGGTGCATTGAGGGGGGGGACGGTGAAAGGCCGGCCCACCACAGACGAGAGGGCCCGGAGGCTGACCTCCGGACCCTCTCTCCCGTTTTCTCCTCTTTTCCCATCCCTGCTACCCGATCTCGGGCGGCGGGATCCGCCGGGTCTCGATTTTCGTCATCGACCCCCCGGAGGTCAGCCCTCCGACTTGACGGTGATCTTCCGGCTCTTGGCCTCTGCGGCCTTGGGCATCTGGACGTGAAGGATGCCGTCCTTGAACTGAGCGGAGATCTCCTCGGCTTTCACGGTCCTGGGAAGAGTGAAGCTACGCTCGAAGGAGCCGTAGCAACGCTCCCAGAGGTGATACCGACGGTCCTCCTTCTCCTCCCGCTCCTCCTTCTTCTCACCCCTGAGGGAGAGAACGTTGTTCTCCACCTCGATGTCGATGTCATCGATGTCCATGCCGGGAAGCTCTGCCGTGAGGATGAGCTCTTCCTTGGTCTCCTCCACGTTCACCGACGGCGTCCAGACGGCCCGGGTCTGGGCCTCGCCCTGGTTGGGAGCGCCGAAGAGCGTGTTCAGCCGATCGGTCATCTCCTCCAGCTCTCTCCAGGGAGAAAGGAAGGGGCTGCGGCGGGTGTAACGCGTAATAGCCATGTTCATACCTCCAGTGATCTGTTGGATCTTGCGTTTACGGATCGTGGCCTGGTTCGGGAGATCCCGAGGCAGATGCCGCCTCCCGGAACGGCCAAAACTCTGATCCGAAATTGAAGCAGGAGATGTGCCAGAAATCTGAGGTTGGAACCTGTCAAAATGTTACGATGTACGGACTTAGAGCATCGACGGGAATGCCGATTTGACGCGGTCGGCATCTCGGCCGAACAATGGCTGTCGTTTTGGCAGGGCCGTGGATCCTTCGAACAGGATCGGGAGAGCCGGGGTCTCCTTCGTCCGGCCACCAGAGGCTTTCAGGGCCGTCGGATGAGGGCGAGGGCTCTCTGGGCGGCGCCCCGGACCGGAAGGACGGGCCGGTGGGGAAGGGTCCCGTTGATCTCCAGGACAAGGGCCGAAACCTCTTCCCTGAAGGTGTCCACCTCCTCCACCAGCCCGCCCACCAGAGCCATGGGAATGGGGCGTGGCCAGGGCTCCCAGCTCCTCCGGACCACCTCCAGGTGAGCCCGAAGCTCTTTTCGACTCTCATCCAGGATGGCCCGGCGGGAACGTCTCCCTCCTCCGCGGCCTCCAGAACCAGGGGAGCCAGGG
>CAZSDD010000048.1:0-23042 GCA_964605505.1 uncultured Gemmatimonadaceae bacterium | reverse complement strand
CGGCGCCGTTCCCGGGGACGCCGTCCGGGCAGTGGTGACGGTGACCTTCGGGGGAGTGAAGCTGGGTGCACTGCTCCATCCGGGCCGTGCCCTGGTGGGACGCCTGGTGGCGGTGGAGATCGGATTTCCACCCGTGGAGGAGGATTCCTTCAAGGGTGCTCTGATCACCCCGGGATGGGTCCGCCGGCGTCTTCCGAAGCGGGACCCGGACACCCACAAGAACGCAGTGGGGGCGCTCCTCCTGGTGGCAGGGCACTCGGGCATGGCGGGGGCCGCCGTCCTGGCGGCCCGGGCGGCCCTCAGGGCCGGGGTGGGATTCCTCCGGGTGGCTTCACCCGGCGCAAACCGGGAAATCCTTCAGACGGCTGTGCCCGAGGCGGTATTCGTGGATGCCACGGACCAAGTTGCCCTGTCCGAGGCCGTTGAGGCATCCCGGGCCCTGGGAGTGGGACCGGGTCTGGGCACCGGAGAGGAGGGGGCCGGGATCCTGCGGCGGATCCTGGCGCCGGGAGGCCGGCAGCCGGTCCTACTGGATGCCGACGCCCTGAACCTCCTGTCGGGAGGGGAGGGGCCCGACCTCAGGGCCCTGGGCGAGACCCGGGACCTCATTCTGACGCCCCACCCCGGGGAGATGGGCCGTCTCACCGGCCGGGATACGGCTGAGGTCACCCGAAACCGGTCCGGGGCGGCCCTTGATCTGGCCGCTGAAAAGGCCTGCACCGTTCTCCTGAAGGGGATGCCTTCCCTGGTTGCCTCTCCCGGGGGCAGGATCCTGGTCGACACTGTCGGAAGCTCCGATCTGGCCGCAGCCGGGATGGGAGACGTCCTCTCCGGTGTCATCTCGGCCTTTCTGGCCCAGGGCTCCGGGTCCATGGAGGCTGCGGCCCTGGGTCTCTTCACATCGGGCCGTGCGGCAGCCAGGAAAGCCCTCGGGGTGAGCCTGACCCCCGAAGACGTGATCGAGGCCCTTCCGGAAGCCCTCCGGGAGGAGGGGGAGGGGGAGACGGATCTGGACTATCCATTCGTTCTTTTCGACCAGGACCCGGCCCGTTGATGGGCGACTGGAGCGTGGCGCTGGGCCCCGGAAGGGAATTCGACCTCATCCGGGGGCTACTGGACATCGAGGATCGGCTCCCCCCCGGCGTCCGCATGGGATCCGGGGACGACTGCGCGATCCTGGAGGGTGGGGTAGTGGTGAGCGTGGATCTTTCGGTAGAGGAGATCCACTTCCGTCGTGACTGGCTCTCCCTCGAGGAGGCCGGATACCGGGCCACTGCCGGGGCCCTTTCGGATCTGGCGGCCATGGCGGCAGATCCCCTGGGCGTCCTTCTCTCCATGGCTCTGGCGCCGGGGGAGGCGGGTGAGGCGGCTCGGGCCCTCCAGGCCGGTGCTAGAGAGGCTTGCCGAAGGGAGGGAATCCAGATCCTCGGTGGTGACGTGTCCCGCTCCCCGGGACCCGTTTTCCTGGATGTCACGGTTCTGGGACGGACGGAGACCCCTCTTCTGCGAAAGGGGAGCGAGGTTGGAGACGAGGTATGGGTAACAGGGGTGGTAGGCGGCTCGGCTGCGGCCCTGGATCTTCTGGCCCGGGGTGAGACTCCCACGGGTCCCCTCAGGGAGCGATGGGTCCGGCCCCAGCCCCGGATCCGCGAAATGCGATGGCTCAGGGAGCGGATGATGCTCCATGCCGGCATCGACCTTTCCGACGGTCTGGCGGGGGATGCGGGTCACCTGGCCGCGGCATCGGATGTGGCCCTCATCCTGGAGGCCGAAAGGATCCCGCTGGATCCGGAAGTCGGCGCCGTGGTGAGGGATTCGGAGGATCGTCTTCATTTTGGCCTCAGAGGAGGCGAAGATTACGAAGTGTGCTTCACGGCTCCTCCCGGAGAAGCAGAAGGCGTGGCTTCCGAGTTCCGGGAGACCTTCGGCGTTCCCATCACACGGATTGGAAGGGTGGAGGAGGGCTCAGGCACGCATCTCCAGGATCCCCTTGGAGGGGTTAAGGCCCTCCGCGGGGGTTTCGACCATTTCACGGAGGAGGTGGGGTGATACGGACGGCTTGGGTCTATCTGGTGGGTGGCGCGGCCACCCTTCTCCACGCCGGGACTGTGGTTCTCAGGACCTATTTCTGGCGGAGGAACCTTCACCGGACCTGCGATTGGGCGGCCCGGGGTTGGGCCAGGGCCATCATCCGGGCCGCCGGGGTGAAAGTCCGGTTCGAGGGCCTGGAGAATCTCCGGACCGACGCCCCCCAGATCGTCGTGGCCAATCACCAGTCATGGTTCGACGTGTTTGCCCTGGCGGCGGAGCTCCCGGTGCGATACCGATTCGTTGCAAAGAAGGAGCTGGGGGAGATTCCCGTTTTCGGAAAGGCCTGGAGGTCCTGTGGCCATGTCTCGGTGGATCGGGGAAACCGGGAAGCCGCCATCGATGCTCTGGATCAGGCGTGGCGGGAGGTCCACGAAGACAGGCTGACCATGATTCTCTTTCCGGAGGGGACCCGCTCTCCCGACGGAAGGCTGAAGGCCTTCAAGAAAGGGGCCTTCGTTCTGGCGGTGCAGGGGCAGGTTCCTCTGGTTCCCGTGGCCGTGACGGGAAGTCGCGAGATCATGGCCAAGGGGGATACCCGGATCCGTTCCGGGGAGATCGTCATTCGGATCGGAGAGCCCATACCCACCAGAGGGGCCACCATTCGAGACCGGAATCGCCTCTTGAAGGAAGCGTGGGAGGCCATCCATTTTCTGAAAGGGGAAACGGAGGAGCGGACCGAGGGGCCGATGGGAGGGCGAGTGGGGACCGGGGAGGGATCCGGAGCCCGGACCCGGCTCGGGGGTAAGGCGTAGAGAGTAGAGAAAGGTATGGATACCCCGTCTGAGGGGTCTGAAGCCGGATCGAGAGCCCCGGGCCCCACGGTCCGGGATCATGGAACGTCACAAAGCGAGGATTGGGCCGTGTCAGCCATTGTGGATGTTCGGGGACGTGAGATCCTGGATTCCAGGGGGAACCCCACCGTCGAAGCCGAGGTGATTCTCGAGACCGGCGCCCGGGGCCGGGCCGCCGTACCCAGCGGGGCCTCCACCGGGGAGCACGAAGCCGTGGAGCTCCGGGACCAGGATCCCGAGCGATACCTGGGGAAGGGGGTCCTCAAAGCCGTTCAGCATGTGAACGGAGAAATCAGGGAGGCCATCCGGGGGTTCGAAGCCCGTGAACAGCTGGATATCGACCGTACCCTCATCGAGTTGGACGGAACCCCCAACAAAGGGCGCCTGGGTGCCAACGCAATCCTGGCGGTGTCCATGGCTTCGGCCCGGGCGGCTGCCGAAGAGACCGGGATGCCTCTCTTTCGGTACCTTGGCGGGCCCTCGGCGGCCCTTCTGCCGGTGCCCATGATGAACATTCTCAACGGTGGCTCCCACGCCCCCAACAATGTGGACATCCAGGAGTTCATGATCATGCCCCTGGGGGCCGAGAGCTTCTCCGAGGGTCTTCGTATGGGAGTGGAGGTCTTCCATCACCTGAAGAAGGTGCTCAGTGACCGGGGGAAGAGCACCGCTGTAGGGGACGAGGGTGGATTCGCACCGGATCTTTCCTCCAATGACGAGGCTGTGGAGGTGATCCTCACTGCCGTCGAGGGGGCGGGCTTCCACCCCGGGGACGACATCGTGCTGGCCATCGACGCTGCCGCCAGCGAGTTCTACTCCGAGGAGGGCGAATACGTCTTCCATTGGTCCTCCGGAGAACGGTTCGATTCTGCCGGCATGGTCCAGTTCTGGTCCGAGTGGCTGAAGAAATATCCGATCCGCTCCGTGGAGGACGCCCTGGACGAAAACGACTGGGACGGGTGGAAGGCCCTCACCGATGCCCTGGGCGGTGAGGTTCAGATCGTGGGGGACGACATCTTTGTTACGAATCCCGCCATCCTGGAGCGGGGGATCCGGGAGGGTGTGGCCAACGCCATTCTCATCAAAGTGAATCAGATCGGAACCCTCACGGAAACCCTCCAGGCCATCCGTATCGCCGGAGAGGCCGGCTACAACTCCGTGATCTCCCACAGGTCAGGGGAAACGGAGGACACGCTCATCGCCGACCTGGCGGTAGCCACCGGGGTTGGTCAGATCAAAACGGGAAGCGCCAGCCGGACGGACCGTGTCGCCAAGTACAATCAGCTTCTCCGGATCCAGGAAGTGCTGGGTGAGTCGGCCCGATATCCAGGAAAGGCGCTATGGGAAGGGTGAGCCGCCTCCTCCTGGCCGGCCTCCTGGGCCTGACGGTCTATTACGCTTTCTTCGGTGGTGAATATTCCCTCATGGAAGTCCGAAAGGCCCGGCAGGAGATCGTGGCCAACGAGCGTGAGCTGACGGAGCTGAGGAAGACACTGGACTCTCTCAGGGCCTGGGTGGATTCTCTCCAGAATGACTCCGCCACCCTCGAGCGGTTGGCACGGGAGCGATTCGGCATGATCCGGGACGGGGAGGTTCTCTACCGGCTGGCCGAGTCCCGGGACACGCTTCCGGACACTGTGGAGAACCGGCAGCCCTGACGGTTCCGGGCCTTTCTCTCTTCCATTCAAAGGACCCTGTACCGGGGGCCCGGGGGAGTAGTTGCCGATCAACCGTTCCCTTCTGCCTCCTCAGTTCCGGCTGCCTCCTCCTTCTCTTTCTCTTTCGACGCGGCTCTTTCGGGAGCCCTTT
The DNA here is from genome assembly GCA_964605505.1 of uncultured Gemmatimonadaceae bacterium. Taxonomy (GTDB): domain Bacteria; phylum Gemmatimonadota; class Gemmatimonadetes; order Longimicrobiales; family Gaopeijiaceae; genus CAZSDD01. Next base: position 18,351 of record CAZSDD010000048.1, on the reverse strand, counting down.
CCTTCCCTCCGGACCCGAGGCCCAGGATGGACCTTGCGGTTTCCGCCAGCACCTGGGCCTCCGGCCCCTCCGGAAGCTTCAGGTCCTCGGCAGAGCTGGCCTCCATCTCGGCGATCTCCTCCTCCGTCATGCTTCCCGCCGAACCCTTTGAGATGCTGCCGAAGAGATCCAGGGGAATGGGGAAGACAGTGGTGGAGTTGTTCTCGGCGGCGATCTCCACGGCCGTCTGCATGAACCGGAGCTGCACGGCCACCGGATGCCGCTCGATGACGTTGGCGGCCAGCGCCAACTTCTTGGATGCCTGATACTCTCCTTCGGCGGCGATGACCTTTCCCCGGCGCTCCCGTTCCGCTTCGGCCTGCTTGGCCATGGCCCGCTTCATCTCCTTGGGCAGATCGATGTCCTTGATCTCCACACCGGTGACGTCGATGCCCCAGGGGTCTGTGCCCTCGTCGATGATCTCCCGGACGATCTCATTGATCCGCTCCCGTTCCGCCAGCAGTTCATCCAGCTCCGACTGGCCGATGACGCTTCGGAGGGTGGTCTGGGCCAACTGACTGGTGGCGAAATAGTAGTCTTCGATTTCCACGACGGCTTTCGCCGGATCCGCCACCCGGAAGTAGACCACGGCGTTCACCGACAGGCTCACGTTGTCCTTGGTGATGGTGTCCTGGGGAGGGATGTCCAGGGCTACGATCCGAAGATCCATCTTCCTCATCCGTTCCACCCCGAATGGAACCAGGAAGATGAGCCCCGGCCCCTTGGCCCGTGTCAGCTTTCCGAGCCTGAAGATCACTCCACGCTCGTATTCCCAGAGGATACGAAGGGAGGTCATGATTGCACCGAGGCCTACAGCGGCCAGAGGGATGAAGATGGCGGCAGGATCCATGGTTTCTCTCCGATGCCCTTCCTGTATGGGATCAAACCTGCTGATTCCACCCTGGCCCCGGAGGGGTCCTTTGCGCAAGTAGCTTCGCTTTTCCGGCCCCTTGACACCCCCCAGGGCCCGGATGAGTTTTCTTTTCCGGGGCGGAGTAGCTCAGCTGGTTAGAGCAGCGGAATCATAATCCGCGTGTCGGGGGTTCGAGTCCCTCCTCCGCTATTCCAAGAGAGACGGCTCAGGGCATACCTCCCAGGGCCGTTTTTCTATCTGCCACAATGAGCTTCACCATCCATCCTCCCCAGGTCAGACCTGTGGTCATGGCCAGGAGGGCCAGGCTCCGGGTCAGGCCACCCAGTAGCCGGTCCTGCTCCAGCAGACCGAAATGGGCCAGAAGATAGTACCAGTCGTGCATGGGCTCTCCCGCCCCCATGGAGACCAGGGCCAGGCTCCGGGACCGGGCGTCGGCCATGTACACTCCCACGTGAAAGAGTGCGGTGCCCAGCCAGAAGAGGACTACCGCCATCCCGAAGAAGTCTCGCTGGCGGTAGAATGTCACCCCCACTACCGCCGGAATGACCAGCTCGAAGATGGTTCCTCCGGCCATCCCCAGGAACTCTCCGAACCAGAAGAAGAACATGTGGCCTGCCTCGTGGACCACCAGGTTCAGTCCGTCGAAGATGCTGGAGTGACCGGGGTCCCTGATGTAGGCCAGGAAGATGAGGGCGAGGAATGCCATGAGAATTCCCCGTCCCCACGGATTTCGGCCTCGGGCCCAGGACTCCGTCGCCTCTCGAAAGGGGATGGTAGCCATGATGTGGGGAGGGTAGGGAGGCTGGGAAAGGAGGTCAATCCTTGGGCTTGCCTGAACCGGGGGGAATGCCGACTCTCTCCGGTCCACATCTGTCCAATCCGTTCCCGGAGACCCAGCCTCATGGCCGATCTGCCCGTCTGTTTCATCACCGGCGCCTCCTCCGGTTTTGGCCGTGGCCTGGCCCTGAGGATGGCGAGGGAGGGATACGCAGTGGGGATCTCTGCCCGGCGGGTGGCTCTCCTGGAATCCCTTGCCGGAGAGATCAGGACCTCCGGGGGGCGGGCCGAGGTGTACGAGGCCGACGTGTCGGACCGGGACGGGCTGTTGGAGGCGATCCGGAAGTGCGAGACCGAACTGGGCCCCGTGGATCTCCTCATCGCCAACGCCGGCGTCAGCACCCACGCACAGCCCGAAGCCCTGGACAGCCGCGAGGTGGAGAGGGTCATGAAGATCAATTTCCTGGGAGCGGTGACGGCTGCGGAGGCTGTTCTTCAGGGGATGCTGGATCGGGAGGCCGGGCAGATCGTGGTGGTGAGCAGCCTGGCTTCCTTCCAGGGGCTTCTCTTCCACGGATCCTACTGCGCCAGCAAGGCGGCCCTGAACGGGTTCTTTGAAAGCCTGCGCCTGGATCTGGCGAACCGGGGCGTGGCGGTTACGATCATCACTCCGGGCTTCGTGAAGACCGAGATGACGGCCCAAAACAGATATCCCATGCCGTTTCTGATGGAGTTGGAGCCTGCTCTGGACATCATGGTGAAGGGGATTCTCAAGAAGAGGCGGCTGGTGAGATTTCCCATGCCCCTCTCCACCGCGAGCTGGTGGTCGAGGGTCCTTCCAAGAGGCATTTTCGACTGGATGGTGGGCCGGGTCATGGGAGGGCGCTCCTCCTCCGGCTGATCCCCGAGTTTGCGATTTGACCTTTCCACCGTCCTACCGGCCCGGGTATCTTGCCAGCGTCTGTTCACCCAACCCTCAACACCGCCTCAATTGCTTATGGCCGATCGGGAATCGACCCTCCTGGCAGGAAGGGTCAAACGGATTCAGCAGGTTCTTGGAAATGCTCTTCAGGATCCATGGAGTGCCTCGGAGAAAATCCCTGAGGAGGACTGGGCCTATCTCAGGGAAACGGCGGAGGAATTCTACTGGAACGATCTGGAATGGGAGAAGCTCACGGGGGAGGAGAAGGTGGATGAGGAGTTTCTGACGGAGCTTGCGTTTCCGGGCTTTTTGGCCTTCATCCGGGGCCTGCTTCTGGAAGAGACCGCTTCGGATTCTACGGTTCCTCCGCAACCGAACCCCACGGTGGTCAGGGACCTCCTGGACTTTCTGGCCGGCCGGGTGGTGGAGCTCGAGGAAGAGGCGGGGTGTTGTGAGGGGGAGGAGCGGGAGCATCGGGAGGCTGAGCTGGCCATGACGAGCCGGCTGGTGGATCTGGTTCTCTACAGGTATTACAAGCTCGAGCCCAGGGAGATCGTCAGGGTGGAGCAGGCCCTGACGCCGGGTTAGGCCCTTCGGTGAGTCCCTGGCCCCACCCCCGGCCCGGTCACCCCTACCTGGCCGGGAGCCCGCTGCTCATCGCCCACCGGGGGGGCGCAGGGCTTGCGCCGGAAAACACCATGACCGCCTTTCGGGAAGCTCTGGAGGTCTGGGGCGCCGACATGGTGGAGTTGGACGTGCGAACCACACGGGACGGGGTTCTGGTGGTCCTCCACGACGAGATGGTGGACCGAACCACCGATGGAACGGGAAGAGTACAGGATCTGCCGTGGGATCAGGTGAGGGAGCTGGATGCGGGGCATCACTTCAGGGACCTGAAGGGGGGATTCCCATACCGGGGCAGGGGAGTCCGGATTCCCTCCTTCCAGGAGCTCCTGGAGGCGTTCCCTGACCTGCGCCTGAATGTCGAAGCCAAAGACCGGCAGTCGGCCTCCATCCTGGTGGAGTTGGTCCGGAAGCATGGTGCCCTGGGCCGGGTATTGTTGGCCGCTGAGTGGGAGAGGAACCGGAGGGCCGTAAGGGGATATCCGGGACCCTGGGGGGCCTCCCGACGGCACATCGCCACCTTCTTCATTCTCCTCGGCACCCCTTTCGGTCCCTTCTACACCCCTTCCTGTGACGCTCTTCAGGTGCCGGAAGTCCACAGGGGCATTCGGATTCTGACCCCCAGGTTCGTGCGGGAAGCCCATCGGAGAAACATCCCGGTCCATGTCTGGACGGTGGATGATCCGAGGGACATGCGAAGGCTCCTTTCCTGGGGGGTGGACGGGATCCAGACCGATCGCCCCGACCTCCTGGCTTCGATTCTGACGGAGGTGGCGGGACGGCCGCCGCCGCCGGGACTGGCGGGGAGAAGCGAGAAATGAACGGCCTTCCCTCATCCAGCCTTCAGGATGCGTTTCGGGGGCAATTCAGTGGTCCGGAGTGGGAAGGAGGCCGCATCCGGATCCTGGTTGCCCTTTCCGGAGGACTCGATTCCCTGGTGCTCCTCCATCTTCTTCGATTCCTTCCGGATCTCCCGGATTTCCACCTGGAAGCTGCCCATTTCGACCACCGCATGCGGGAGGGAAGCGGAAGAGACGCTCTGTGGGTGAAGGGTCTCTGCAGGGCCTGGAGTGTCTCCCTCCATCCGGGACGGGCAGAGGTCCCTCTCTCCTCGGAGGAGGAGGCCCGGACGGCAAGATACGCCTTCCTGCTTCGGATGAAGGCCGCGTTGGAGACTTCCTGGCTCCTGACGGCCCACCATGCCGACGATCAGGCTGAAACCGTGCTCTTCCGGGTTTTCCGGGGAACGGGTCTGGCCGGTCTGGCGGGAATCCCCGCCGTGACGAGCTCCGGAATCTTCCGCCCCCTCCTGCCGTTTTCCCGGAAAGCCCTGGAGGAGTATGCCCGGGAGGCCGGAATCCGACCCCGCGAGGATCCGTCCAATGCCGATCTGACCGTTCCCCGGAACCGCATCAGGCATTCCATTCTTCCCCAGGTGGAAGAGGGGGTGGCGCCGGGGGCCCGCAGTTCTCTTCAGAGGCTGGCCCGCCTGGCACGGGAGAACGAGGCGGCCTGGGACAGCATTCTCCCGGGTCTCGTGGAACGTCTCGTCCAGGAGGAATCCAGAGGGACCTTCATCGTCCGCTCATCCTTCCTGGAATATCATCCCGCGGTCCAGGCAAGGCTGCTGAGGATGCTCCTTCGACGAACCGGCTTGATCCTGGATGAGGCCGGAACCCGGCGGGTGTTGGAGTTTACAAGGATCGGCGCCAGTGGCCGGGCTCTGGACCTTCCTGGAGGCATCCGGATCCGCCGGGAGTTCGACCGGTTCTGCCTGGAAGAGTCGTCGGGCGACACGGCTGAAGACCTGCCCTTGACCCTCCACGGTCCGGAGCCAGGCTCGGGGAAGGCCGTTGTTGGCGGCAGGGCCCTGGAGGTTCATTGGGGGGTTCAGGAGGTGAAGGGGACCCATGACCGGGTTCGCCTCTCCCTGCCTGAGTTGGAATTTCCTCTGCGAATCCGGGGGTGGTTTCCGGGAGACCGCATCTCCCTCCCCTATGGGACGAAGAAGCTCAAGAAGCTTCTTGCTGAGGCCGGAGTCCCCGTCGGCGCCCGAAAGAGCGTACCCGTCCTGGCGGACGCCAGGGGCAGGATTCTCTGGGTGGCCGGGTTGACCGCGTCGGTCCTGGCGGGCTTTCGCGGCCAGGGGACGCTTTTTTCTTTGGGAATTCGATATGAAGACGAATTCTGAGATGGTTGCGAAGCAGGTCGGTAGGGAGCTTCGGGGAACGGTATTTTCCGAGGAGGTGATTCAAGCCCGTGTCAGGGAAATCGCCCGGGAGATCACCGAGGCCCATGGGCCGGATGATGACCTGCTCCTTCTGGGGCTTCTCAAGGGGTCGTTCATCTTCATGGCCGACCTGGTCAGGAATATCCACCGGCCCCTTCAGGTGGACTTTCTGGTGGCCTCCAGCTACGGGAACGAGACCGTGAGCAGTGGCCAGGTGGAGCTTCTGTATGACCCGGAGGCTTCCCTGGAGGGCCGAAGTGTTATTCTTGTGGAAGACATTGTGGACAGCGGGACGACGCTGAACAAACTGATTCCGCTCCTGGAAACCAGAGGGCCCAAGAGCCTCGAGGTCTGCGCCCTTCTGCACAAGCGGGTCGGAAAGCTGGACCGGGAGCCCAGGTGGGTGGGCTTTGATGCCCCCCGGGACTTTCTGGTGGGCTATGGCCTTGATTACAGCGAGAACTTTCGCCACCTCCCCTTCATCGGGAGCATCTAGACGGGGTGGCACCATCTCTTCGGGCCTCGAGATACCGAAACGGACCCGAGGCTGATCGGAAGAGGTAGGGAAGAGAAACAGAGAAACATGGCTGATCGCGAACCGTTGAAAGACGACTCGGGCAACAACCGGTTCTCCCGGATGTCCCGGACGGCATCCTTCTGGGTGCTCCTGGTCCTCATGACCGTCATTCTGCTCCAGGTCATGCGGGGGCAGGACGAAACCTATACCGAGTTCTCCTACACCGAGTACAAGGAGCAGCTGGAAGCCGGGAATATCCACGAGGTGACGGTTGTGAACGGTCGCCAGGTGGAGGGGGAGCTTCGGTCCCAGATCATGGTGGACGGTGTGGAGACGGTCCGCTTCCGGACCATGCTCCCCGGGGAGATCACCGAGAGTCAGATCGCCAGGTTGGAGGATCAGGGCGTCATCATCAACGCCGAGCCGGAGCGTCAGGGATGGGGCACCTTTTTCCTGACAGCGCTTCCCTGGCTTCTCTTTCTCGCGTTCTGGATCTGGATCTTTCGAACCATGCAGGGTGGGGGGAACAAGGCTTTCCAGTTCGGTCGGTCCAAGGCCAAGCTCATCTCCCCGGACAAACCTCAGGTTACGTTTGCCGATGTGGCCGGGGCGGATGAAGCGAAGGTGGAGTTGCAGGAGATCATCGAGTTCCTGAAAGATCCCCACAAGTTCTCCCGCCTTGGCGGGCGTCTGCCCAAGGGTGTCCTCCTGGTGGGGCCCCCCGGAACGGGAAAGACTCTCCTGGCCCGGGCCGTTGCCGGGGAGGCCGGCCGGCCGTTCTTCCAGATGTCCGGATCGGACTTCGTGGAGATGTTCGTGGGCGTGGGGGCTTCCAGGGTCCGGGACCTCTTCGACCAGGGAAAGGCTCACGCACCCTGCATCATATTCGTGGATGAGATCGATGCCGTGGGCCGGCACCGTGGGGCGGGTCTCGGCGGTGGGCACGACGAGCGAGAGCAGACGCTGAACGCCCTCCTGGTGGAGATGGATGGTTTCGAGACCAACGAGGGAGTCATACTTCTTGCGGCCACCAACAGACCCGACGTCCTGGATCCCGCCCTTCTCAGGCCGGGTCGCTTCGACCGGCAGGTGGTGGTGGACGCACCGGACGTGAAGGGCAGGGAGGGGATTCTCCGGGTCCACGCACGGAAGCTCCCTCTTTCCGACGATGTGGAGCTGGGGATCATCGCCAAGGGAACTCCCGGCCTCAGCGGTGCCGACCTGGAAAACATCTGCAACGAAGCGGCTCTCCTGGCAGCTCGGGAAGATGCGGACCGGGTGACCATGGATCACTTCGAGCAGGCCAAGGACAAGATCATGCTGGGGGCGGAGCGGAAGAGCATGGTCCTGACGGAGAATGAGCGTACCCTGACGGCCTACCACGAAGCGGGCCACGCCGTGCTGGGCCTGCGTATTCCGGGGTTGGATCCCGTCCATAAGGTCACCATCGTTCCCCGGGGCCGGGCCCTTGGCATCACGGCGTCGCTCCCGGAGGAGGACCGGCATACCTACACCAAGGAGTGGCTGGAGGGGCAGCTGGCCATGCTTTTCGGAGGCCGGGTCGCCGAGGAGATGATCTTCGGCCTGGAGAGAGTCACCACCGGGGCAGGAAACGACATCGATCGGGCGACCTCCATGGCCCGGCGCATGGTCACCCAGTTCGGCATGTCCGACGTCATCGGTCTCATGTCCGTGGGGGACCAGGACCACGAAGTGTTCCTGGGCCGGGAACTGAGCCAGCGGAGAGGAGTCTCCGAGCACACGGCCCGGCAGGTGGACACAGAGGTGAAGCGGATCCTGGACGATGCCCACGAGCGGGCCAGGGAACTCCTGGAGCAGGAGAGGGATCTTCTGGAGCGTATCGCCCAGGCTCTTCTGGAGCGGGAGACCCTGGACCGGCACGAAGTCCGCCTCCTGGCCGATGGAAAGGAGCTTCCGCCTCTGGAGAAGCTGGATATCCCCGGCGATCCGGATGCAGGGCCTCTTCTGGCGGGCACCGGAAGAGAGAAGGGGGACGGCGAGATGGGTCCCCCTCGGGAGGAGGGGGGGGCCGAGCCCAGGCCGCCTTCCGTGACGGACCGGGATCTTCCCGTGGAAGAGATGCCCCCCGCGAGAACAGTAGAGCCGGCACCCGGAATCCAGGGAGCCGGGTCTGCGGAGGAAGATGGCGAGGATGATGAGGAAGGCGGGGATCGGCCGGGGGCGCAGGAGGAGTTGCCCCTGGGTGGTGGGGAGGCGAGGCGGACTCTCCCATGATCTCCCGGCGGGTGAATCCTCTGAGGAAAAGGGGGGGACCGAGGGGCCCTGGGCCTCCGGTCCCCTTTTCTCATCAAGTCCTGCTTCGGGAATTTCTGTCGCAGGGCCGCAAAATCGGACACTTCTGGCTAGATTGGATGCGTTGATCCCCGCTGTGCCCCGGGCATTTGCCGAGACTGCCGAATGAGTCGGATCTGGAACCAGCTACGTTTCCTCCAGCTTGGTTGGGGGGACCTCGTCGAGATCGCCATCGTAGCGTTTCTCTTCTACAGGGTCCTCCTTCTCCTCCAGAAAACCCGGGCCATGCAGATGCTGATGGGCGCCTTTTTTCTGGTGGGGATCTATTTTGCAGCACGGATTCTGGACTTTGCCCTTGTTCGGTATCTCCTGGAAACCCTCTTCCAGTACGGTGCCATCGCCGCCCTGGTGGTGTTCCAGCCCGAGCTACGATCAGCCCTGACCCGCCTCGGCCGTAACCGATTTGTCCGCTTCCTCAGGGACATAGACGATTCCTCCAGTGCCGACGAGATTCTGGAGGCCGTGACAGATCTGGCCCGTCTCAAGCGGGGGGCGATCATCGCCATTCAGGGCGAAGTGGGCCTGGATGAATACGCCGAAACCGGGAGTCCGGTGGACGCTCCGGTTTCGGCCGAGATGCTGAAGACCATCTTCACACCCTATACCCCCCTTCACGACGGAGCCGTTATCATTAACAACGGCAAGATCGTCACCGCCGGCGCCATTCTCCCCCTCACCCAGATGCCGGTGAGGGACAAATCCCTGGGCACTCGCCACCGGGCCGCTCTGGGGTTGAGCGAGGAGACGGATGCCACGGTCATCGTGGTCAGTGAAGAAACCTCTCGGATATCAGTGGCGAGGGGCGGTCGTATGGAATTGGGGCTGGACGAACATCGCCTCCGGGAGATCTTGAAGGGTCCCCCTACCAGTATCGGGAAAGGGCGCTGACCCTATGGAAGGCCGATCGAGAGGGGGGTGCGTTGACATTCTCCCGGCAGGAACCCTAGATTGGCCCGGTTCATTCCTAGAGCTAATGCCCCGGTTAGAGGGCGTTGGAAAAAAAGGAGTTCCTCTTGAGCGGCTCGCAATACGAACTGCTTACGCTATTCGCCGATGGCGGGGCCATGATGTACCCTCTGGTCCTCTGCTCCCTCATCGCCCTGGGTGTCATCATCGCCAAGGCCTGGACCCTCTGGGTGGCTCACCGGCATACCAAGCGAATCCTCAGCGAAGTGGAAGAGGTCGCTCGGTCGGGTAACGTCGAGGAAGCCATGGCCGTGGCTGCCGACACCCCGGGGCCCGCAGCCGCCATTGTCCTGGCCGGCCTCAGGCGAATCCGCGCCGACACGGTGGCGGAAGGAGAGGTGGAGCAGGCCGTCACGACCACGGGCGCCATCGAGTTGAGCTTCCTCGAACGGGGCCTGGTGGTTCTGGCGACCGTGGCCAATGTAGCTCCTCTCATGGGCTTCCTGGGCACGGTGGCGGGGATGATCCTGGCCTTCGCCTCCATCGAGGCTGCCGGCGACGTGGATCCGGCCCTGGTAGCAGGGGGGATCAAGGTGGCCCTTCTGACCACCGCCACGGGTCTGGCCATCGCGATTCCGGTGAATATCGCGTACAACTATTTCGTCACCCGCATCGACTCCCTGATCCTGGACATGGAGCAAGGGACGCAGCAGGTCCTGAATCTGGCATGGGACATGGAGAAGAGGGGGGACCTCAAGGTTGTCCGGAAGGAGCAGGCCAAGCGGGCTCTCTCCGGTGTGGGCTCCCGGTCGTCCGTCATCGCTCGGGGTCAGACTTCGCCGGCTCCGTCTCTGGACACTCCCACGAAAGAGGAATGAGCCCCCCGTGTGCGGCGGGAACCGACAGGCAGCCGGATGGTTGAGGGGGAACTTTCCATCCAAATCTCAGTAGAGAACTAAAAGGGCAACAGGGAAAGCGATATGGCCGTCCTGAACAACAGAAAGAAGAAGGTAAGTGACGACATTCCGACCTCGTCCACTGCCGACATTGCCTTTCTCCTTCTCATCTTCTTCCTGGTGACCACCGTTTTTCCCAAGGACAAGGGCCTCGGTGTGGTGCTTCCGGAACAGGGTGAGACGGTGGCGGTGAGCCAGCGGAACATTCTACACCTTCTCATTCAGTCCAACGGCATCGTGGAGGTGAGGCGGGGGGAAAGCACCTCTGTCCAGAATATGCGACCCGACGCCGTGGAGGCCCTCTGGCGGCAGGAAGTGGTTGGTAACCCCAATCTCATCGCCGCGGTGAAGACCCATCCCGAGGCGCCGCATCGCTTCATGATTGATGTCCTGGATGCCCTGCAGTCCGCTGGAGCTGAGCGGATCTCGCTGCAGATTCTGGAGGAATAGATCAAATGGCTATCAAATCCGGCGGATTCGAACGCAAGTCGAAGGCATCCCAGGAGATCCCGACATCATCCCTGGCGGACATCGCCTTTCTCCTGCTTATTTTCTTCATGGTCACCACGGTTTTCCAGAGTGACCAGAACCGGCCCATCGACTGGGCTGAGGCTAGCGCGGCGGAGAAGATCGACGAGAAGGTCAAAAACATCCTGAACATATGGATGGAGCGGGACGGCACTGTCTGGATCAACGACCAGAATATTCCAATGGACGAGGTGTCGTCCCTGGTGGGTCCGCTGTATGCCCGTTCGGACCGGCACCTCGTGATCTCGATCCGGGCCGATAGGGACACCCCCTATTCCTACATCGATGCGGTGCAGAAAGAGTTGGTGGCCGCTGGAGTGGTTCGTGTGGTGTTCGCCACCGAGCTGGAGCGCCAGACGACGAGGGCAATACGATGAATGCACAAGCAGTACCCGACGAACAGCGAGCGGAGCGCACTCTTACCGCAAATGATCGTTTCAAGCGGTCCTTCGGAGCCTGGTTCTGGGGATCCATGATCCTGGCTACCGTAGCTCACTTCTCTGTGTTCAACTTCTGGCCGGAAATGACGGCGGAGGACGTGTCTTTCAGCTCCGAGGAGTTGGAAGCCATCGAGCTCCCGCCGGAGATCGAGATTCCGCCGCCACCGGAGGCCCTCGCCCGGCCGGCAACACCCGTCATGGCCTCGGCGGATATCTCCGAAGACATCACCATCGCCCCCACCACCTTCGAAGACAACCCGGTGGAGGATCTACCGCCGCCTCCCGACGACGCCACGGAGGAAGACCTCGCCGCAGCCCCTGTCTTCACTCCCTATACCGTTCGTCCCGATATCAAGAACCGGGGCGACGTGTCCCGGGCCATGGAGCGGGAGTACCCGCCTCTTCTGCGGGACGCGGGAATCGGTGGAACGGTCACGGTGTGGTTCTTCATCGACGAGGCCGGCAGGGTGCAGAACACTGAAGTGAACGAGAGCTCGGGGCATAAGGCCCTGGACGATGCGGCCCTGAAGGTTGCTGACGTCATCGAGTTCACCCCGGCTCTGAATCGGGACAAGCAGGTTCCGGTCTGGATTTCCCTGCCCATTACCTTCACTACGAGGTAGATTCGGACACAGCGGATCCCAGCCACGTGAATATGGCCTCGCCGGTGTCCCGGCGAGGCCGTTTTCTTTAGTGTTTGTGGATGGGACGCAGGAGGGAACTACTGTTCCTTCACCGTGCCAGAGGCGCTAAAATTGAAGCCTATGTATGAATCCAGGCTCCGGGAAAATCTCCCTCGGATCACAGAGGCGATAGAAGAGGCCGCCGGGCGGGTCGGGAGGGGAGAAGGGGAGGTGACTCTGGTCGCCGTCACCAAGGCTCACCCTCCGGAGGCCCTGAAGGCGGCCCTTGCCCTGGGCCTCAACGACCTGGGGGAGAACCGTGTGGAGGAGATGGAGGAGAAGGTAGGGATCCTGGGAGGTGAGGCCGCCATCTGGCATATGATCGGCCACGTTCAGAGTCGGAAAGCCAGACCCGTGTCGGAGATGGCGGACCTGGTCCAATCCCTGGATTCGCTGAAGCTGGGGCGACGCCTCTCCTCCTTTGCAGAGGAAGCCGGGAGGATCCTTCCCGCACTGGTCCAGGTGAATACCTCCGGAGAGGACGCAAAGCATGGGTTCAGCCCCCCGGAGGCACTGGAAGCCATCCACCAGTTCCTGGACCTTCCGGGGCTGGAGGTCCGGGGACTCATGACCATGGCCCCTTTCGTGGACGATGAAGCAATCCTCCGGCGGACTTTCGCCGGCCTGAGGCGTCTCCAGGAGGAGGCTGTGGGAGCACTCCCGGCCTATCATGGCACCCATCTCTCCATGGGGATGACGAATGACTTCGAGCTGGCCGTGGAGGAGGGAAGCACCATGGTCAGGATTGGCACCGCACTCTTCGGGGAACGGCCGCGATGATTGATCTCACACCTTTGGATGTCAGGAAAAAGCGGGGAGATTTCCGGCAGAAGCTCAGGGGATACGACCCGGAAGAGGTGGACACCTTTCTGGAGCTGGTGGAGGGTCGGCTGGAAGCCCTTGTGAGGGAAGGTCGGAACCTGACAGAGAGAATCCAGACTCTCGAGTCCCGCCTGGAAACTCTGGAAGGGAGAGAGGAAGCGGTCCAGGATGCCCTGGTGTCCGCTCAGGCTCTTCGAAAGCAGGTCCAGGAACAGGCGCAGAAAGATGCAGACGCCCTGGAGGAGCGATACCGTCGGGAGATGGAGCTTCAACTCAAAGAAGCCGAGATGGAGATCGAAAGTCGCTTGAGGGAGGCCGAGGACCTTCTGAACGAGCGGAGGCGGGCTCTGGAGGATCTGGAGCGCGACCGGAGAAAGTTCCTGAAATCATTCCGGAGTCTTCTGGAGCGGGAGTTGGATTCCCTGGAGGTAGAGGAGGCCCGCCGGCCCCTGGAGGATGTTCCTCTCGACCTCCGACTCCGTGGATGGAAGGCGAAGGAAAAGGAAGCCGAAGGGGGAGCTTTGACTGCGGATGACTCCCCGGGGCCTGTGCCCGACCGGGGAGGTCCGGTGACGGAGGGTGCGAAATTCCCCGAGACGCCGAGAGGTTGGTTGGAAATAGATTTGCTCTCTGGCAGTGGGAGCACCGACACAGCGGGTGTAGGCACCGGTACAGAGGGTGAAGCCACCGATGCAGAGGGTGAAGCTACCGATGCAGAGGATGAAAGCACCGAAGCAGAGGGTGAAGACATCGACGCAGAACAGGATGACCCCGGGACCCGGGACTCCGGGGGAGGCATGGTCGGCTGACTGCGGTTTTGAGATCCGGAGGCGGTCTGGAAGAGCGAAACACGGATGGCATGACAGCGATGCCGGGAAGGCAAAAAGGAACCATGGAGCGGATCCGGGAGGCTGTGGAAGCCATCCGGGGCAGAGCCGATCTGACTCCCGGAGTGGGAATCGTCCTGGGCACGGAGTCGGCGGGATTGGTGGACGGGATCGAGAACCGGCTCCTGTTTCCCTACCAGGAGATTCCGCATTTCCCCCGTTCCATTCCGGGAACCCGTGGAGGCCGTCTGAGCCTGGGGAAACTGGCCGGGACTCCTGTGGCGGTCATGGAAGGACCATCTCACCGCCACCCGGGATCTTCCCTTCAAGAGGAGACCTTTCCAGTGCGGGTCCTGAGGCTCCTGGGGGCAGAGGTCCTGGTTGCTTCCGGCGTCTGGGGAGGATTGAATCCCCTCTGGCGGGCCGGCGAGTTGGTCCTCCTGGAAGACCACATCAACCTTCTGGGGGACAATCCCCTGGTTGGAGACAACCCGGAGGAGTTGGGCCCCCGCTTCCCGGACATGTCGGAGCCCTATGACCGGGGTCTCCGGGAGACAGCGAAAGCCGCCGCCCTTGAGGCCGGTGTCTGGTTGAACCGGGGGATCTATGCGGCTCTTATGGGGCCCGGCGGCGAGACCCGGGCCGAGTGCAGGATGCTCCGCCGGATGGGCGCGGACGTGGTGGGGAAGTCCATTGTGCCCGAGGTCATCGTGGCCCGACACATGGACATGCGAGTGCTGGGCCTTGGCATGATCGGCGATGAACGCCTGTCTGACGGGCCGGAGGCCCTGGATCCGTCCCGGACCATCGAAATCGCCACGCAGGCTCAGCCGAGGCTCACTGCCCTGATCCGGGACGTGGTTTCCCGGCTCTGAGCCGCATGCACATTGGGTTTCCGGAAGGCATCCGGTGCCCTCGAACCTGAACCGAAATTGACCAGACAGCCAGATGAGCTACCCGGAGCTACCCGATACCCTGCTGGACCTGGAAGAAGAGACGCTGGAAACATGGCGGCAGGAAGACCTCTTCCGGAGGACCCTGGAAGCCACTGCCCGGGGTACGCCCTTCGTCTTCTACGAGGGGCCGCCCACGGCCAATGGAAAGCCCGGCCTCCATCACATCATCAGCCGCACCCTGAAAGACCTGGTTTGCCGCCACAGGTCCATGAAGGGGCATAACGTCACCCGGATTGCGGGATGGGACACCCACGGGCTTCCGGTGGAAATCGAGGCGGAGCGGAAGCTGGGAATCAGCGGAAAGCCGGAGATCGAAAGCCTGGGAATCGCCAAATTCAACGAGGTCTGCAGGGACTCGGTATTCACCTACAAGGAGGATTGGGAGAGGCTCTCGGAGCGCATAGGGTACTGGCTGGACTACTCCCGACCCTACGTGACCTTCCACACCGAGTACATGGAGTCGGTGTGGTGGATCCTGAAGGAGTTGGCCCGAAAGGGCCTTCTGTACCGCGGGTACAAGAGCGTTCCCTACTGCCCACGGTGCGGCACCGCCCTCTCCTCCCACGAAGTTGCCCAGGGCTACAAGGAGATCGAGGATGCTTCTCTCCACTTCCTCTGTCCCCTTCTCCGGGAGGACGGAAGCCCCGATCCGGAGGGCCGGGCCTTCCTGGTCTGGACCACGACTCCATGGACGGTACCCTCCAACGTGGGGTTGGCCATCCATCCCCATCTCCGCTACGTGGAGGCCCGGGCCGGAGACCGGCGTGTGATTCTGGCTGAGGCCCTGGCCGAGGACGTCCTGGGCGAAGGAGTGGAGATCCTCCGGCATTATTCCGCCCAGGACTTGGAGGGTCGGCGTTACCGGCGGCCCCTGGAGCTGGTGCCGCTTCCGGAGGACACGGGGAACAGCTGGACTGTGGTCCTGGAGGACTTCGTCAGCGCCGAGGAGGGTACCGGAATCGTCCACATGGCACCGGCTTTCGGATCCGACGACTACTCGGCGGGGCAGCGTCACGGCCTTGTCATGCTCCGGCCGGTAGATGACGCCGGGAGGTTCGCCCGGGAAATTCCCCTGGTGGGAGGCAGGTTCGTCAAGGATGCGGATCCTCTCCTGGTGGAAGAGTTGGAGAAGGTCGGACATCTTCACGCCCATGGTACCCAGGTCCACAGCTATCCTCACTGCTGGCGCTGCGATTCCCCCCTGATCTACATGGCCAGGGACTCCTGGTTCGCCGCGACCTCCACCCTCCGGGATGAGATGCTGGCGGAGAACCGAGGCGTGGGCTGGATTCCACCGGAAGTGGGAGAGAAGCGGTTCGGAGAGTGGCTGGCGAACAACGTGGACTGGGCTCTGTCGAGGGACCGATACTGGGGTACGCCGCTGCCGGCCTGGGTGTGTGAAGAGAATCCGGACCACGTGGAATGGATAGGAGGTCTGGAAGAACTGGGAGAGAGGGCAGGGGGGTTGCCGGCGGAATTCGATCCCCACCGGCCTTTCATCGATGAGGTGACCTGGGCCTGCTCCAGGTGTGATGGGACCATGCGGCGGACCCCCGGCGTGGTGGATGTCTGGTTCGACTCCGGGGCCATGCCGTATGCTCAGTGGCATTATCCTTTCGAAAACCAGGGGGAATTCGAGCGACACTTCCCTGCGGATTTCATCTGCGAGGCGCTGGATCAGACCCGGGGGTGGTTCTATTCGCTTCTGGCCATCTCCACCATGCTGGGAAGGGGATCCCCCTACCGGAACGTCATGGTGAACGGCCTCATCCTGGACGAGGACGGTCAGAAGATGTCCAAGTCCAAGGGGAATGCCGTGGATCCCTGGGATGCCCTGAGCACCCACGGTGCCGATGCCCTCCGATGGTATCTCGTGACGGTGAGTCAGCCCGGGGCCTCCAAGCGGTACGATCCCGAGGGAGTGCGGGAGAGCTCCCGGAAGTATTTCGACACTCTCTTCAACACCTACAAGTTTTTCTCCCAGTACGCCCGGGCCGAGGACTGGGAGCCCAGGGAGGACGACCCTGAGGCTCGAGATCGTCCCCTCATCGACCGGTGGGTTCTTTCCAGGCTGGGCTCCCTGGTGGCCCACGTGGAGAGGGAGTTGGAGGTCTTTCAGGTGACCCGGGCCTACCGTCAGCTGGGGGAGTTCATCAATCAGGACCTCTCCAACTGGTATGTCAGGAGATCCCGGTCCAGATTCTGGGGGAATGCCGACTCCCACGACGCCCGTTCGGCCTTTCGGACCCTCTGGGAGACCATGGAGACGGTTTTCCGCCTGGTGGCGCCCGTCACTCCCATGACGGCGGACTGGCTCTATCGGGCTCTGGTCGGGGAGAGCGTTCACCTGGCGTCCTTCCCACAGTTCCGACAGGCCTCGGTGGACCGGGAGCTGGAGGAGGGAATGCATAGTGTCCGGAGCCTTGTCTCCCTGGGGAGGGCGGCCCGGGAAGAGGTGCAGATCCGGGTCCGGCAGCCCCTGGGAAAGATGTTCGCCGTGACTCCCGGAAATCGGTCCCTGGAAGGGGAGCTGTTGGTGCTCCTGCAGGATGAGCTCAATGTGAAGGAAGTGGACTTTCTGGGCTCCAGTGAGGGATTGGTCAATCTGGTGGCTCGTCCCAACTACAGAACCCTGGGCCCCCGCTTCCAGCAATCCACGGAAGCTGCTGCCCAGGCCATTCGAGAACTTTCTCCGGAGGCACTTCTGTCCTACCGGAACGGAGAGCCTGTGGAGATCCGACTGGCGGGAGAGTCCCATACGCTGCTGGAAAATGACCTGGAGGTGGTGGAGGAAGCGCAGGGGGATCTGGTGGTTCGGGCAGAGGGCGGGTTTACCGTTGCCCTGGACCCGACTCTCACGCCTGCCCTGAAGAACGAGGGGCTGGCCAGGGAGCTGGTGAACCGAATCCAGCGTCTCCGGAAGGATGCGGGATTGGAAATCACCCATCGGATCCACCTGGGAATCGCCGGCCCCGGGGAGCTCATGGAGGCCGCCGAATCCTTCCGGGACTTCATTACTGGAGAGACACTGGCCGTGTCCTGCATCGTGAGGGACCGTGAGGAGTCCCTGGCGGGATTCCAGGCCTCCAGGGATGTGGACCTGGATGGTGTCTCCGGTCAAATCGCGCTTTCCAGAATGAAGGAGTGATGGATTTGAGGCATTCAGGCGATGGCTGACAAGAGGAGGAAACCACGTCCATAGACCCTGGTACCAGGCATCACCTCCGGGTGAAGGAGGGCGGGCCCGACCGTCTGGACCGATATCTTGCGGAGCACCTGGGCCTTTCTCGATCCCGGGTCGTGGCTCTCATCCAGGAAGGGCGGGTCCGGGTGGATGGAAAGCTCCCCAAGAAATCCCAACCCCTGGAAGTGGGGCAGATGGTGGAGCTGGACGTTCCTCCGCTCCGGCCCCTGGAGGCCCGGAGTCAGAAGATTCCGCTGGATGTGCTGTACGAAGACGAGGCCCTCCTGGTTGTGAACAAGCCGGCAGGTCTGGTGGTTCACCCGGCACCGGGACATCCTGACGGGACGCTGGTGAACGCGCTGCTCTTCCATATCGAGGATCTGTCGGGAATCGGGGGGAAGCTCCGGCCCGGCATCGTCCATCGCCTGGACCGGGACACCAGCGGCCTCATGGTGGTGGCCAAGGGAGACGAAGCCCATGTCGCCCTTTCCAACGCCATTCGAAGGCGTGAAGTTCGTCGTATCTATCAGGCCGTTTCCTGGGGGCATCTGGCCGAGTCTCCGGTGACGGTGGATAGGCCCATAGGGAGGGATCCCCGGGACCGGAGGCGAATGGCCGTGGTGGAAGGGGGACGGAGAGCCGTGACCCGGATCCGGATCCGGGAGCGTTGGATGGCATCGGAGCTCCTGGACGTTTCCCTCAAGACGGGTCGGACCCACCAGATCCGGGTCC
>CAZSDD010000047.1:2541-23124 GCA_964605505.1 uncultured Gemmatimonadaceae bacterium | reverse complement strand
CCGGCCCCGCCTCAGTCCATGATGGCCGACCGGACCAGCTCCACGAACTTGCCTCTGGGATTCCGTCCTCCGGGCGTCTGGGTGAAGACCAGGACGATGAGGTCGTGGTTCGGGTCCACCCAGGCCCCGGTGCCGTCGGATCCGGTGTGGGAAAAGGTCCCGTCCTGGTCCACCCGCCATCCGTATCCGTAGTCGATGCGGACGCCCCGGTCGGGCTCGGCCCCGCCGCCGGCCAGGAAGAACGGGCTGGTCATGGTCTTCACCGTTTCTTCCGAGATGATCCGGACGCCATCATAGACGCCTCCGTTCAGGTACATCTGGCAGAAGACAGCGTAATCCATGGCGGTGCTGATCATGCCGCCGGAGGCCCGGACGAACGGCACCTGGGGCGGATCTCCTGGTTCCCAGTCCGGGATCCACTCTCCGGTGGTGCTGTCCCGCTCGTAGTGGACGGCCCCCATGCGTTCCAGCTTTCCGTCCAGCTTCTCCGCCACCTCGTGGTGATAGGAGTCGTCCATTCCCAGGGGGGAATAGATCCGTTGATCCAGGAACTCTTCCAGTGGCTGACCCGAGGCCATCTCGATGAGGGCCCCCAGGGTGTTATAGCCGGGATTCGAGTACGAGTAGGAGGTCCCCGGGAGGACTTCGGCTCCCACTTCACCGAAGCGGGCGGCCTCCAGTTGGAGGGTCGGGGCTTCAGGATGCTCCGGGGACGGCTCCATGTAGGGCATGAGAAAGAGGGAGTTGATGCGGAATCCGCTGGTATGCGTCAGGAGGTGCTTGATCTGGATGAAGCCGGCTCTGTAGTTGTCGAAGGAAGGGATATGCTCCCTGACCGGATCCTCATAGCCGAGCTTTCCTTCCTCCACCAGAATGCTGATGCCCGTGGCCACGGGAGGCTTGGTGTTGGAGGCCATTCGGAGCATGGTATTCGTTTCCATGGGTAGCCCCCGCCCCTTGTGACGCCAGCCCAGGGCCTCGTGAAGGACCACCTTGCCGTCTTTCGCCACCAGCAGCACCGCTCCGACCAGATCTCCGGAATCCACGGCGTCCCGGTAGAGCTGCACGGCCCCGTCCAGGATTGCTGAAGACATGCCCACGTCGGCGGGGGTCCCGACGGTGAGAACCACGTCCTGGGCCTGAAGGGGAGGCCGGGCCACGAGAAGGAACAGGAGAGTCAGAAAGAAGGCCCGTCCGTGGACCCTTGAAGCTGAGACCGTCCGCATGTCGGATACCTCTGGGAGAAGGGGAGACGAATCCATGAGAAACGAGGCAGGCGCCTGAAGGAGTCATGGAACTCAGGCTGAATTACGGGCTGGGTCCGGGGCGGTCAAGCCCCGGTCACGGCTTCGTGGTGATGTTCCCTTGCGCGGGGTGGGCCGCCGGCTTCGATTTCGAGGTTTGCAAACGCGGCGGGAAGCCGGCGAACCATCACGACTGAAGAAAGGGCAGGAGCACCCCATGCCTTCCGTGACCAAGTGTGTCCCCCCCGTCTTCGCGCTTTTCTTGACGGCTCTCTTCCCCATGGCCCATTCCGGCGGCATCTCCGGCCAGGATGCCGATCCCCTGCGGACACCGCTGCCGGAGGAGGTTCTCCTCCTCCTGGCCAACGAGATCAGCGGACAGGACGCCTTCAACAACATGGTCAGGCTGGCCGGGGCGCCCTGGATCCGGGAGCCGGGAGAATTGACGGGAGAGACCGACTTCTACGAATCCCGGGAGCTCCTCCGGATGGCCCGGGCCTACGGCATCGAGACCGTCCGCATGGATCGGTACGAGACCTCCGGCACCTTCCAGTATCCCCTGGAGGGAGATCTCTGGGTGGAGGGCCGGCGGGTGGCCCGGATTCCAGGCGATCCGGCCCTGGTGGCCAGCGGATCCCGGACGGGGGAAGTCGAGGGGTCCCTGGTCTATGTGCCCCGGATTCCCGAGGACCAGCTTCCCATGCTGGAGATGGCCATCTCCACGGAGCCGGAACAGTTCCGGGGTGCCGTGGCCCTCATGTGGAGCCATCCCCGAGGTCCTCTCTTCGAGCTTCTGGACAGGGCCGGGGTTCAGGCCGTCGTCAGCTTCAACGCCCGGGACCGGTATCTGGATCCGGACCAGGTGGTCTATTCCCGGGGAAGCTATGCCCAGGGGCAGAACCTGGCTCTGGGCATGACCATCTCCTGGCGGCAATGGTCCGAGCTCCTGGAAGACGTCCAGTCCGGGGTCGATCTCCAGGTCCGTGCCCGGGCCGTAGTGGAGGAGTTTCCGGACCGATACGAGACCGTCTACGCCTGGATTCCCGGCACGGAGCCGGACCTCCCGGGGGTGGTCTTCACCGCCCATCTTTTCGAGGGGTACACCAAGCGGGGCGCCAATGACAACATGGGTGGCCCCGCCATCCAGCTGGAGATCCTCCGTGCCCTCCAGGAGCTCATCCGGGATGGAAGGCTTCCCCGGCCCCGCCGGACCATCCACTTCATCTGGCCCAACGAGATCAGCGGCACGTACGAATTCCTCCGGCGGGATCCCGGATTGGTGGATCGCCTGGCCATCAATATCAACATGGACATGGTGAGCGAGGCCTTGCGGAAGAACAACAGCCTGTTCACCATGAGCGAAACCCCTCCACACCTCCCGTCCTTTTATGACGGCCTGGCGGCCTCGGTCCTGAACTACGTCTGGCGCACCAATGACATCGTCTACCTTCCCGACTCCCCGAGGGGCAGGCCCGGCGGCCAGTACTTCCCCAGGCCTCTCTGGGAAAAGGACGGGACACGGGACGCCTTCCGCTTTTTCATCCACGAGGCCACCGGCGGGAGCGACCACATCGTCTTCAACAACCCGTCCGTAGGGGTCCCCGGCATCGAGTTCTTTACCTGGCCGGACCAGTGGTATCACGCCGACAAGGACCTCCCGGAGAACGGTGATCCCACAGAGATGCGGAGGGTCGCCTTCATCGGCGCCACCACCGCGTGGGTTTCGGCAAATCTGGAAGACGAGATGCTCCCGGACCTCCTGGACGCCGTTTCCGGGTTCGGTTACACCCGGGTGGCGGAGCGGGGGATCCCCCGGGCCCTCGCGCTCCTGGAAGAGGACGGCTCCCGGGACGGGCTGGCCCGGGCCCGGAACGTGGTGGAGTCTGCGGTCGCCCGCGAGCTGGAGGCTGTTCTCTCCATCCGGGAGGTCTTTACCGGAAGCCCTGGAGCCCGGGTGATGGTGGACCGGGAAGCCCGGGTCTGGGAGGCCTATGGTGACGCCCTGGACCAGCTCGTCCATCAGGCTTCGGTGGCCCACGGAGCTCCGGCCCGGCCTCCGGAGCCGTCTCCCGCCAGGGAAGAGGCCCGGCAACGGACTCCGAGGCTGGCTCCCGGGATTCGCGGCCGGGAGTTCTACCTTGCTCGCCACGACCGAATGGAAGCCTACCTGGAGGCCCACCCCGAAGCCGTGGACGCCCTGGGGCTCAGCCGAGAACAGACCACGCAGATCCTGAACTTCGTCAATGGGGGGCGTTCGGTGGCGGAGATCCGGGACCGGGTGGCGGCCTGGACCGGGGAGCCCCTCACCCTGGAGCAGGTGTCGGGATACCTGGATGTCCTTGAAGAGGTGGGGTGGGTGGTGGTGGAGTAGGAGCCTGTCCGAGGCCCCACCGCCCCCGGACCCTTCCGGAGCTCCTGGGAAACGCCCTGGACATGACGCTGGCCAATGCTGCCCGGGAACGGCAGGGAGAGGTGGATGTCCTCATCACCCCGGATACCTCGTCCTGGAGCCGATCCGAGATGGAAGACATTCCGGCTCTGGTAAAGGAAGGGTACCGGGCTGCCCAGGAGGGCCTGGATCGGATCCTGGAGTCCGGAAGAGGAAAGGGTCCCTAATCGGACAGAATGAAGGTCACCTTCATATCGACGCGGTAGGCCGAGATCTTTCCATCCTTCACGTCCGCCTTCATCTCCTTGACCCAGGCGCCCTGGATGTTGTCCACCGTCTTCCCGGCTCTCTCGATGCCTACCTTGACGGCATCCTCGAAGGATGTTTCGGATCGGGCAGTGATCTCAATGACCTTGGCAACAGACATCATGCTCTCTCTTTCCTGGAGTTTGTGTCATGGTGAAACGAACCTGAAAGGTAGGGATCCACATCGGTCCTTCTCCATTCATCCCGGAGTATGAAGCCGATAGAGATCCCGATGGATATGGGCCGCCCTTCCGGATGACCCTCCCCGCAAGACCCTCATTCCCGGGGCTGTGATTCCCGGAAGGCCGGAAGCTCGGCGTCCACCAGGGGAGCGATGCGCTGAGCGAACTCCGTGCGGGCCCGGTGGAGCCGGCTCTTCACCGTCCCCAAACGAATGCCCAGGGTGTCGGCCACGTTCTGGTAGCTTCGACCCTTGATCTCCCGAAGCTGGAAGACCTCCCGGTGATGTTGGGGAAGAGCCCTGACCGTCTGCTCCACCAGGGCCCGGGTCTCACGCTTTTCGTAGAGCCGATCCGGCAAAAAGCTCAGATCCTCGAACTGAATGGGTCCCCGCTCCGTGTCCCTTCGAGCTTCCAGCGTGCCCATGGATACCATGCGGCTGCGGGACCGATTCCGGAGCTCGTTCTTGCACAGGTTGGCCGTGATGGTGTAGACCCAGGTGGAGAATCTCCGGTCCGTGTCGAACCGGTGAAGATGCCGGGCTACCCTCACCCAGGTTTCCTGGAGGAGATCCTGAACCCTCTCCGAAGCTCCGGTCCGCTTCCTGATGAAATGAGATAGACGTCCCTGGTATCGGCCATAAAGCTCACGAAACGCTCCGGGACGCTCTTTCCGGTGGGCGTCCACGAGCTCCTCGTCGGTAAGGTCCGAGAGTGGGGGAATGTCCTTCAAATCCGGTGATTCCGACATTTCCATCCCTTCTTCTTCGTGGCTGAGTCTTCTTCGTAGTTGAGATGCGTGATCATCGTTGGTCGAACGATAGCCGGTTCCCCGGGATCCTTGCCATTTATCCCGGTGTAGAACCAGGGTAGAGGTTGAGTTGTGATTTTGCGGCCTCAGGATTCGCTCGAGGGGCGGATCGACGCAGGTTTACGACAGCTAACATCTTTTGCTGTATGCCTTTAGGCTCGTCTCAGGCAGACGGGGTCCCTCGCGAAAAGAAGGCTCAGGTATTAGGTTGCCGTTAGAAGTCGATGCGGGCGGGGATCTGTTCCCGTCCATCCAAGTGGGCCCATCACTGCACTGGAGCGCAGGGCGCCCTTTCATGTACGCCACGAGCTCGCCCCGCCAGGTCCGGTAGAAGGTCAAGGCCTCCCGGAGCCGAGGCGGAGCCAACATCTCGGTCCTGGAGGTCAACATGCATTCCCCAACGCAGCGGGAGGACGGTCGTCGTCGCTTTCGGCCCGTCACCTCCCGCAACATGGAGAAATCTCCTTTCTGGAAGCGGCTTCAACCGGAGGTCCGGGAAGCCGTTCGGGTCGTTTCCCGGATCCTTCCTTTCAGATCCAACGAATACGTGGTGGAGGAGCTCATCGATTGGGACCGGGTGCCGGACGACCCCATGTTCCAGCTCACCTTCCCGCAGCGGGGAATGCTGGACCCCGAGGTGTACCGGCGGGTCCGGGGCCTCATCGGCCGAAAAGACGAAGCGGGACTGGAGGCTACGGTCCGGGAGATCCGTTTTTCCCTGAACCCCCATCCGGCCGGCCAGCTGACACACAACGTTCCCAGGCTGGACGGACGGCCGTTGCCGGGCCTCCAGCACAAGTATGACGAGACGGTCCTCTTCTTCCCCTCCGGTGGCCAGACCTGTCACGCCTACTGTTCCTATTGTTTCCGCTGGGCCCAGTTCGTGGACCTTCCCGAGATGCAGTTTCAGGCCCGGGAGGCGGAGGACCTGACGGCCTATCTGGCCGTTCATCCCGAGGTGAGCGATGTCCTCATCACCGGAGGCGATCCCCTCATCATGAAGACCCGCGTCCTCAGAAAGTACGTGGAGCCCCTGCTTTCTCCGGAGCTGGAGCACGTCCAGAACATCCGCATCGGATCCAAATCCCTGGCCTACTGGCCCCAACGGTTCGTCACGGACCCGGATGCCGACGACCTTCTCCGCCTGCTGGAGGAAATCGTGTCCAGCGGACGGCATGTGGCCATCATGGGTCATTACAGTCATCCCGTGGAGCTTTCCACCGAGGTGGCCCGGGAAGCCGTCCGGCGCATCCGGAGCACCGGTGCCGAGATCCGGGCACAGGCGCCCTGCATCAGGCACGTGAACGACGACGCGGATACCTGGGCGCAACTCTGGAGGGACCAGGTGAAGCTGGGAATCATCCCCTATTACATGTTTGTGGAGCGGGACACGGGAGCCCGAAACTACTTCGAGCTTCCTCTGGTCCGGGTCTACGAGATCTATCGGGATGCCTATCGGCAGGTATCGGGGCTGGCCAGGACCGTGAGAGGCCCCTCCATGTCGGCCTTTCCCGGAAAGGTCCGGATTCTGGGCATCAGCCAGGTCCGGGGGGAGAAGGTGCTGGTCATGGACATGCTCCAGGGACGGAAGAAGGAGTGGGTACGCAGGCCCTTCTTCGCCAAGTACGATGCCAGAGCCACCTGGTTGAACCAGCTCCGTCCCGCTTTCGGCGACACCTTCTTCTTCCAGGAGGAAGAGGGGGATCCGGAGCTGGTGGGAATCAGCGCCGCCTGAGGCTCGGGCCCGGGCGGTTCGACTCCGGGCGGAAGGGGAGTCGTGTTCGGACCCTTTCTGCCCCTTGGGATTATATTTCAGGAGGGCGTCCCGCCTGGCTCGGGACCGCCCTCCTTATCCTTTCGAACGCCAACGGAGACGTCCACCGAACGCCACCGAGACCGCCGGACCCGATTCCCTCTTCTCCCGCCTTTTGAGGCCGGCGGGGTGGATCGCCGCCTCCGGCGGCGCCCTCCTCGTCGGCCTGGTTCTCCTTCTACAGATCGATGCCGTGTCCTCCATGGTGGGTCGAAGGGTGGCCGGCGTCATTTCCTCTCCCGGGTTGGCCCTCTCTGTGGATGAGGTCACCGGAAGCTGGATCCTGGGTCTCAGGGTGACGGATCTCCGGGTCTCCTCCTTCACCGAGGGTGGAGGGTCGGGAGCGGACCATGGGGCCCCGGGCTGGGAGGTCAGGGCCGACACCCTTTCCGTGGACTACCGTCTTCTTTCCCTCCTCCGCAGAAACGTATCCCTGACCCGGGTGGAGGGAGACGGGGTCCGGGTCCTGGTGCGCCTGGCGGGGGAGGACACCGCGTCCACGGAGCCTGAGGAGCCGGATTCGGAGGAAGGACCGGGATGGACGGTCCGGGCTCAGAGCGTCGGCCTCCGCCGGGCCGAGCTCCGGATGGAGACTTCCAGGGTCCCTCCGGATACCACCGGCTCGGAGGAGCCCTGGATCCTGGACAGGGCGATCCTCCTGGCCCGGGACCTCCGTATCGGCCCCGGGATTCAGGTGGACGTGGACTCCCTCCGGGGTCGTGTCCGGCCCATGGGGGAATCCGATGCGGAGGGTCGCGTCCTGGCCGTGGGGGCCTTTCAGATGGACCGGATTGAACTGGACACCCTTCTCCTGGAAACATCCGAGAGCCATCTGGAGGCTCGGGGCCGAATCCCATTGGGCGTACCATGGCCGCCGACGGAGGGGATGGAGTTGGACCTGGTGGCCCGTCCCCTCCACCTCCGGGATCTCCGGCCCTTTCTTCCGGCCGCCCTCCCGGATTCCATCCGTATCCAGGCCCGGGGCCACGCCGGTACCGAGGATGGGGCCCTGGCGGTGGATTTCCAGGCTCGGAGCTCCGGGTCCGCCACCGCGGAGCTCCGGGGAAGGCTGAGCCGTGAAGGCAGCGGCGGGGAGTCCACCCTTTTCCTGAGGGTGGAGGAGTTGGACCTGATGACCTGGGGAGCGGGGGAAGGCTCCCGGCTGGTGGATTTGACGCTGGAAGCCCGGGCCGACTCCCTTTCGGGGCCATGGCAGGGAGAATGGTCCGGACGGACCCGTGGGGTGAGGGTGGCGGGAACGGCCGGCATGACGTTCCGGGATCCTCTGGCCTGGCAGGTGGAAGGCCAGGGATCCTGGGATCCCTCGGCCGGGGCGCCGCCTCTGCCCACCGTCGATTCCACAGGCGTCACCCTGGCCTTCCACGGGGCCGGAGAGGGGACCTCCCTGGAGGGACTCCGGGCCCGGGTGGGAATCCGGATGGAGTCGGGAACCCTGGCCCAGGGGCTGGCGGAGGGACTGGCCGTGGAGGGGACTGTGGAGGAGGGAGAGGCTCGGTTCACCGTGGTGGGCAGGGTGGGAGGCGGGACCGTGGAGGCGGAGGGACAGGGGAGTCTCGCCGCCCTTCCGGAGCTTCGGGCTTCGGCGGACCTTTCGGTAGGGGATGCCCGGCTGGGGGGCGTCCCCCTGGACTCACTCCGCATGCAGCTGGAGGCCCGGGACGGGACGGTCCGTGTCCGGGCCGGGGCCCGCTTCCCGGACTCGGGCCGGATCCACATGGCCGGAACCGTGAACCCTGATCCGGAGGGAACCGGGTTCGGGCTGGATTCCCTCCGGTTTGCGGAGCTGGACATCCGAACCTTCGTCGGGGCCTCGGATTCCACCGGCGTGCCCTCCAGTCGGCTGGCGGGGCTCCTCAGGGGAGAGGGTCGGCTGGCGGATGGAGGCTGGTGGGCGGAGGGAGCGCTCCAGGTGGATTCCTCGCGGGTGGGGACCGAGACCATCCGGAGTGGAACCGTGGAAGCCAGGGCGGACTCCGACGGAGGAGCCATGACCCTGGAGCTGGCCACCGCCGAAGGAGGGGCGCAGGGGGAGCTACGGGTGGACGCCTGGCCGCCGGCGTTTCACGTTGCCGTCCCGGAGCTCCGCTTCAGAGCCCTGGACCTGGGAGCCCTCGGAGGCGGTGATCCGGGGATGACCAGGATCACCGGGACGTTCAGCGGAGAAGTGCGGGGCGTGACCGTACCGGAAATGACGGGCCGGGCGGAGTGGAGCCTGGACTCCTCCCGGGTGGCGGGCCGGCCCCTGACCTCCTCCACCCTGGACGCCGAGATCCGGAACGGGAGGGTTCTGGCCCGTCTGGGGCTGGAATCCGGTGGGGCGGTCCTGAAGCTGGAAGCCGATGCGGGGTTGGGGGACTCCATCCCCACCTACCGGGCGGAAGGGACCCTTGACCGGTGGCAGGAGTCTGCCGGTTCCTTCGCCACCAGATTTCATCTGGAGGGTCGGGGAATCCAACCCGATTCCATGGAAGCCCGGGCCTGGATGGAGGTGGACTCGGCCCGGTGGAACGAGGTGGTCCTGGAAACGGGCCGGCTGGATGCGTCCATGGCCCAGGGCGTCTTTCGGCTGGATACCCTGGCGCTGGAGTCTTCGGCGGCCTCCATCTCCGGGGGGGGCGCCCTGCCACTTTCCCCCCGCCAGGGCCAGGACGGAGAGATCCGCCTCACGGGGGCCATCCACCGGGCCGACATGCTGGCCGGCCTGCTGGGCGCCCAGATCCTGGCCGTAGGGGAAGCCGCCTTCAATGCCACCGCCGCCGGAGCCTTCCGGGAACTGGACCTCTCGGGAGAGGGAAGGATCGACGCCCTCCTCATGGATGAGACCCAGATCCAGGGCGTCGAGGCCGGATTCCAGGTCCACCGCACCGGTGAGGGAGGCTGGACCCGGGGTTCGGCAGAGCTTCGTGTGGACCGGTTTCAGAATGCCTCTTTCTCCCTCCAGAGCCTGGACGCCGAGATGGATCTGGTTGAGGAAGGAACCGAACTTTCCCTCAACGCCTCGGCCATCCTCGACGAGAACCGGGAGGGTCGGCTCTCCGCACGGGTGGAGGATGTGCAGGGATCCTCCGCCGTTCGGTTGGAGGAGCTGGAGTTCAGGGCCGACGAGGATGAATGGAAGCTCATGCAGCCTGCCAGGATCAGCCTTTCCCGGGGGGTCGAGATCGATTCCCTGATCCTGGAGGCCGGGGACCAGACCGTCAGGGTCCATGGCCGCATCGGATCCACGGGACCCCTGAGCCTGGCAGTGGAGATGGAGCGCTTCCGCCTCGGAACCATAACGGATTTTCTGGGCGTTCCCGGCCTCCTCGGCCAGGTGTCCGGGTCTCTGGCCCTCACGGGGACCGCCGAAGCTCCGAACATGGAGGTACAGGCTCAGGCCGACCTGGATCCGGAGGACACCGATTCGTCCCACGTGGAGCTGTCGGCCGGTTATGCGGACCGATCCCTGGACTTCGAGGTCCGGGCCGACATGGCCGAAGGCCGGGGATTCCGGGCCGACGGAGCCATCCCCTTCTCCTTCTCCCTTTCGGACACCGCCCGGGGCCTCCTGGACGGGGAGGCCATGGAGGTGGAGGCACGGGTGGACTCCCTCCCCCTGACCTGGGTGGGACTCTTCCTTTCGCCGGAGACGGTTCGTCGCCTCCGGGGCGTGGCCCACGGCTCCTTCCAGCTCCAGGGATCCCCCGGAGATCCGTACCTGGTGGGGGATCTGGCCCTGCACCAGGTGGCCGTAGGGCTTCCGGCCCTGGGGGTAGGCTACCGGAATGGAGAGGCCCGCCTCCGTTTTCGGGAGGACCTGATCCACCTGGATACCCTGACGGTGCGCTCCGGAGATGGATCTCTCAACGGCTCCGGAACCGTGACCATCGCGTCCCTGAAGGAACCCGAGTATGACCTGAGCATCCGAATCCGGGACTTCCGGGCCATGGCGTCGTCGGGGGTGGACGCCGCGGTTTCCGGGGATCTCCGGATATCGGGAACGTCCCTCCAGCCTTCGGTGGTCGGGGATGTGGAGGTCCGCCGGGCCGACATCTACCTGGACGACCTGACCTCGAGTCAGGGTGTGGAGACCGTTCCCCTCTCGGAGGAGGACTACCGTGAGCTTGCCCGGGTCTTCGGGTATCGCAGGCCGTCCTCCACCCCCGACACCTCCCCCGGGCTTTTTCAGAATGCCTCCCTGGAGTTGGAGGTGGACCTCATGAGGGATTCCTGGATCCGGCAGCGGACCAATCCGGAGATGGCCGTCCAGTTCAGCGGGAATCTATCGGTCCGGAAGGCTCCCGGAGATCCCCTTCGCCTGGTGGGACAGGTTTCCGCCGTTCCGGAGCGGAGTTACGTGGAGCAATTCGGCCGGAGGTTCTCCCTGACCCAGGGAGAGCTGGTCTTCCAGGGAGCCCCCATGGCCACCCGGCTGGATCTCCGGGCCGAGTACGAGGTTCCTTCCAGGGACAATCCCCAGGCTCCGGAGGTTACCATCGCCCTGGACATCACCGGAACCCCGGAGGACCTGCGCCTCGATCTCTCCTCCTCTCCACCTCTGGAGGCTTCGGACATGGTCTCCTACCTGGCCGTCGGCCGTCCTGCCGGGCGGAGCATGGGAGGTGGCGGGGGGGGGCTCACCGAGACGGGCGGGGCCCTGGCCCTGGGCAGCCTCAGCGGCGCCGTGGAAGCCTACGCCCGGGAGCAGGTGGGGTTGGACGTGGTGGAGATCACCACCGATGGCCTGGATGGAGTCACCCTTCTGGCCGGCCGGTACGTTTCTCCGGAGCTCTACCTGGGCATCCGCCAACCCATCTCCCTCCAGCGAGGCTCCGGAGAGTCGTCGGAGCGGGCGGCTGATCCGGAGATCGAGTTGGAGTTCCAGGCGATCCGGTGGCTCCTCCTGAACCTCCAGGCCGGGGGCCGGAGCGGCGTGGAGTTCTTCGTCAGATCCAGGATTTCCTATGAGTAGGGGGCGCGGGATGGGACCGGCGCCGGAGACGGCCCGGAGATCCACAGTCGGACCATGGCACGGGGGGATCCGGGACTTCCTGCCCCTGGCCCTTCCCATCCTTCTCGCGGGACTCTTTCCAGCGTCCCTCCTGGCCCAGACCCCCCTCTTCCTGGTGAACTCCGAGACGGTGGTCAGCTCCGTGGAATTCGAATTTCCGGAGGGCCGGACCCTGGAGGAGAGCCGCCTGAAGGAGGAGTTGGCACTTCGTGGTCCCGGCCTGGGGCACCGCATCCAGGGTTGGGTGGCCTTCCTCCCCCTGGTTTCCAGGCCCCGGCTCCAGTCCTTTCATCCCCCGGAGCTTCTCCGGGACCGGTCACGACTGGGGATGTACTACCGGGACGCCGGTTTCCCGGAGGCGGAGGTGGAGTACAGGGTCTCTCTGGACACCGTTCCCAATGCCGTGGACATCACCTTCGTGGTCCGTGAAGGCCCCCCGAGAATCCTGGATTCCATCTCCGTAACGGGTCCGGAGGGGGAGGAACTCTCAGACCTTCTCCCGGAGCGCCTGGCCTCACGGTGGCCGGCCTTCCTTTCGGACCTCAGAGAGAGCCAGGGCGCCCGGCTCAGCGCCTCCCTGATGATCCATCTCCACGACGAAGTGGGAAACTGGCTGAGGGACCGGGGCTACCCCTTTCCCCGGGTGTCGGGCCGGGCGGAGGAGGGGAAAGAGGTCCATTTCCGGTTGACCGTGGACCCGGGTTCCCGAAGCCGGGTGGATCGGGTGGCGATGGAAGGAAATGACATCCTCTCGGATTCCGTTCTCCTGAGGGAAGTTCCCCTGACAACCGGAGAATGGTTCTCCCAGGCCTCCCTGGCCGAGGGGGAACGGGAGCTCCTGGGCCTGAACATGGTCCGCTTCGCCTCCGCCACGGCCGAGGACAGCATCCCGAGCGATTCCCTGGTGGATCTTCGGATCCGGGTGCAGGACGGCCTGCCCCATCTCGTCTCGGGGCAGGTGGGATACACCACACGATCCGGCATTTCCGGCGACGCCTCCTGGAGCCACCGGAACTTCCTCGGGGGAGCCCGTATCCTGGAGATCTCCGGAACGGCCCGAACGGGCCTCCTGGGCCCGGAGGAGGTCCGGGCGGAACGGTACGGGCTCTCCGTTCTCCTTCGCCAGCCCTGGTTCTTCCACCGACAGGTGGCGGCCATGGTCCGGCCCTTCACCGAGCTCCGGGACGATATCCGGGATCGATCCCTGGAGGGGGGCCTGGAGAGCTCCCTCCTCTTCGAGCGGGGGGCCCGGCGGAACGTGACCCTCAGGTATGCCCTGACCTATCGCGACATCCTGGACTCCCGGCCCGGGGGGACCATCGGCCAGGACCAGGATCTGGTGGACGTGCTCCGGAGCCTGGACACCCTGAACCTGGACCGGAGGACCAGCAGCCTGGCCCTTTCGGCCCGGTGGGGTCCTCATGGGGCCCCGGGCCCCGAGGCCTGGGATTGGAGCGTGCAGGGCACGGGCGAGATCGCCGGTCCCCCGGGCCTCTCCATGGTGGAATACGGGAAAGTGGTGACGGAGGGATCCGTGGGCCGACTCGTTCTTCCCTGGCTCCGCATGGCGGCCCGGGTGGGGTTCGGTCGGGTCTTTCCCTACGGTGTCTCGGTCCCTGCACCCGACGGCTCGGACCGGCTGGAGGTCTACCTGAAGCTCAGGGACGCCACCCTCACCGCCGGTGGGGCCCGGGACGTTCGGGGATGGGCCAACGAGCTTCTGGGGCCCAAGCTCCCGGACTTTCGATTGACCTCCGGGGACGAGGGTGATGATGCCGTCCGGGCCGGGCGCTACATCCCCCTGGGGGGGCTGGCCCGTTGGACGGGATCCCTTCAGCTGGAATTCCCCTTCCCGGGGCTGGGATGGCCCCACGGTGCCCACCTGTTCCTGGATGGCGGGCGGGTGTGGACCCCCGACGGGAGGTTCCTCCCCACGGCGGAGCCGCTGGTTCCCGACCAGCTTCGGAATCGACCCCGGTTCGGGACCGGCCTGGGTGTCTCCTTTTCCACTCCGGTAGGCCCCCTGCAGCTGGACCTGGGCTATAAGTTGAATCCCACCCTGCTGGATATGAGAAGCCCGGGGGCCGTAGCCAGGGCCCTGGCCGGGGGGGAGGATGTGGCCTCGGTGCCGGAAGAAGCCCTGCGGCGGTGGCACCTGCACTTCTCCATAGGGAGGATTCGATGATGAGCCTCTGGCGTCTGCTCAAGGATACGGTGAAGGCATTCCTGGAGGATGACGTCATCCACTGGGGCGCCTCTCTGGCCTACTATTCCCTCATCTCCCTGGCCCCCCTTCTGGTCCTGGGCCTCACCGTCTTCGGAAAGCTGGTGGGCACGGGTCCCGCCGAAAGCTGGATTCTGGAGCAGGTTCAGCTCCTGGCCGGAGACGGGGCCGCGAGCATGGCCGAGACCGTCATGACCGAGGCCAGCCGCCCCGATCTGGGATCCCTGGGTGCCGTTCTCACCATCGCCATCCTGCTCTTCGGAGCCACGGCCGTCTTCAACAATCTCCAGGGAGCGCTTAACCGTATCTGGGGGGTCAAGGCCGGAAGCCACGTCCTCAGAAATATCATCCGCACCAGGGTGGCCGCCTTCTTCATGGTGGTTTCCCTGGGGCTTCTCATGGTGGTGTCGGTCCTGGTGAGCACCATCCTGTCCTGGGTGGGGCCTCTCCTGGACCCCATCGAGTCCATTCTCCCGTTTGTGAAGCTGGCGGAGCTCATCACCACCGTCGTGCTCCTCTGGCTCCTGGTGGCCGTCACCTTTCAGATTCTTCCCGACGTGAAGATCTCATGGCGGGACGTCTGGATGGGATCCCTGGCCACGGCGGTCCTCCTCTATCTGGGCAAGTTCGGCCTCTCCGCATTCCTGGCCAACAGCGCCAGGGCCTCCATGTACGGAGCGGCGGGGTCCGTCTTCCTCCTCCTCATGTGGGTGTATTTCTCCGCCCAGGTCTTCTTCATCGGAGCAGAGTTCACCCAGGTCTGGGCACGCCATGGGGGGAGGGAGATCCATCCGGAGAGCTATGCCTACCGTGCCGAGACCGTCCGGGTGAGGGAAGAGGGTGCTGAGGAGGAGGAAAATAGAGGAGAAGGGAAAAAAGGAAAGGGCGGCCAGGAAGCCGGGGAGGGGGAGACAGGAGGAAACCGTGCCTGATCCCCTTCGGACCCCGTCCCGGGAGCCGGTGTAACCGCTGACACTGCTCCTCACGCCCTGCTGAGATCGCTCCTCAAGCCCCCTGGACCCTATGAGTTTCCTTCAGACTACCTTTCTCGAGAACACCCTCCAGAGCTGGGCCATCGCCCTGGGCGTTACCCTTCTGGCCTACCTGGTCCTCCGCGTCACGGCTCGGGTTCTTTTGAGCCGGTTGGCCCGGCTCGCTCCCAGCACCGAGACGGATTGGGACGACATCATCAGCACGTCCCTCCAGAAGACCAGAGGCTGGACGCTCCTCATCTTCGCCATCTTCCTGGGGGCCATTCCCCTCTCCCTGCCGGAGGGCGTGCTGGGAGCCCTGGCCAGCGTCGCGGCCATCGCCCTTTTCCTTCAGGCAGGGTTCTGGCTCAGCACGGGCGTCACGGCCTGGATGGCGAGCTACGAGGAGCGCAGGGCCCAGGAAGACGCCTCGGCCGTCATGTCCATGAGCGTCCTCTCCATTCTGGCCAAGTTGGCCCTCTGGTCCGTGGTCCTTCTCCTCTCGCTGGAGAATCTGGGGGTGGACGTGACGGCTCTCGTGGCCGGCCTGGGGATCGGGGGCATCGCGGTGGCCCTGGCGGCCCAGAGCATCCTGGGGGACCTCTTCGCCTCCCTCTCCATCGTCCTGGACAAGCCCTTCGTCCTGGGGGACTTCCTGATCGTGGGAGACCACCTGGGATCCGTGGAGCGGATCGGCCTGAAGACCACACGGGTCCGCAGCCTCTCCGGGGAGCAGTTGGTCTTCTCCAACGCCGACCTGCTGAACAGCCGCATCCGGAACTATGGGCGCATGTATGAGCGGCGGGTGGTCTTCAAGCTGGGGGTCACCTATCAGACACCCCGGGAAAAGCTCGAGCTGATTCCCGACATCGTCCGGAAGGCCGTGGAAGCCCTGGGAGAAGACACGGTCCGCTTCGATCGATCACACTTCCAGTCCTACGGCGACTTTTCCCTGAATTTCGAAACCGTCTACTATGTCCTGGCGCCGGACTACAACCTCTACATGGACTGTCAGGAAGCCATCAATCTGAAGATCCACGAGCGTTTCGAGGCCGAGGGCATCGAGTTTGCCTATCCCACTCAGACCCTCTTCCTGGCAAGGGAGGGTGGAGACTCCAACGTGGAGACGCCAGGAGGGTGATGCTGCAGCGTCAATCGGCGTCGCCCAGCAGCTCCATGACTTCCTGGCCGGAGATCTCCTCCTTTTCCAGGAGCATTTCCGCCACACGGTCCAGGGCTTCCCGGTTCGATTCCAGCGTCTCCCTGGCCCGGGTCCAGGCTTCCTGGAGGATCTTGCGGACCTCCTCGTCGGCCTTCCGGGCAGTCTCCTCACTGTGGTCCCTCTCTCGAGCCATCTCTTCGCCCAGGAAGACCTCCCCCTCCCTGGCCTCGGAGCTGAAGAGGCCCAGCCCCTCGCTCATCCCCCATCGGAGGACCATTCTCCGGGCCAGCTTGGTGGCCTTTTCCAGGTCGTCCTCCGCCCCGGAGGTGGCGGTCTCGAAGACCAGGGACTCTGCGGCCCGTCCCCCCAGGGTCATGGCCAGGCGATCCAGGAGATCCTCCTTCTGCCAGAGGTAGCGCTCCCTTTCCGGGAGCTGATGGGTGCTCCCCATGGCCCTTCCCCGGGGGATGATGGTGACCTTGTGCACGGGGTCCGTGTTGGGGAGGGCCGCCGCCACCAGGGCGTGGCCCCCCTCGTGATACGCCAGCAGGCGCAGCTCCTGTTCCGTAAGGGCCAGACCTTCCCGTTTCAGTCCCATGAGGATCCGATCCCGGGCCGCCTCCAGGTCCAGGGCCTTGATCTCTTCCCGGTCCAGCCGGGCGGCCGTCAGGGCCGCTTCGTTCAGGAGATTTTTCAGGTCGGCTCCACTGAAACCCGGTGTTCCCCGGGCGATGGACTCCAGCTCCACTTCCGGATCCAGGGGCATCCCCCGGGCATGGAGCCGCAGGATCTCCAGCCTCTCCCGGGTGGAGGGAAGGTCCACGGTGATGCGGCGGTCGAACCGTCCCGGCCGCAGGAGAGCCGGATCCAGGATGTCGGGCCGATTGGTGGCGGCCATGACGATGACATTCTCCGCCGGCTCGAATCCGTCCAGCTCCGAGAGGAGCTGGTTCAGGGTCTGCTCCCGTTCGTCGTGCCCTCCCCCCAGCCCTGCTCCCCGGTGCCGGCCGATGGAATCCAGCTCGTCGATGAAGATGATGCTGGGAGCCGCCTCCTTGGCCTTCTTGAAGAGATCCCGGACCCGTTTGGCCCCCACGCCCACGAACATCTCCATGAAATCGGACCCGGTGATGACGAAGAAGGACACATGGGCCTCCCCCGCCACGGCCCGGGCGAGAAGGGTCTTTCCCGTTCCGGGCGGTCCCACCAGGAGGACGCCCTTGGGGATTTCGGCTCCCAGGTCGTGGAACCGCTTCGGCTCTTTGAGGAACTCCACCACCTCCTGGAGCTCCCGCTTGGCCCCCGAAGCGCCGGCCACGTCATCGAAGGTGGTGCCGGACTCTTCCTGCTCGTATTTCCGGGCTCCGCTCCGGCCCATGGAAAAGAGGGACTGGGCGGCCCCTGCGGAGCGTCGCATGGAAAAGAGGATGATGCCTCCCAGGATCGCCACCGGCAGGATCCCCAGCATGAGAAGCTCCAGCCAACCGGTGTCCTGTTCCGGTAGGGTGGCCACCTCCACGTCATTCTCCTCCAGGAGGCCCAGGATCCCTTCGTCGCCGAAGGAAGGGAGAAAGGTGAAGAACTCCGTCACCTGCACAGTGTCACCCGCCTGGATTTCCCTTATGGGGGATTGGAGGACGCCCTGGATCCTGGACCCCTGGACCGTCACCTCCACGACGTTCTGTTCCGCCACCTGCTCCCGGAAGGTGGAGTAGGTGATCCGCTCTCCCTGCCTGCCGGGGGCCAGCAGGGTCTGGATGGAAACGTAGATGAGGGCCGCCAGGATGCCCCAGATGAGGAATCGCGTGCATCCCGGCGGCTGTGATTGTGGCCGGGAGGGTTTCTCCGGGCCGGACCTTCGGGGATCGAGCCCCTTCTTCGGTTCCTCCGTTTCCCCGTCCGTCATTCCTCTCCTTCGTCCCGGCGTTTCTTCCACCGGTCCCGGGCCCTGGCCAGGTCTCCGGCCTGAGCTCCGATGCCCTTCCACGGATCCTCCTTCTGTCCCAGTCTCCTGGGGATGGATCGAAGGGTGTGGCTCCGGGCGGTGATCTTGCGGTTCTTCATCTCATTCCAGTCCAGGGGCGTGGCCACCGGACCCCCGGGTCTGGCCCGGACCGCATAGGGCGCCACCACGGTCTGTCCGTAGGCATTTCTGCTCACGTCCAGGTACAGCCGATTCTTCCGCTTGTTCTTCCGCACCTCCGTGGTGAAGCGATCAGGCCGCTCCCTGGCCATGAAATCCGCAATCTCTCCGGCGAATCCCCGGACCACGTCAAAGCCGGCGTCCCGGCTCAGAGCCGTCCAGACATGGCCCCCGGAGCCGCCTGTGGTCATGAAGAACGGGTGAAGCCCCACCTCCTCCAGGAGGTCCCGGAGGATCAGGGCCGCCTCCCGCACAGGAGAGAAGTCCTCTCCCCCGGGATCCAGATCGAAGACCATGCGGTCCGGAGCTTTCAGATCGGAGGCCCGGCTGAGCCAGACGTGGGGGGTGATGGTGGCCAGGTTCGCCAGGTAGACCAGCGCGGCGGCATGGTCCGCCACCACCTGTTCCTGGCTCTCTCCCTTCTCCAGGGGAATCCGAACCCGGGAGATCCAGTCCGGGAAATAGTCGGGAACCGATTTCTGGAAGAATCCCTCGTCCTGGATTCCGTCGGGGAAGCGCTGCAGGGTAAGTGGACGGTCCTCCAGGTGGGGGAGGATGGTCGATGCCACGGCCTCGTAGTAGTGGATGAGATCTCCCTTCGAGATGCCTTCGCCCGGAAAGAGGATCTTGTCCTCCCGGCTCACTTCCACGGAATACGATCCGAAGCTCCGGGTCGTCATCCTCAGGCCTTCTTTTCCCTGACCACCTCCTCCGGATCCTTGTCTCTCCGGAGGCCCAGGAATCGGGGGTGGCGGAGTCTGCCGGCATCGGTCCATTCCGTGAATCCGAACTGCCCCACCAGGTTGGGAGTCACCCAGTGAACGCCATCTCCGGGAAGATTTCCGTCAGACTCGGAAAAGGGAGGCGTTTTCCGTCGTCTCCTCTTCAGCAGACGTTGCAGCCGGTCCAGGGTCTCCTCGTCGAATCCCGTGCCCACCTTCCCGGCATACCGGAGGTCTCCGTCCTCGTAGTATCCCACCAGCAGAGCGCCGAATCCCTTGCGGGACCCGCCAGGATCCGTGTATCCGCCGATGACCATCTCCTGGCGATTCACGCACTTGAACTTCAGCCAGTTCCGTGAGCGGGTGCCCTCGTAGGGGGCATCCGCCCGCTTGGCCATGATCCCCTCCCATCCCTTGTCGCATGCCTCTCGGTGAAAGGCCTCTCCATCTTCGTTCCGATGGAGGGTGAAGCGGACGGGATCCCCAAAGGTGAGGGTGGATTGGAGGAGTCGCTTCCGGGTCCTGAGGGAAAGTCTCCTTACGCTGAACCCGTCCAGGTGGAGGAGATCGAAGAGGTAGAAGTAGACCTTCACCGGGCTCTCCCGGGCCGCTTCCGGATCCTTGATCTGCATCCTCTCCTGGAGTCGCGAAAAGCTGGTGACGCCGTGGGAAAAGGCGACCACCTCACCATCCAGGACCATGGCCGGGCGGGATCCTTCTCTCACTTCCGCCCACATTTCGTCCAGGGCGTCAGCGAGATCGGGGTAGGAGCCCGTCACCTTCTTCCCGTTCCGGGAAACCAGGCGGACCTCCCCTTCGGCCAGCACCGCCAGGACCCTCTCTCCGTCCATCTTCCGCTCGAAGATCCAGGCCGGATCCGAGAAGGTCTCGTCCGTCAGGACGGCCAGCATGGGCTCGGGCCGCTTCGGCGGGGATTCCTGCTCCAGCGAATCCCGCTCCTCCGGCTCCAGCCCGGAGAACAGATCCGTCATGCCGAAGCTCCTTCAGTCTCCTTCATCCGTCTTTCCCTTTATCCGCCTCTTTCTCCACGTCCTCCAGAGACCGGCCCGTCAGGACCGAGTCCGGCTCCGTGCTCACCGGATTTCGCCGGGCATCCGCCTGTTCGTCGTCCATCTTCACCAGGATCCAACGTTCGTCCCCGGTTCGGGTCAGAGCGTAACCCCCGGTGATCTTCTCTCCCTGGAGCCACACCGTGAGATGACCCTGGGAAACCTGGTCCGAGAGGGGAACCGGGTTCCCGTCGTCGTCGGTTTTCAGGTTCTCATAGGGCCCGGCGTCCCAGACCAGAACCGTGCCCCCGCCGTATTCGTCTTCGGGGATGACCCCCTCGAACCCGGCGTACTCCAGGGGGTGATCCTCCGTGGGGAGGGCCAACCGCTTCTCTGAAGGATCCGTGGAGGGTCCCTTGGGAACGGCCCATGACTTCAGGGCGCCCTCCACTTCCAGGCGAAAGTCGTAGTGGAGGTTCGACGCATCGTGTTTGTGGACGACGAAGATGGGACCGTCCCGGGAACCTCCCGAGTCCTCTTCCCCGACCGATCCACCTTCCGGCTCCGGGGTCCTGGAGAAATCCCGCTTCTCCATGTA
>CAZSDD010000047.1:0-2441 GCA_964605505.1 uncultured Gemmatimonadaceae bacterium | reverse complement strand
CGGAGACCCGGCCGGCCGCCTCCACTGTGCCGTCGGCCAATCGCTTCATCCACCACCAGTCGTGGTGAGCCGGGTCATATCCCTCTGACTTGTACATGACGGTGACGGCGGCCAGGGTGCTGTCGGGGGTGTAGTTCTCCTTTACGATGATGGAGCCGAAGGGGAGATCGTCGATCTCGGATCTCTCCCGGAGAGCCAGGAGCCCTCTCATGGCCAGATCGTTCAGGTAGGTGTTCAGAAGCACGCCGTGGGGCTCGCCGCCCTGGTAGAAGGGCTCCCTGTCAGGCCAGAAGTCCCAGTTGTCCTGGTAGGACTCCTCCTGGAGATGCGCCCACACGTCCTGGGCCGTGGTGTCCGGACGGGGGATGTCCACGGTTTCCTCCATGGACTCCGCCTCGGACGGTTCAGGAACGAGCTCCTCTTCGGCCTCCTGCTCACATCCCACCGCTCCGAGGGAGAGGATCAAGGTGATCACCGTCGAAATTTTCGCGCAACGCCGTTTCATGATGGTCCTTTCGCCCTGCTGTTCTCGAGTGCGATTCCACGGTTCCCGAAATAGGCTTCCACGGTTCCTGAAATAGGCTAATGGCTCCAACCCTCCTCTTTCGATTCATCGGGGATTAGGAACGGGGTGGAGATTCCGGTAGAGATGGACCCTTCCCATGATCCTTTTCCAACGAGATCTCTATCCCTTTCTTCCATCGGGGCCAATGGTCCCCACCCTGTATCCTGGGCATAATCAACCTTGAATTCGAGCCTCCGACTGTGCAGATGGCGGCCTCCGGCCTCCGGTGTGCAGGTCGTCGGGCACTCCGGGTGACTGCCGGGCCCCTCCTGGTGAGGAGGGGAGGAAGAGAGTGATCCAGGAAATGTCAGCGGATGCCGCACCCCCCATCGGTCCCGACCTTCGACAGGGAATTCCCCGGGACCGCCTGAAGGAGGGAGAACCGTTCTTCGGGCATGTGGACGATTCTCCGGTATATCTGATTCTGAAGGCGAACGGAGAGATCCGGGCCTTCAGCGCCGTCTGCACCCACTACGGAGCGCCCCTGGCCGACGGCATCCTTGCGGACGGAACCATTCGGTGCCCCTGGCACCACGCCTGGTTCCACCTGGAGGATGGTGCCGTGGAAAGGGACCCGGCCTTCAATCCTCTGGCCCGACGCCAGGTTTCGGTGGAGGACGGCATCGTGAAGGCCGGGGAGCCGGTGGAGGAAGACCCCCTGACGCCCAGGGCCCGGCCGTCGGAGGCTCCCGAAAGCGTGGTCATCGTGGGTGCCGGGGCCGCCGGAATCACCGCCGCCGAGACCCTGAAGCGAGAGGGGTACGAGGGCGATATCCACCTTGTGGATCCGGATCCCGACGCCCCTTACGACCGCCCGAACCTCTCCAAGGATTACCTGTCCGGGGAGGCGCCGGAGGAATGGATCCCCCTCCGCTCCCCGGAGTTCCTGGACGAGCACGGCATCAAGCGGGTGCATTCCCGGGTCCATGAAGTGGACCTGGAGAATCAGTGGGTAGTCCTGGACGGCAACGAGACCCTTCCCTTCGGTGCCCTCCTTCTCGCCCCCGGCGCCCGTCCCAGAACGCTGGATGTGCCCGGAGTAGGAGGAGACCGTGTCTTCACCCTCCGGAGCCTGGCGGACTGCCGGGACATCATCTCCAGGGCGAAAGAAAGTGGAAACGCCGTGGTCATCGGCGCTTCCTTCATCGGGATGGAAGTGGCGGCCTCCCTGAGGAAACGGGGGCTGGAGGTGAGGGTCGTAGCCCCGGAGAAAGTGCCCTTCGCCCCTATCCTGGGATCCGATCTCGGGTCCTTCATCCGCTCTCTCCACGAGGAGGAGGGGGTCCGCTTCTTCCTGGAGAGCGCGGTGAGCGAGATCACCGGCGACGCTGTCCTTCTGGAGGACGGTTCGGAGTTGCCGGCCGATCTGGTGGTCATCGGCATCGGCGTGGACCCGGAAGTGGGTCTGGCACGGGACGCCGGCCTGGAAGTGGAGGACGGCATCGTGGTGGACGAGCTTCTGCGGACGTCGCACCCCCATGTCTTCGCTGCCGGGGATGCGGCTCTATATCCGGAGCCCCGGCTGGGCGAGCGGGTCCGCATCGAGCACTGGGTCCTGGCCAGGAGTCAGGGAAGGACCGCCGCCCTGAACATCCTGGGTAAGGGTGAGCCCTTCCGGGATCCCCCCTTCTTCTGGACCGAACACTACGGAACCCCCATCGCCTATGTGGGGCATGGGAAGGACTGGGACGAGGCGATCAAGAAGGGCGAGTGCGGCGAGGGCGGTTGCTCCGTGTCCTTCCGGAAGAATGGACGCCTCCTGGCCCGGGCCACCGTATTCCAGGACCGGCTCAGCCTGGAGACGGAGGCCGAGATGGAATCCGACGGAAAGATCCGGGTCCGGCTTCCGCAGGTGGAGGAATGAAAGAGGCTCCGG
>CAZSDD010000046.1:3856-23286 GCA_964605505.1 uncultured Gemmatimonadaceae bacterium | reverse complement strand
AGCCATTCCGCCGCCTACTCCCTCCTCTCCTATCACACGGCCTGGCTGAAGGCCCACTACCCCGCCGAGTTCATGGCGGCCCTCCTGTCTTCGGTTCTGGACAAGACCGACGACGTGGTCAAGTACATCGGCGAGTGCCGCGAGCTTCACAAGCATCTCCCGGGCGTCAGCGAGCCCCTGGAGGTCCTGCCTCCGGACGTGAACGAGTCGGGATGGAAGTTCACGGTGGTGGACGAGAACCAGATCCGGTTCGGCCTGGGAGCCGTCCGGGGGGTGGGTTCCGGGGCCGTGAGCTCCGTCATCCGCGCCCGGGAGGAGAAGGGCCCCTTCACGACCCTCTTCGACTTCCTGGAACGCATCGACCTCCGCCTCCTGAACAAGCGGGCAGCGGAGGCATTGATCGCCGCCGGGGCCCTGGACGCATTCGGGCATCGAGGGCAGCTCCTGGCGGGGTTGGACGTGGCCTACGCCGAGGTCCAGGCCCGGCAGGCCGAGGAGGAGGCGGGTCAGGCATCCCTTTTCGGCGGCGCCGACGCCGTTCTTCGCCGGCCGGACCCGGAGCTGCCCCGGGTTCCGGAGTGGTCCGAGGGCGACCGGCTCACCCGGGAGAAGGAGGCCCTGGGCTTCTACATCTCCGGGCACCCCCTGGACCGGTATCGGCCGGTGGTGGAGGCTTTCGCCCCCGTCAACACTTCCACATTGAAGAGCTATCCGGGCCAGCCCGTGGAG
This sequence comes from uncultured Gemmatimonadaceae bacterium, assembly GCA_964605505.1. Lineage (GTDB taxonomy): Bacteria > Gemmatimonadota > Gemmatimonadetes > Longimicrobiales > Gaopeijiaceae > CAZSDD01. The sequence goes on along the minus strand of CAZSDD010000046.1, from coordinate 22,557 downwards.
CTGGCCTGCGTCGTGACCCAGGTCACCCGTCAGGTTTCCCGGAAGGACTCCTCCGAGTGGGCCAAGCTCCTGGTGGAGGATTTCTCCGGCACCGCCACGGTCCTGGCCTTCAAAGACTCCTGGCAGGGGGCCAAAGAGATCCTCCAGCAGGACGCCGTCGTCCTCATCCGGGGCAAGGTCAGCGGCCGGGAGCGGGACGAGGAGGATCCCCCCGTCTTCCTGGACGGCGCCGAGCTCCTGGAGGCCGTCCCGGCTTCGGGACGGCTGGCGGTGCAGATCGAGCTGGAGTTCGGGGGCCTGCCCCGGGAGGACGCCTTCGCCGCGGCCAGAGAGGTCATGGCCCGGCATCCCGGCGTGGCCCCGGTGGAGGTGGTGGTGGAGACGGGAAACGGGCTGGGAGCCCCCCGTTTTCGTTCCCGGACCCTCCGGGTAGCCCCGGACAGCGAGACCCTCCGGGAGTTGGAGGGTCTCTTCGGCCCGGGCCACGTGCGCCTGGTTCGAACCTCCCAGAACGGATAGGCTCCAGGACAATCCCGGATTTCCTTCCCTTTTTCCCAACCTTCTTGTCCATCCCGATAGATGGCGGATCTCGGGAGTTCATCTCTAGCTTGAATTCCTTGGACAAGCTCGTATTGACTCGAACAGCTTTGCCATTCGTACCGGCGCGGAACGGACGTGAGGCGGATCCGGTCGATCCATGGGAGAGGTGAATGCGGAAACCATGGTTGGGAATCGTCACCGCCGGCGTCATCGGGATCGCCCTGGGTCTCGGGGGATACACTTTCGTCTACGCCAAGGGATATTCCTACCTGACCAACGACCCCCGGGCCTGCGCCAACTGTCACATCATGGACGATCACTTCGACGCCTGGCTGAAATCCAGCCACGGGGCCGTGGCGGTCTGCAATGACTGTCACACACCCCATGACAACCTGCTGGCCAAGTACTCGGTGAAGGCAAAGAATGGCTTCTGGCATTCGTTCTACTTCACCACCGGAAACTTCCCGGATCCCCTCCGGATCACAGAGCCGAACCACGAGGTGGTAGAGGCCACCTGCCGGGACTGTCACGAAGGGATCATTGAGGCCATGGATCGTTACGCCTCGGCAAACGGGAAGAAATCACAGGCCATGGATTGCACCCACTGCCACCAGTACGTCGGGCACCTGGTTCGATAGAGGAGGAGATATGGCGACGGACAACGCACCCGGAAAGAAGCGAGAGAAGGGCGAGGGCGCGGGAAGGTGGTCCTCCGGATGGCTGGTGGCCACGGCGGCTCTCGCGGCCCTGGTGACCCTGGGTCTTGCGGCGCTGCTGACGAACATCTTCCAGCGGCAGCAGGAAGCCCGGGAGCCCTTCTATCGGGTGGTGGAGCTGAACGACACGGTGGTGGACCCTGCGGTCTGGGGAAAGAACTTCCCCATCCAGTACGATCTCTACAACAAGACGGTGGACATGGTCCGGACGCGCTACGGAGGAAGCGAGGCCATGCCCAAGCAGCCCGTCCTCGTCAAGGGAGAAGAGCAGGAAGTGGAGCTATCCTATTCCCGGCTGGAAGAAGACCCCCGTCTCAGGGAGTTCTGGGCCGGATACGCCTTCGCCGAGGATTTCCGGGAGGAGCGGGGCCATGCCTACATGTTCATTGACCAGATCGTCACGGAGCGTCAGGAAGTGACCCAACAGCCCGGCACCTGTATCCACTGCCATGCCTCGGTCTACACCGTGTACAAGGAACAGGGTCAGGGAGATCTCATCGCCGGCTGGGAGAAGGTCAACCAGATGCCCTACCAGGAAGCGGCGGCCCTGGCGGAGCATCCCATCTCCTGCATCGACTGTCACGACCCGGAGACCATGGAGCTTCGGGTGACCCGTCCCGCCTTCATGGAAGGCGTGGAGTCCTTCCTGGGGGAGGATCTTCCGGAGGGCTTCGACATCAACGAGAATGCGACCCGGGCCGAAATGCGGGTCTTTGTATGCGCCCAGTGTCACGTGGAGTATTACTTCAAAGGCGACGAAAAACGCCTGACCTATCCCTGGTCAAAGGGGCTCAGGGGCGACGATGCCCTTGCCTACTACGAAGATGCGGGGTTCGCAGACTGGACCCATTCCATCAGCGGGGCCCCGGTCCTGAAAGCCCAGCATCCTGAATTCGAGATGTACAGCCAGGGGATCCACGCCCGGGCGGGTGTGGCCTGCGCCGACTGTCACATGCCCTATGTCCGGGTGGGAGCCATGAAAGTCAGCGATCACTGGGTCCGGAGTCCCATGCTGAATGTGGCCAACGCCTGCCAGACCTGTCATCGGCAGTCGGAGGAAGAGATCAGGAGCCGGGTACACGCCATCCAGGATCGCACCTATCAACTCCGGAACATCGCCATCGACGCCACTATTGAGCTGGCCAAGGGGATCCGCCGGGTGCGGGAGAGGGGATCGGAAGAGGCTCGGATCCAGGTTGCCCAGACCTACCAGCGCCGGGCCCAGTTCCTGGCGGATTACGTGGAGGCGGAAAACTCCATGGGATTCCATGCCGATCAGGAGGCCGCAAGGATCCTGGGACTTTCCATCAACTACGCCCGTCTGGGCAGTGTGGCCCTCTTTGGAGAAGAGCTTCCAGAGGCCCCTTCCCCCCTTCTTCCCCCGCCCCCCCAGACAGTGGTTCCCGGCACGGGGTTCGGTGGGTCCATCTTCCACCACGTTCTCGACCCAAGCCTGGAGCGACCCGGCGATCTGGGGCCGGGGCCGGCCGGGGCCGGGGGCGGATGAGGGGCCGGACAGAGTTGGCACCCCCCCCCCGATCCTGATGGGAGGCCGGTCTTCGAAGGCGAACCTCAGGGGGGGGGCGCAGCTTCGGGGGCGTCTCCCGTCTGGTCCGACTGTTCCGCATCCTCCTCCCGCCAGGCCTGGCGGGTCTGGGCCATTGCCCTGACCCCCAGCACGATCCCGAACCATCCCATGAGGAATGCCAGGGACCAGCCCACCCACTGGGGAAAGAAGCCCGCCACCAGGGCGATCAGCAGGACCAGGCCCGCCGCCGTTCCCAGGAGGGTCCGGTCCTCCCTCCCCAGGGTCCGATGGCCCGCCAGGGAATCCCCCAGCACGGAGCCGGCCCGGACCAGGTCCGCCAGGTGCAACCCTGTGGCTCCCTGCCCCCCCTGACGGATCCGGTCCAACCGCTCCCGCAGGGTCCGGCCGGGATCCAGGGGGGAACGGGGAGTGAGCTCACCCGGAGCTGCGCCGGGCCCGGGCCCCAGCCCGGGGCTCACGGCACCGGGGACGACGATCTCCACCGAGGAGGTCAGGTCCGCCAGGAAGAGCCCCTCCATCTGGGAGGCCAGATTCACGTCCAGGACGCCCACGTCGATCTCCCAGTTCCCCAGCAGGCTGGCGGAGTTCAGGTTGCTGGAGCCCACCCGTGACCAGATCCCGTCGGCCACCATGGTCTTGGCGTGGATCATGGGCCCCTGCCACTCGAAGATCCTGACGCCGGCCTTCAGGAGGCCCCGGTACCCCCCCCTGGAGAGGGTCCCTACCCAGGGCCAGTTGTTGTGGGCCGGCAGGAGGAGCCGGACGTCCACTCCGTCCCTGGCGGCGGCGATGAGGCTCTCCACCATGGGAAAGGGAGCCACGAAGTAGGGATCCGTGATCCAGATCCGATCCCGGGCGCTGGCGGCGATAAGCTGGGTCTCCCGGTAGACCCGGGACCGCCAGGGCTCCCCCTCGATGATCCAGACCGGTGTGGACCCCACCCGGTCCACTTCCTGAGGATCGGTTCTGGATTCCTCGTCCACCGGCTCCCCCATCCGGTCCCAGATCCGCTCAAAGGCCCGGCCGCAGGTAGCGGCGGCGGGCCCCCGGATCTCCACTCCCGTGTCTCGCCAGGGCGGGTTCTCCCAGTCTCCCGCCCATTCCTTCCCGATGCAGAATCCGCCGATGAACGCCACGCAGCCGTCCACGCAGACCATCTTGCGGTGATCCCGCTGCAGAAGGCCGAAGGGATCCCGGATGGAGGGCGGGTTGAAGGCCCGGACCTCCACCCCGGCCTCCCGGAAGGGCTTCCAGAATCTCCGACGGGTGGCCCAGGATCCCATCCAGTCGTAAAGGACCCGCACCCGGACCCCCTCCCGGGCCTTTCGGACCAGGGCGTCCCTGAAGGCCACCCCCACTCCGTCGTCCCGGAGGATGTAATTCTCGAAGTGGATGTATCGGCGGGCTTCCTGGATGGCCTCCAACCAGGCGTCGAAGGTGTGAGGACCGTCGAACTGGAGCCGGAGGGCGTTCCCCTCCACCCTGAAAGCCCCGGTGGCCCGCTGGAGCGTCCACTCCGGGAGCCGGGAAGAAAGATCCTGGTGAGGGCCGGATGGAAGGGCGGGAGTCAACCCTCTCCTCCCTCCGGCGGGCAGTTCCGGGCCACGTAGAGATCCAGGGCTTCGTCGGTGAGGATCACGAAGTCCCCCAGGCCTCCGTGCTGTTCGGCGTCGAAGGTGTTCGGATCCTCCGCCGGCTCCATGGCCACCACCAGCGTCCGGGTCTCCGGGCGGTAGAACTTCAGCTGTTCAGGGGTCCCCGTGTGATTCTCCACGTGAAAGCCCCCCACCACGTGCAGGACCATGGCTCCCGGATGCGTCTCCAGGAAGGTGGCCATGGCGTACCCCATGGAGGCGTCCCAGAGGGTCTGGGCCTGGAGGCCGTTCTCCAGGAAGCTCCCCATGGCGTGGGAGGGCATGCCGTGAGGGGGCGGGTCTTCGCCGGCGGGGGGCATCACCGGGTGGCCGGCGGCACCGGAATCCGGCCGGGTCGGATGGATCATGGGAGGGTGTCCCGCCAGGGTGTCCCCCCTGGGAGGACCCTCCGGAGCCGGGCACTGGTCCTCCATGGTCAGGTTGGCCATGAGGTCCGTCCACTGGGTCCGATAGGCTTCGGAGGGCTGTGGATAGGGGAGGGGGGGCAGGAAGCTCCTGGCCCTGGGAGGGAGGTCGCGGAGAGCCGCCCGTCCCAGCCTGGAAACCCGGTTGACGTAGCGGCGGGGGGCGTTGGCGGCCGTGACCGGCAGGCCCCGCTCCCGAGCCAACTCCACCATGGGCCTGTAGTCCTCTTCGTAATGCTCCCAGGGCCTGGCGCCGGAAAGAAACTGCTTCTCCGTGATCAGGCCCGTCAGGTACTCGTCCAGGATGGGCTGGACGTCCCGCTCGAACATCTCCAGGGAGAGAGCTACCGGCCGGAGGGCCCCGGGGGTGGCGCCCGGCTCACCCCCGGCGTTGTAGCGCTCCACGGCCCGGCGGAAGAGCTCCGCCTCCACCCAGTGCCCCACGGGATCCGTGTGGGTCTCCCCCACCAGGACGGCATCCGCCTCGTCCATGGCCGCCAGGACGTCTTCCAGGGAGGCAGGCTCACCATTGCCGGTGTAGACCCGGAAGGCATCGGCGTAGTCCGGGCCCTCCTGGGCCCGTGGTCCCTCTTCGGGGGCGAGGAGGGACGCTCCCAGAAGGACCGGGAGGATGGCGGTTCGTCTCATGAATTCACTTCCCTTTCCTGTACGTCTTCTCCAGGGCCTCCCGGGGGTCCGGTCCCGTGCCGCACTCCGGAGCCGAGGGCCGGACGGGTGGCGGCGGGCCCGGGGGCCTGGGGGTGCAGGGGGGCCTGGGAAAACGGAGACCCCGCTTCCGGTCCCTGGGGGCGTGCTGACGACGGTTCTTGGCCATGTGGTCCTTCCTCCCTGCCTGCGGCGATGACTCGGATCCTGCATCGGCCCGGGAGTCGGCGTCAAGGCTGCGGCGCCATCTGTCACCGAAGGTCGATGGGATTACCGAAGATCCAGGGCCGGAGGTGGATCACGAGGCCACCCAACCGGCCCCAGTACGAATATACTTCCACCCGGTAGATTCCGGGCTCTCTCACGGTCCAGGCCAGCTCGGGCCCCGGGATCCAGGCCTCCCCGGTTCCGTTTCGCACCACCCGGTAGAGAAGCTTCCTTTCCGGATCCGTCACGAACCCGGACCGGAGAGTGAGACCGGGAAAGAACGCTTCCCGCTCCCCCATTGATGCCACCCGCTGCCCCGTTCTGTCCACGGCTCCCATGCGGAAAGCCGGGGCCGCCTCATCGTTGCCCAGGGAGAGGAAGGCGTTCCCCCGGCGGACTCCGGCCATGAGGACGGCGCTGGCGCCGGCGGCTCCCAGCCCCTCCGGCCCCAACTCCCGGGAGCCGACGCGGTCCGTCCCTCCCTCATCCCACTCTCCGTCCACGGTCACATGGGTGACCAGCGTCCGGAAAAAGGGTCCGTAGGGCGGGAGGAGGGCCGGGCCCAGCTCCAGCTTCGGGTGGGTGTTCAAGCCCGCCGTGGCCGTCAGGGGCTCCTCCATCCGCAGGGAGTCGTAGGCCGCCACCGTGGGGGTGCGAAACCCTTCCCTCATGAGATGCAGGAGGGCCTCGTCCCCGAGACCCAGGGGCGTCCCCGCCATCAGGGTCAGGAGATGGTAGAGGCTCCAGGGACCTCCCAGGCGACGCCGGGCGAACTCCGAGATGTCCAGGACCTCCCACCCCTGGATGTCCCGTGCGTGGGGGTTCACCCAGCGCTCGCTCCCCCGGGGACCCCGCCCGTGGACCACGAAGGCCGTGGCCTCCTCCCGGACCAGCATCTCCGCGAAGCTCCGGTAGTCGCCCTCCCAGCGCTTGTAGGTGGTGTCCACCCCGACGGCCAGGATCTTCCCGGCGTCGGGAGAGCGCAGCTCCTGCCCTCCTTCCACCAGCACGCCCTCCAGGACCACCGGCTTCCAGAATTCCCATCCGGGCTTCCGGTCGTCGGGAGGGTGGTCACCGATGACCACGAAGTCCAGACGGGCGGCCCGGGCCGCCTCCGCCACGTCCTCCCGGGTCCCCCTGGCATCGTGGGAACGGTCGGTGTGAACGGAAAAGACCCCGGACCAGAGGGCGCCTTCCAGATCCGGAAGGGCGGATCCGGAAGCCCGGGCAGCCCCCGGCGGGAGGCCGGGGGATTCCCCTTCCTGAATCGGAACGCGTGTGAACAGGGTCGTGCCGTAGCCCGCCGCCATGTAGATCAGAAAGGCCAGGAAGAGCCAGCGCCGAGCCCTGCCCGGGGAGGCTTTGGGCGGGAACGCCCCCTCCGCCTTCCGTCGGATGAGCTCGTGAAGGAGCCGGGCGTTCTTCTCCGTGGCGCCCTTCCGTCCCCGGATCACCTCCCTCCCCTTCCGGCCCATGCGACTCCGGGTTTCCGGCTCGTCCAGGAGGGCCTGCACGGCGGGCCAGGGGTCCCGGCTGATCCGGATGGCCCCCACCTCCCGGAAGGCCTCCACCACCCCCCGGAAGTTGTCGTAGTGGGGCCCCATGACCGTGGCCTTGCCCAGGGCGATGGCTTCGATGGGATCCGATCCGCCCAGGGGCACGAAGCTCCGGCCCACCACCGCCACGTCGGCCAGGGAGAATGCCCTGGTGAGCTCTCCCATGGTGTCCAGGAGGAAGAGCCCCGAGGCTTCCCGGTCGGCGGAGGGATCACCGGTTTCCGGGAGCCCGGGGTCCGCCTGCCGGGGACCCTCGCTCCTTCGTACCATCCCCGGCGCCAGACCCGCGACCTCCTGGAACCGCTCCGGCTTCCGGGGCACCAGCATGAGCTGGACCCCGGGGGGCTTACCGGCCACCAACATCTCCTCCTCCCCGGGGCCCGTGGACCCGGCCACCACCAGGGGCCGGGTGGAATCGACCCCCATGGCAGCCCCGAGCTCGGCGGCCCCCTCCACCTGGTCCACCAGCTTCACCGGGTCCCACTTCATGGTGTCCGTGACGGTGATCCGGTCCGCCGGAACCCCCAGGGCCTGGAACCGCTCGGCGTACTCGGCAGTCTGGGCTCCCACGGCGTCCAGGGCCCGGAACATGGAGCGGACGAAGGGCCGCACCCACCGGTAGTGGCGAAAGCTCCGGTGGCTGAGGCGTCCGTTCAGAACGGCCAGGGGAATCCCCCTGGCCCCTGCGATCTGGGCCAGGTTGGGCCAGATCTCCAACTCCATGAGGGCCACGGCGTCGGGCCGAACCGCATCCAGGAACCGGCCGACCATCCATGAGAAATCGAAGGGGAACCGGACCACGGTGAGGCGGTCCCCGTAAAGCTCCCGGGCCCGGGCGAACCCCGTATTGGTGGTGGCGCTCACCACCAGCCGCAGGGGAGGGGCCTCCGGAGCCGTGAGGCGGGCCACCAGCTCCCGGGTGGCGTTGATCTCCCCGACGCTGACACCGTGGAGCAGGAGGGTGGGCCGGGGGTCCTCCGGAAGAGGGGTGGCCTTTCCGAAGCGTCCCGGCCAATCAGTGCGCCACTTTCCCGTGCGGAGAAGCCCGAAGGCCAGCACCGGACTGGATACCAGGGCACCCAGGGCGTAGAGGAGGTCGTAGCGTCTCTTCATGCGCGTGGAGGCTTGGCTCCCCGAATCCTGTGAACTCGCTAGATTGGAAACCGGGACGGTCGGGGGTGGGCCGGCTTCCGGAACCCCCACAATCTTAGCCCCTTCTTCCTTGAAAGGAACGGATGAGCTCCAGACTCCTTCCAGAGGCTCCGAAGAACGTGCTCCTGGTCCGTCTCAGCGCCCGGGGGGACATCGTCTTCTCCTCCCCAATGGTCAGAGCATTCCGGCGGACCTACCCCGGGACCCGGCTCACCTGGCTGGCCGAGTCCCACACCAGCAACCTCATCGAGCATCACCCGGAGCTGGACGAGGTCCTGGTCTGGGACCGGGCGGGGTGGAAGAAGCTCTGGAAGGAGCGGCGATTTGGAGCCCTCTTCCGGGAGGCGAAGGCCTTCGTAAAGAAACTTCGGAGCCGGAGGTTCGACCTGGCGGTGGACATGCAGGGCCTTCTCCGGAGCGGGATCATGACCTTCCTTTCCGGCGCCCCCACCCGCATCGGCCTCCGGCCCAAGGAGGGGAGCCATCTCTTCATGACCCGGGTGGTGGACCGGCATCGGAACCAGGGCGACCGGGCCAGGGTCTCCTCCGAGTATCTCTACCTGGCCCGGGAGCTGGGCCTGGACACGACCGAGTTCCGCATGGAGGTTCCCCTCTCCCCCGGGGACCGGCGATTCGCCAGGGAATGGGTGGAGAGCCGGGAGTTGGAGGACGGATACGCCGTCGCCATTCCCTTCACCACCCGTCCCCAGAAGCACTGGTTCGAAGATCGCTGGGCCGTGCTCCTGGAGGAGGTCTCCCGAACGCTGGAGCTGCCGGCTGTGGTTCTGGGCGGTCCGGGGGACCAGGAGGCCCTCCGGAGGATCCAGGAGATGACCGGCGCCCCCCTTCACTCCCTGGTGGGGAAGACCTCCCTGACCCAGGCCGCCGCCGTCATCGAGGGCGCCTCCCTGGTGGTGGGGGTGGACACGGGCCTCACCCACATGGGCATCGCCTTTGACCGGCCTACCGTCACCATCTTCGGATCCAACATCCCCTACACCGAGCCTCCCACGGACCGGGCCAGGGTCCTGGTCCATTGGCTGGAGTGCTCCCCCTGCAAGGGCAATCCCACCTGCGACGGGGAGTACACCTGCATGCGGCTCATCCAGCCGGAGGACGTTCTGTCCGCGGCCCGGGAGGTCATGGCCAACGAATCCGGGGAACCGGCCCCGTGAGGGTGGTCCACCTGGAGGCCGGCACCCACCTCTATGGGGGAGCGTTGCAGGTACTGCTCCTGGTGGAGGGGCTGGCGGCCAGGGGGCTGGAGAACGTCCTGGTGGTGCCCCGGGGAAGTCACCTGGAGGAGGAGGCCCTCCGGAGAGGCATTCCAGTTCGGGCCCTCCCTATGGCGGGAGAGGCGGATCTGGCCTTTCCCTTCCGTTTCGGGAGGCTCCTCAGGGAACAGGCGCCGGACCTGGTACACCTCCATTCCCGCCGGGGGGCCGACACCCTGGGAGCCCTCGCCGCCAGGGCGGCGGGCGTCCCCAGCGTCCTTTCCCGCCGTGTGGACAACCCCGAGCCGGGATGGAGCCTGGGGGCCAAATATCGGCTCTACGACGCCGTCATCACCATTTCCCAGGCCATTCGAGGCGTGCTGGTGGAGCAGGGAGTTCCGGATGAGAAGATCCACTGCGTCCACAGCGCCCTGGACCCGGCTCCCTTCCAGGCCCCCTGCCGGGAAGGGGCGTTCCAGGCCGAATTCGGGATCGGAGGCGAAGGCCCGGTGGTGGGCATGGCGGCCCAGTTCATCCGCAGGAAGGGACACCACGTCCTCCTGGAGGCCGTCCCCCGGGTCCTGGAAGCGCACCCCCAGGCTCGCTTTTTCCTCTTCGGCCGTGGGCCGCTCCTGGAGGAGATGAGGGACCGGGTCGGAAGGTCGGGTCTGGCGGAGCACGTCTTCCTTCCCGGGTTCAGGGACGATCTGCCCCGCCTCCTTCCCTGCCTGGACGTCCTGGTCCATCCGGCCCTCCGGGAGGGGCTGGGCATCATCCTCCTCCAGGCCTCGGCCTCGGCGGTTCCCGTTGTGGCGTCCCGGGCCGGGGGCATCCCCGAAGCGGTGGTGGACGGGGAGACCGGCATCCTGGTGCCCCCCGGGGACCCGGCGGCCCTGGCCTCGGCCCTCTCCTCCCTCCTCTCCGGGCCGGAGAGGGCAAGAGCCATGGGCCGGGCGGGGCGGGCTCTGGTCAGAGAGCGATTTTCCGTGGACCGGATGGTGGAGGGGAACCTGGCGGTCTACCGGAAGGTGCTGGCCGAAACGACCCCCGGGGTGCCTTTCCACGGGTAGGTGTCCTCCGGGCCATGGGACACCGTCCGCCGATGCGTTCGGGGAATCGAGGTCGGTGGGGCCGGTGTCGCGGCGGCAATTCTCTGGACAGAGGCGGAGGCATGGTCCCACTTTTCCGTGAGTGGGTGATTCCCATACCGGAGACCCCGTTCCGGCCCTCCAACCTCCATGCCCCGGAAAGGCAGACCATGTCCCGCACTCCTCCTGGCCTCCTCCTGATCCTGACCCTGGTTTCTTCCCTCTCCTGCCGGAGCTTCTCCCCCGGAGAGGGCTCCGGGGAACCCGCAGCCGGGCCGGGAGCCGAGGCGGCCGCCGGAGGCTCGGAGGCCATGGACCCCCTGGCCCGGACCGTGGAGATCCGGAGAACCTCCTACGGGGTGCCCCACATCCTGGCCCAGGACCTGGAAGGCATGGGATACGGGCTGGCCTGGGTGATGATGGAGGACTACCGGGAAGAAGTGGCACGGGCCATCCTCCGGTCCAACGGCCGCTGGGGCATGGCCATGGGAGCCGACAGCATGGAGGGCGACTTCCCGGGACGCATGGCCCACGAATACGCCGCCTGGACCTTTCACAAGCTCCCGGAGGACGTCCGGGACGTGATGGAGGGATTCGCCCGGGGAATGAACGACTTCGCCCGGGTCTACCGGGACCGGCTCCCGGAATGGGTGCCCGACGACTTCACGGCTCACGACATCGCCGCGCGGGACGTCAATGTCTGGAATTCCGGCGCCGTCCGGTCCTTCGCCCGGGACCGGGGTGTGGACCGTGAGACCCGGAGTGCGGCCGGGCCGGAGCCCCCTCCCGGCGCCGCTGAGGGGAGGGAGGCGAACCCGGCATCCGGGCCGGGCGGAAGCGACCGGCTCTCGGCCTGGATGGCCTGGGCCCGGCGCTGGGGAGAGGAAGATCCCGAAGTGGGTTCCAACGCCTGGGCCTTCGGGCCGGAGCGAAGCGCCACGGGGAACACCCTCCTCCTGAGGAACCCCCACCTCTCCTGGACCGCCGGATACTACGAAGCCCACGTCCGGGTGCCGGGCGTCATCGACTTCTACGGCGACTTCCGCCTGGGCGGGCCCTTTACCACCATCGGCGGGTTCAACCGGCGCCTGGGCTTCGCCACCACCAACAACTATCCGGACCTGGAGGAGATCTACGCCCTCGTTAGGGATCCGGAGCGCCCGGAAGCCTACCTTTTCGACGGCGCATCGGTACCCCTGGAGGTGCGTTCCGTGACGGTGGAGTACAGGGACGCCGGGGGCGTGGCTTCGGAAACCCGGGAGTTTCCCTTCTCGGCCCTGGGGCCCGTCATCTTCGAGACCCCCGACACCCTCTTCGTCCTCCGGTCCCACCAGCTGACCCAGTACCGGGTGGGGGAACAGTGGCTCCGGATGATGCAGGCCGATAACCTGGCGGAGTGGAAGGATGCCATGGCCATCCGGGCGAAGGTCTCCTCCAACCTCACCTACGCCGACGCCGACGGGAACATCCTCATCTTCTGGAACGCCGCCACCCCCGTCCTTCCCCACCCGTACCGGGAAGGCGAGCCTTCGACGGCCCTCTCCAGTGACGGGGTCTGGACCGAGCTCTACCCCTTCGAAGACCTGCCCCAACTCCTGAACCCCAGGGGCGGATACGTGCAGAACGCCAACGATCCGCCCTATTACTACAACCTCCATGAGCCCCTGAGCCCGGAGCGCTATCCGGAGAACTTCCCGGATCCCAGGCTTCGCTTCCGCTCCCAGAACTCCCTGGAGCTCGTCCACACGGACGAGATCCTCACCCTGGAAGAGATGGTGGAGCTGAAGCACTCCATGAAGATGGTCCTGGCGGACCGGGTCAAGGAGGATCTGGTGGCGGCGGTCCGGGCCAGGGAGGCGGGAGGAGAGATGGAGGAGGCCATCGGCCTGGTGGAGGCCTGGGACAACACCGTGGGTCGGGAGAGCCGGGGCAGCACCCTCTTCGAGATCTGGGCCCAGCGATATTTCGAGGAGGTGGAAGAGGACGATCAGTTCAGGGAGCCCTGGTCCCGGGAAGCCCCCATGGGGACGCCCCGGGGGCTGGGAGACCCGGAAGCCGCCGCCGACGCCTTCCGGTGGGCGGTGGATGAGATGAAGAGCCGCTTCGGTTCCTGGGACGTCACCTGGGGCGAGGTCCACCGGATCCGGGCCGGCGAGAAGGACATCGCCGTGGGCGGCTGTGCCAGCGCCCTGGGGTGCTTCCGGGTCCTGGGATACGTGGAGGACGAGGACGGCAGGTTCAAGGTGTACCGGGGAGACGGGTGGGTTCTGGCGGTGGAATTCTCGGATCCTCCCCGGGCCTATTCCATCCTGGCCTACGGGAACAGCAATCGGGAGGATTCGCCCTACTTCTACGATCAGGCGGAGCTCTTCGCCGACAACCGGATGAAGCCCGTGGCCTTTACCGAAGAGGACATTCGGGCCGATCTGGTCAGGAGCTACCGACCTGGGGAAGAACGCGAACGATAATGGACAGGCCCATCGATCTCGGAAGCCTGCCGCTGGTTGGAAGGGACTCGGTCCGGGAAGAGCTCATGGCCTTCCTGGAGGCCGCCCGGAGGGGCCGCGGCAGGACGGTCTTTCTTTCAGGAGAGAGGGGTGCGGGAAAGTCCCATCTGGTTCGGTGCATCCGGGGAGAAGCGGAACGGAAGAGCTTCCAGATCGCTTCCGGAAAAGCCTTCCGGGCCGAGTCCCACCTGCCATTCTCCCTCTTCTCGGACGCCTTCCTCCCCCTTCTCAGGAGTCAGCCGCCGGAGGCCCTCAACGTCCTGACCCGGGGCGCTGCCTCGGACCTGGCCTATCTCTTCCCGGGTCTCCCGGCTCCGGAAGGCCCGTCGGCCCCCCGGGAGTCGGAAAGCCCCTCCGAGTTCCGGACGCGGGTCCTCTGGACCTTCTCGGAGCTTCTCCGTGAGATGTCCCGGAGGACGCCCCTGCTCATCGTCCTGGAAGACCTCCAGTGGGCGGACTCTTCCTCCCTGGAGATCGTCCACTTTCTGGCCCGGCAGCTGGAGGGCACACCGGCCCTCCTTCTCCTGACCCGGGACCAGAGGGTCGAAGAGGGGCGTCCCGGGCCGGACCGGCTGGAACGTTCCCTCCTGGACCAGAGGGTGGCGGAAGCCGTGGTCCTCCCCCCCTTTACCAGGGAAGAAACGGGCCTTTTCCTGAAGAAGGCCTTCGACGTGGACGAGGAGGTAGCCGGCGAGTTCGCCCACCGGCTCCACGAGTGGACGCAGGGAAACCCCTTTTTTCTGGAGCAGACCCTGGAAGCCCTCATCCAGTCCGGGCACCTCTATCGGAAGGGAGACACCTGGCTGGGATGGACGGTGCAGGAGCTGACCCTCCCCGCCGGCATCCGGGATGCCGTGGCCGAGCCCCTGGACCGTCTGACGCCGGAAGCCCGGGAGGTGGCCGAGCTGGCCGCGGTCCTGGGCACGCGGGCTCCCTTCAAGCTTCTCAGGGCCTTGGGCCGGAAGGAGGAGGAGGAGCTCCTCCGGACTCTGGACGTCCTCACCTCCCGGGGTATCCTCAGGGAAGGGCTGGGAGAGACGGGAATCGTGTACGACTTTCCCCAGAACCTCATCCGGGAGACCCTTCTGGCGGAGATGGGCCTGGCCCGGTCCCGGCTCCTTCATGCCAGGGTGGCCAGGGACCTGGAAGCCCATTATGGGCCCGAGGCCCCCCGCCACGCCGGCCGGTTGGCCTACCACCATCTCCAGGCCGCCGGGGTTGAGGAGAACAAGAACGCCGTCCTCCACCTCACCCTGGCCGGAACGGATGCCCTGAAACGCCATGGAAACGCCGAGGCAGCAGAGTACCTGGCCTCCGCCCTGAAGCGGGTGGACGCCGCCGGCGAACCCGGCAACGCCGCCCATCCCGGCGTGGACCGACGGCTCATCCTCCGGGACCTGGCTCGAGCCCTGAGCCGGCTGGGAAGATACGACGACGCCATTCCCGTCTGGGAGGAGGCCGTTTTCGAAGCCGAATCCCGGGAGCAGTGGGAGGAAGCCGGAGAGTACCGCCGCCGCCTCGGCATCATCAGAGGCTCCCGTGGAGAGCCCTATGCGGCCCTGAAGGAATTCGACACGGTGCTGGCCCTATCCCCGGACGTCGTCAGCCCCGGCCTCAGGGTCCGGACCCGGCTCCGCCGCGGCGTGGCCCTGGAGGAGGTGGGACGCCCGGAGGAGGCCGCCCGGGAACTGTCTTCGGTCCTGGAAGAGGCCCAGGGGTTGGGAGATCCGTTGATTCTGGCCCAGGCCCACCGGGCGCTGGTTCTCCTCCATATCTGGACGGGACAGCCGGATCAGGTGAGGGAGCACGCCCGCCAGGCGCTGGCCCTGGCCCGGGAAGCGGGAGCCCCTTCGGTGGAGTTCTGGACCTACTGGGGCCTGGCCGTCTTCGAAGGGCTCCTGGGGAACACGGGCCCCATGAAGGAATGGGTGGAGAAGGCCGACAGGGTGGGGCTGGAGATGAGATCTCCCATCCTGCGGCTTCGAAGCAGCGAGCTGGCCATCGAGCAGGCCGCCGCCGCAGGGGAGTGGGATCGGGGGATCGCCCTGGGGGAGCAGGCCGTTTCCGTGGCCCGGGCGCTCTCTCAGAACACCCTCCTCCCCCGCCTACTGGTCTGGACCTCCCTCATCTACCTGGGGAGGGGAGACGTGGAGCTGGCCCGCCCCCTGATCCAGGAGGCATGGGACGTTTCCGGAGCCGGAGACGAGACGCCCTCCAACATCCATGGCGCCATCCCTGCCCATATCGGCCTCGGCACTCTTGCCCTGACCCGGGGAGACTACGACGAGGCCATCCGGGTGGCGCGGGACGGGCTGGCCATGGCGGACCGGGTGGGCTACCGGATCTGGGCCATCCATCGTCTCCTGCCCCTCCTGGCGGAAGCCTACCTCTGGAAGGGTGATCTGGAAGGGGCCAGGGAAGTGGGCGAACGCCTCCGGAGGGACTCCACACCCATGGGGCACAAGCTGGGCATGGCCTGGGCCGGAAGCTGCGAAGCCCTGGCGACCTGGCTCGAGGAAGAGGACCCGGAAGAGGGAGCCCGCCTCATGGAAGAGGCGGCCCGGGCCCTTGAAAGCGTGCCCATCATCCCCGACGCGGCTCGCCTTCGACGCTTGAAGGCCGGCCGCCTGGCCGAGGCGGGGGACCGGGCCGGAGCCCTGGAAGAGCTCAATCGGGTCCATGACGTCTTCCTCCGGCTGGGTGCCCGGGTGGAGCTGGAGAAGACCCGGGGAATGTTCCGGGAGCTGGAAGCCCGCCCCCCCAGAAAGGCCACCCTGGGAGAGGGGGCCCTGAGCACCCGGGAGTCGGAGATCGCCAGGCTGGTGGAGGGGCGGAAGTCCAACAAGGCCATCGCCCGGGAGTTGGGCATCTCTCCCAGGACCGTCAGCACCCACCTCTCCAACATCTACCAGAAGACGGGAGTCTCGTCCCGGGGAGAGTTGGCGGACTACATGAGGCTCCAGCAGTTGGCCGGGGAATAGCCTCGGTGGTTTCCCTCGGCGTGGATCGGGTCCTCCGTGACCCCCGGATGCTGCCGGCCTGGGCCCTTGCCGGAGGCCGGATCGGGCTCCTGACCAGCGACGGGTCTCCGCCGGGCCCGGCCTCAGCCCCATCCTCCACCCGCCGGGCCCTGCTGGACGCCGGGGTGCCCCTGGCCCGGCTATTCGCGCCGGAGCACGGCCTCTCGGCCCGAAGCCCCGACGGTGTGGCCATGGCCCACGGCTCAGACCCGGAAACCGGACTCCCCGTCCTGAGCCTGTACGGGGACCGTCTGGCCCCGTCCCGGGAAAGCCTGGCCGGCCTGGACGGGGTGCTGGTGGACCTCCAGGACGTGGGAGCCCGGTTCTATACCTATCTGTGGACCGTATCCCACCTCATGGAATCCTGCGCCCTTGCCGGCGTCCCGGTGGGGATCCTGGACCGGCCCAATCCCCTCGGGGGCCGGATGGAAGCGGTGGAAGGCCCCCTCCCGGACCCGGGACTGGAACCGGACTTCCTGGGACGCTGGCCCGTCCCCGTCCGACACTCCCTGACCCTCGGAGAGCTGGCCCTCCTGCTCAGGGAGGAGATGGAGCTGGAGTTGGAGTTGGCGGTCATTCCCATGGAGGGATGGAGGCGGGCCATGACCTGGGACGGGACGGGGCTCCCCTTCCGGGCTCCCTCCCCGGGGCTTCCACGCCTCCAGGCCCTCCTCCTCTACCCGGGGCTGGCCCTTCTGGAGGCCACCAACGTGACGGAAGGGCGGGGTACGCCCCTCTCCTTCCAGGCCATGGGGGCCCCGTGGATGGACGGGGATCTCCTGGCCACCCGCCTGAACGAGATGGAGATCCCCGGACTGCGGGCCGAACCCGTGATCCTGGACCTTCCGGCCCCGGGGAACGGCCCTTTCCCGAATACGCCGGGAGGCACCGGAACCGGGGTTCGTTCCTGCCCCGGAACCGGGGTCCGGTCCTGCCCGGGGGCCAGGCTGGAGGTAACCGCTCCGACGGTTTTTCGGCCCGTTGCCGCGGGCCTGCGCGTCCTGGCCCTTCTGCGTACCTTGTTCCCGGAGGATTTCTCCTGGCGCCCCTATCCTACGGCGGCAAACCCCTCCGGTGCGGGGCATCTTCTTCGGCTGCTGCGGTCCCGGGAGCTGGTCAGGCGCCTGGGGGAGGCCCCCGAGACGCTTCTGGAGGAGGATGACGTTCGACGGAGCACCGGGGCCCCCGGATGGGCGGACCGCCATCGCCCGCACCTCCTGTATTCCTGAGAAGTAAAGAGGAGTCGAGATGTCTAGTCCATGGACCCCACCCCGGGAGTGGCTGCGGATCACCACCCTGGAGGCCCACACCGCCGGTGAGCCCCTCCGGATCGTCACGGGAGGGTTTCCGGAGATCCCCGGCGACACCATCCTGGAAAAGCGTCGGTACGCCCGGGAGCACCTGGACCACCTCCGAACCGCCCTCATGTGGGAGCCCCGGGGGCACGCCGACATGTACGGGGCCCTGCTGACGGACCCGGTGACACCCGACGGCGATCTGGGAGTCCTCTTTCTCCACAACGAGGGATTCAGCACCATGTGTGGGCACGGGATCCTGGGATTGGCCATGGCCGGGGTGGTGGGGGGCGCGGTCCGGCCAAGAGGGGAGCCGGAGGCCCGGCCGGACCCCCACCGCCCCATCACCCTCCTCATGGACACCCCCGCCGGCAGAGTGACGGCCTTCGCCCACCGGGAGAACGGGAAGATCCGGACCGCGTCCTTCCTGAACGTCCCCTCCTTCGTCTACGCCCTCGACCGCACCGTGGACGTTCCCGGTCTGGGGCCCGTCCGGTACGACATCGCCTTCGGGGGAGCGTTCTACGCCTTCTGCAGGGCCGAGGAGCTGGGCGTTTCCCTGGATTCCGGTTCATTCCGGACCCTCATGGACGTGGGAATGCGGGTCAAGCAGGCCGTCATGAACTCCCACCCACTCCAGCATCCCGTGGAGGAGGACCTGGGATTCCTCTACGGGACCATCATCGTGGGAGAGGCCCGAAATCCGGCCCACCACAGCCGGAATGTCTGCGTCTTCGCCGAGGGAGAGGTGGACCGGTCTCCCACCGGCACCGGGGTGAGCGCCCGGGCCGCCCTCCACTTCGCCCGGGGGGAGATCCGGCTGGGACAGGACTTCGTGGTGGAGAGCATCCTGGGAACCACGTTCACCGGAAGGGTGGAGGAGGAGACCCGGTTCGGGCCCTACGACGCCGTGGTTCCCAGAGTCTCGGGAACCTCCCATGTCACCGGAAGAAACGAGATTTTCCTTGACCCGGAGGACCCTCTCAGGGAAGGATTCATCCTGAGGTGACGACCCTGCCCCGGTGGCGGATGGAGCCGCCCTTTCCGGCAGGTCCGCTGGGAGGAGAGAGGGAAGAAGCATGAGCGCGAGTCCTGCTGAACGGATCATGGAGGCCTGGGTGGATCTGGAAGG
>CAZSDD010000046.1:0-3756 GCA_964605505.1 uncultured Gemmatimonadaceae bacterium | reverse complement strand
ACCGGGCGGCCCATGAGCCCGGGGAGCCGCCTGAAGAAGAGGCCGACCGGTACGAGGCCCGGGTGGCGGAGCTCAAGGCATATCTTTCCGGAGGCACGCCCCCGGAGTTCTGCTGAACCCTTCCCCCGGACCGAACCGCAATGACCCGGGGGAACCCACGCCCGGGAACTCGATACAATATTTCACTCCGCTCCGTCGAGCGGCCGTTCTACACAACACTGAGCTACACAACACTGAAAGGATCAGCGTTCATGTCCGGTCTCCCGAGGCTCGAGAAGATTCTGAAGAACCTGCTGGTTCCGGCCGGCCTGTTCGGGGCTCTCGTCCTGTATCCGTCCCCGGCTCCCCTCCACGCTCAGGCGGTGAAATACACCGACGTGTCCAGGGGGGAATTCGGCGGGATGCTGGGAATGTTGATGGAGATGGCCCCCGGCGCCGACGAGGAAATCCGGGAAACGGTCTACATCAAGGGCTCCCTCATGCGGACCGATCACGAGGAGACCTCGACGATCACGGACATGGCCACGGGCCGGTACACCCTCCTCAACCATGAGGACAGGACCTGGTTCACCATGGACATGGCGGAGATGATGGCCCAATTCCAGGGAATGGAGGGGGAGTGGGAGGAGGAGGCCCCGGAAGAGACCCCGGAAGAGGCCCCGGAAGAGGAAATGCCCGAGGTGGAGGTCCGGGTCACTACGGACCGGACCGGCAGAACCCAGCGATTCGACGGCTACACCGCTGAGCAGGTCTTCATGACCATGGAGGTGATCCCCGTCACCCAGGAGGCCCGGGCCTCCGCCGAGGAAACGGGGAACATGGTGGTGTTCACCGAGCTCTGGCTCTCGGAAGACTTTCCCGGAATGGAGGCCCTGGAGGAAGCCCGGGCCGAGTTCACCCGTGAAGGCGTCAGCGACCAGGGTGCCGGCGGGTACAACGCCGCCCTCCAGGAGGCATTCGCCCAGGACCCCCGCCTTCGGGGTGCCATGGAGAAGAACATGGAGGAGATGGAAGAGCTCCGGGGAATCCCGGTGAAGACCGTGACGTCCATGGTTCTGGTCCCCCTGGGCCAGGAGTTCGATGCCGAAGCCGTCGCAGCAGCCTCCGATCAACCCCTTCAATCCGGCGGGATGGGAGACCTCATGGGCCAGGCCGCCGGTGCCGCCGCCGCCGATGCTGCCCGGGAGGCATTGGGCCGCATGGGCGGGATGTTCGGCCGAGGCAAGAAGAAGGAGGAGGCTCCCCCCGAGGCCGCCGCCGGTCAGGCCGTCTTCATGCGCATCACTTCCCTTCTGGAGGATGTGCAGACTTCGGACATTCCGGACTCCGTCTTCGAACCCCCGGCGGACTACCAGGAGCAGGAGCCGGCCTGGCGGGGCGGAGGCAGGGACCGCTGAGGGAACCTTCACGCGAAGATTCCGGGAGCCCACCCATGCCTGAAGCACGAACCCTGGCGGTTCAGATCCCGAAGTTCGGCCTCCCCGAGGTGCTGGTGGAGAAGGAGATTCCTCTGAAATCGCCGGGCCCCGGGGAAGTCCACCTCCGGGTCCTGGCCTCCGGGGTGAACTTCGCCGACCTCCTTCAGCGGGCGGGGCTTTATGGGAACGTGCCGCCCCGGCCCTACACCCCGGGATTCGAGGTGGCCGGGGAGGTGGTCCGGGCCGGTGAGGGAGTGACGGGGTGGAAGGCCGGGGACCGGGCCGTAGCCCTCCTGCGGTTCGGGGGGTACGCCCGGGACGTGGTGGTGCCGTCGGACCAGATCTTTCCCTATCCCCCGGAGCTCACACCCGTCCAGGCCGCCGCCGTCCCGGTGGTCTTCCTCACGGCCTGGGTGGCCCTCTTCGAAACGGGCCACGCCCGCCCCGGGGACCGGGTCCTGATCCTGGGGGCCGGGGGCGGGGTGGGAACCAGTGCGGTCCAGCTGGCCAGGGCCCGGGGCCTGGTGGTGTACGGCACCGCCGGCACTTCTGAAAAGCGAGCCTTCGTCACGAACGAGCTGGGAGCCCATGCCTGCTTCGATTCCCGGGGAGACTGGGAGCCGGAGCTCCGGCAGGCCCTGGGAGAGAAGCGCGTCCTGGACATCGCCCTGGACCCGGTGGGTGGAAAGGCCACCCGGTCATGCCGCCGGATGCTGGGACCCCTGGGGCGGCTGGTTTTCTACGGCATGAGCGAGGCCCTGCCGGCCCGGAAGCGGAGCTGGCTCAAAGCCCTCCTGGCCCGCCTCCGGACCCCTTCCATCCACCCCCTCTCCCTGGTGGCCGGGAACCAGGGAGTCTTCGGCATCCACCTCCTCTACCTGAAGGAGAAGGAAAGCCTCCTTCGACCGGCCCTGGAGGAGATCTACTCGGGGGTGGTGGACGCCCGGTGGACGCCGGTCATGGACCGGAGCTTTTCCCTGACCCGGGACGGGGCCGTGGAGGCCCACCGTTTCCTCCACGACCGCAAGAACCTGGGGAAGGTGGTCCTGGAGGCCTGAGGGGCCCCGGAGGGGGCGCCCCTGGGAGTTCTCCTTGCTCCCACGCTTCGCTCCGCACGCCTTCGGCGTGCGAGGGTCGCTGCGGAGAATCTCCCAGGAACACCTCCCGTTCCCTCAGTGCTGCTTTTCTTGCGCGGCCTTTTCGAAGTGACTCCGGTACCAATCGATCATCCGGGTCCAGTGGTCCCGGTAGTCCTCCACCGTTCCCGCCCGACCGGCCCCGTGCCCCGCCCGCATGTAGTTCACCCACACCACTTCCTTCTCCAGGCGCAGGAGGGCGTTGTACATCTCCCGGGTGTTGGTGTACTGGACTTTCCAGTCTCCCCGCCATGTGAGGAGAAGCAGCGGCGTCTCGATGCGGTCTGCGAAGAGGACCGCCGAGTGGGCCCAGTACTTCTGGGGCTGCTCCCAGAGAGTGGCGCCGATGCGGTCCTGGCCGATCTCGGCGGCGGCATAGTTCCGGGTGGTGATCTTCTCAGAGTCTCCCAGGAAGGAGATGATGTTCACCTTGCCGCTGATGTTCACGGCGGCGGCGAAGCGATCCGTATGGGTGATGAGGAGGTTGGTGGCGTAGCCGCCGTAACTGGTTCCGTGGACCCCCAGCCGGTCCCCGTCCACCATCCCCTTGTCCATGAGGGAGTTGATGGCGGTGGTGACGCCCTTGGCCCAGGCCTCCCCGGGAAAGCCCGTCTCCAGGTCCACCGAGGGCTTCAGAACCATCCACCCCTGGCCACCCAGGATCTGGGCGCTGTAGCTGTACCCGTTGTCGAAGAAGGTCTCGTAGATCTCCGCCACCAGGGGCAGGGGATCGTCCCCTTCTTCCCATCCCGGAGGCACGTAGAGAATACCGAAAAGCTCGTCGCCGTCCACGTCCAGGTACCTGATGAGGCGGCTCTGGGCCATGGCCACCTCAGCCAGCCAGGGGTTCAGGTCTGTCAGAGCCCGGGGGCGGCCAAAGGTCCCGTCGGCCGTCCAGATCTCATCGGGCATGTCGCCGTCTGACCGGCGGAATACCACCCGGGACCCGTCCTTCGCCACCGTCCAGCTCCGGTAGAGATCCGAATCCAGGATCAGAACCTCCTCCTGTCTCCGGTCCAGGTCGAACCGGACCAGCCCCCGTTCCCACCTGTCCCTGGCAGAACGGGAGGCGTAGAGAAACCGGCCGTCCTCCGTCCAGGCCTCCACGTTCAGGCGGGGGGCTTCTTCCCACTCCTTCCGGGTCTCACCGGGCAGCGGCCAGACCAGCTCCGGCTCTCCTCCCTGGAGCCCCATGAGGTAAT
>CAZSDD010000045.1:20972-23967 GCA_964605505.1 uncultured Gemmatimonadaceae bacterium | reverse complement strand
GAGGGTCCTGGACGAGGTTTCCCGGAAGCACCGGTCCAATTGATCATGTTCTTCCCTGGGACAGCGAGGGTCGAGCCCTTGTGGCAACCCCCCCGATTTACTAGATCATGCCCCGGGCAGGAGCGGATCCGGGAAATGGCTCCCGCCCGCCCGGGTTTCCGGATCCGGGCCGGATTTCATCGAATCGAAGCCGCCGTGGGACAAGGGTGCCAGGCATCCGCCTCCAACGGGGCCTTCTGAACGGAGAATACCTATGAAGCTCGTCCTGTTGCTTTATCTGGAGGGCGATGGCCCGGCGGTGGCCAAGCTCCTCTCGGATCAGGAAATCACCGAATTCAGCCGGCTTCCCATCGAGGGGCACGGCCGGGGGAAGGCCGGAGGTTGGTTCGGAGACGTGGCCGCTCACAATTCCAAGATGATCTTCTCCATCGTGTCTGACGAGCAGGCCGATTCTCTCGTCCGAGCTGTCCAGGACGTCTCGGTTCAGGACTCCGCCCATCCTATCCACATGGCGAAGCTGAGCCTGGAAGACTGGGTCCATTCCGCCGCCTGACCGTGCTGCCCGCTCGGCCCGCCGGGCGTTCTCTCGCGAGGTCCGCTCCGCCCAGAGACCGGAGCGGACCTCTTTCGAATTTCGAATGGAGGGTCGCGGTTGGAGGGAGTCTTGACCCTCACTGAAGGGTCAAGGCTGCTGGGGCTCTTGATCCCGGGGCCTCCGGGGTAGACCTTTCCAGTTTCCGGCCCCGCACGTTCGGCAAGCCGGAACGTTGATCATTCAGCTCCCCGCAAGGATGACCAAGCCAATGTCTGCGAGAGTTCCGCTCCTTCGCACGTCTGGCCTCCCGGCCCTCCCTCTCTTCCTCCTCCTCCTTTCGGGCTGCGCCGGTTCCGGACCGGAAGCCATGCCGGCGCCGGCCTCCCCCGCCGGACCCCGCCAGGAGGCACCCGCTCCGGAGGAGGCACCTCCTCCGCCCGTGGATCCGGCTCTCGACACGGTCCGGGCCGGGATCTTCGACAGCGGAAAGATGTGGACGTTCGAGTACCCTCCGCTGGATTACCTGGAGGAAACCTACGGCTTCTCGGCCGGGCCCGAGTGGTTCCGGAAGGCCCATCTGGGTGCGCTGCGGGTTCCGGGCTGTACGGCGTCTTTCGTGTCACCCAACGGCCTGGTCATGACCAACCATCACTGTGCCCGGGATCACATCCAGGCGGTCAGCCGGGAGGATGAAGATCTGGTTGCAGACGGGTTCTACGCCGCCTCCCTGGAGGAGGAGCGTCCGATCCCGGACTATTGGGCCGATCAGCTCGTGGAGATCCGGGACGTGACGGACCGGGTGTACGAGGCTCTGGAAGGCGTGTCGGGAACCGAGGAGAGAGCCCGGCGCCGGGAAGAGGTCCAGGAGGCCATTCTGGCCGAAATCACCGAGGAGTTCGGTGGAGAGGAGAGCGGCCACAACATCCAGATGGTGGAGCTCTACGCCGGGGGCCGATACTCCGTGTACATCTTCAAACGATACACGGATCTCCGGTTGGTCATGTCTCCGGAGCTCCAGGTCGCCTACTTCGGTGGAGACTGGGACAACTTCACCTATCCCCGCTACGACCTGGACATGAGCTTCTACCGGGTCTACGACGAGAGCGGGGATCCCCTCCGGACGGAGCACTACTTCCCCTTCAACCAGGAGGGCGTCTCCGAGGGCGACCTGGTGTTCGTTATCGGAAATCCCGGGAACACCACCCGCCTGCACACAGTGGCTCAATTGGAGTTTCGCCGGGACGTCGAGGACCAGGCGCTCCTGGATCTGCTCCGGACCCGGACTCCGGTGCTGGAGGAGTTTGCGGCTCGGCATCCCCAGGAAGCCCGG
This sequence comes from uncultured Gemmatimonadaceae bacterium, assembly GCA_964605505.1. Classification (GTDB taxonomy): domain Bacteria; phylum Gemmatimonadota; class Gemmatimonadetes; order Longimicrobiales; family Gaopeijiaceae; genus CAZSDD01. Next base: position 22,102 of record CAZSDD010000045.1, on the reverse strand, counting down.
GAGATGGATCTTCGGAATACCATTTTTGGATTCATGAACTTTCTGAAGAACCAGACGGGAGTCGTGAAGGGCCTTCATGACCCCGTCATCATGGCCAAGCGCCGGGATCACGAGCGACAGTTCCAGGCCGCCATCCAGGCGGATCCGGCTCTCGAGGACCAGTATGGGGATCTCATCGCCAGAATGGCTGAGCTCCAGGCCCGGAAGCGGGAGGTCGCCCCCCAGCTGGCGTCCTTCCTGGCTCTGGGTCATCCCACCCTGGGCTCCGTGACCCTGGGCCGTGCCCTGGCCGCATTCCAGTATCTCTCGGCCCAGGCTCAGGGAGCTCCTCTCGAGGCCCTGGAGGACATCAAGGACGCCATCCTGGCCCAATCCCAGCCCCGGGAGCTCAACCAGGCCCAGATGGCAAACCGTTTCGAGGATTTCATTCGGCACTACGGACCTGATCATTCCTTCGTGGAGCAGGTGCTTCAGGGACGCACCCCGGAGGGGCTGGCCGCCGTCATCATGGAACGGTCGGTTCTGGCGGATTCGGCTTCGGCGGCCCGGGCCCTGGAAGAAGGGACCCTCACCATGGAAGACCCGGCCGTCCGGGTGGCCGGGGAGATGATCCGGGAGATGGCCCAGGCCCAGAGGGTTCAGATGACGGTGGAATCCGAGGAGGCTGAGATTGCCAGCGCCCTGGGGCGGGCTCACTTCGCCGTCTACGGTACCGATGTGCCCCCGGATGCCACCTTCTCCCTCCGCATCGCCGACGGCGTTGTAGAGGGTTACGAGTACAACGGAACGCTGGCTCCGGTCTACACCACCTTCTATGGGCTTTACGACCACTACTATTCCTACGGCCCCGACAGCGACTGGGATCTCCCGGCCCGCTGGCTGGATCCGCCGGAGGAGCTGGATCTCTCCACTCCCCTGAACTTCGTCTCCACCGCCGACATCATCGGCGGAAACTCCGGGTCCCCCGTCATCGACCGGAACCATCGTGTGGTGGGGCTCATCTTCGACGGAAACATCGAAAGTCTGCCCGGTGACTACATCTACCTTCCGGAGCGTAATCGGGCCGTGGCTGTGGATGGGAGGGGCATCCTGGAAGCCCTGGATGTCATGTACGATGCCGACAGGCTCTT
>CAZSDD010000045.1:0-20872 GCA_964605505.1 uncultured Gemmatimonadaceae bacterium | reverse complement strand
GGAAGCGTCTCGGAGGGTCACGCCCTCACCATGACCACGCCGGAGGAGATTTCCCACGGAATTTCCATGCAGACGACCCCGGCATTCGCCGAGTTCATGAACGCCAAGGTCAACCTTCTGGACACCCCGGGATTCCTGGATTTTACCGGGGATACCCTGGCTGCGGTCCGGGTGGCTGATGCCGCCGTCATCGTGGTGGGAGCCACCTCCGGAGTGGAGGTGGGAACCGAAGTCGTCTGGAACTACTGTGAGGGCCGCAAGCTCCCGCGGATGTTCTTTGTCTCCATGATGGACAAGGAGCACGCCGACTTCGAGATGGTCTACCGTGACATCAAGGAGCGTCTGGCTCCCACAGTCGTTCCGGTGGAGATCCCCATCGGAGCGGGGGAGGGGTTTCGAGGCATCATCAATCTCTTCAGCCAGAAGGCCCACATCTACAAGTCCGGCACGCTGACAGGCGAGTATGACGAGGCCGAGATCCCGGAGGAGCTGAGGGACAAGTTCGAAGAGTGGGAGATGGAGCTCATGGAAACGGTGGCCACCACCGACGAGGAGCTCCTGGAGCAATACCTCGAGAGTGAGTCCATTTCCCGGGAGCAGGCCATCCAGGCCATGGCCGCCGGGATGGCCAGGGGAGAGATCATTCCCCTCTTATGCGGCTCCGGAGAGAAGAGCTTCGGCGTCAGGGCCCTGCTTCAGAAGATGGTCGAGCTCTTCCCGAACCCGGCTCAGATGCCTGCGGAAAAAGGCTCCCGGCCCGGCCTGGATCAGGACGTGGAGCTGGCTGCGGACGACTCGGGCTCAACCGCCGCCCTCATCTTCAAGACCGCCACCGAGCCCCACGTAGGGGAGCTTTCCTTCTTCAAGGTCCTCTCCGGGGTGGTGGAAAACGGCGCCGAGCTGAAGAACGCGCAGCGGGACATTTCTGAAAAGCTGAACCACCTGAGCATTCCCCTGGGCAAGGAGCGGCTGGAGGTCCCGAGGCTCCACGCCGGGGATATCGGTGTGGTGGCCAAGCTCAAGGACTCCCACACCAATGATACCCTCTCTGATCCTTCCCGGCCTCTGGTAGTGGAAGGGATCCCCTTTCCGAAGCCCGATATCTCGGTGGCCATCCGGGGCGCCACCCGGGCCGACGACGACAAGCTCGGCGAGGTCCTGAGCAAGATCCACGAGGAGGATCCCACCTTCCGCCACGAGTTCAACGCGGAGTTGGGCCAGACCATCTGCCGCGGCCTGGGTGAGATCCACCTGAACGTCCAGTTTGAACGGATGAAGCGGAAATACGGGGTCAATGTCGAGATGGAGGCCCCGAAGATCGCCTACCGCGAAACCATCACCAAGACGGCCGAAGGTCAGGGTCGCCACAAGAAGCAGTCCGGCGGCCGTGGCCAGTTCGGAGATTGCTACATTCGTCTGAAACCCAGGCCCAGGGGCGAAGGCTACGAGTTCCTCGATTCCATCAAGGGCGGCGTGATTCCAGGCAAGTATGTCCCCTCCGTGGACAAGGGAATCCAGGAGGCGGCCCAGAAGGGGATTCTGGCTGGTTTTTCCGTGGTGGACTTCAGTGCCGAGTGCTACGACGGATCCTATCACTCGGTGGACTCTTCGGACATCGCTTTCAAGCTGGCGGGCTCCATCGCCTTTCAGAAGGTGGCAAAGGCCGCCGGGCCCATCATCATCGAGCCCATCGTCGAAGTGTCGGTGACCACTCCCGACGAGTTCATGGGAGACGTCACCGGAGACCTGACTTCCAGGCGAGGCAAGGTCATGGGCATGGATTCCGACAGTGGCCGAAGCATTATCAAGGCCCGGGTCCCGGAATCGGAGCTCTACAAGTACGCCTCCGCCCTTCGTTCCATGACCCAGGGCAGGGGACACCACAGCCGGAAGTTCGTGGGCTACGAGCCGGTTCCCCCGGATCAGACCAAGATCATCATCGCCGAGGCCCGGAAGGAAGAGGAATAGCAGCACTCCCGGGACCCGGCGGATTTCCGGGGCCCTCACCGATCCGGGCTGGATCGAACCGCCGCCGGGCTCCCTCCCGGCGGCGGTCTTTCGTATCATTGAACCAATCGACATCCGCACCGTGACATTCCCCGGATGGGATGGACGACGGGCGTAACCTGGAGGGTGGCGTGGCCGGACACAGCAAGTGGGCCCAGATCAAGAGAAAGAAGGCCGTAACCGATGCCCGGCGAGGCCAGATGTTCACCAAGCTCATCCGGGAGATCACGGTAGCGGCCCGGGAAGCCGGGGGCGATCCCAACTTCAATCCCCGCCTGCGACTGGCCATCGATACCGCCAAAGACGCCAACATGCCGGCGGAGAACATCGATCGGGCCATCAAGAAGGGCACCGGCGAGCTGGAGGGTGTCAACTACGAAGAAACCACCTACGAGGGGTATGGTCCCGGCGGGGTGGCCCTCTTCATGGAGATTCTCACGGACAACGCCAAGCGGACCGTGGCCGATATCCGCTATATCCTGGATCGGAACGGAGGCAATCTGGGCACCAGCGGATCCGTGGCCTGGCAGTTCGATCGGAAGGGCCAGATCTACGTGGATGCCAACCGCTACGATGAAGACGCCGTCCTGGAGGCCGCCCTGGAGGCCGGGGCCGAGGATGTGGTCCGGGAGGGAGATGAATTCATCGTGACGACCCAGCCCTCCACATTCCATGAGGTCCAGGATGGGATGAAAGAGACCGGCGTGGAAATCTCCCAGGCCGAGCTGACGTTCGTCGCAAAGAACGAGGTGGGCGTGGCCGGAAAGGAGGCGGAGAAGCTCCTCAAGCTCCTGGACGCCCTGGAAGAAAACGACGACATCCAGAAGATCCACTCCAACGCCGATATCGACGAGGCGGTTCTGGCTCAGGCCGGGTAGGATGGCCGACCCCTGCGAAGCCCGGAAGCCCCTTCCTGCAACGGTGGAAGAAACGGTGTTTCCGGGTTGGGTGGTGTTGGGAATCGATCCGGGAACTGCCGTCACCGGGTATGGAGTTGTCCTTCAGGCCGACGATGGAAGGGTGTCTCTGCTGGAATGCGGGGTGATTCGTACGGCTGCCTCGGAGCCGCTGCCTTCTCGAATCCGGGAGATCTTCCTGGGGATCCGGGAGATCATTCTGCGGTTCCGGCCCCAGGCTGTCTCGGTGGAAGACGTGTTTCAGGGAAAGAACGTGCGGAGCGCCCTGACCCTGGGACACGCCCGGGGCGCCATCCTCCTGGCGGCGGCCCTCCAGGAGATCGCTATCGCCGAGTACTCTCCCAGGGAGATCAAGAGTGCGGTGGTGGGGACGGGAAACGCCACCAAGGATCAGGTGGGATACATGGTCCAGAAGCAGCTGCGTCTCAAGGATCCGCCGTCCCCGGCCGATGCCGCCGACGGTGTGGCCGCCGCCCTGTGCCACTGTCTGACACCCAGGGCTCTTCGCCGGTAGGCGGGCCCGGCGTCCGGAAGGGGGTTGTGAATGCCGGAGCACGACGTTCTCATCGTTGGAGGCGGTCTCGCCGGCCTGGCCTGTGGGCTGGAGCTGCACGCCGGAGGCGCCCGTCCCCTGATCCTGGAGGCCGGTGACGGTGTAGGGGGGAGGGTCCGGACGGATGTCCAGGACGGGTTCCGCATGGACCGGGGCTTCCAGGTTCTGCTGGAAGCGTATCCCGAGTGCAGGAGGATCCTGGACTATGAGGCCCTGGAGTTGAAGGCTTTCTATCCCGGAGCGACCATCTGGACCGGAAAGGACTTCACCCGCTTCTCGGACCCCTATCGGCGGCCCCAGGACGCCATGGCCACTCTGGCTTCTCCGCTGGGATCCTTTTCCGACAAGCTCCGGGTGACCCGGCTACGGAAAGAGGTGAGGCAAGGACCCCCCCGTGACCTCCTGGCCGGGCCTGACGTCACCACGAAGGAGGACCTGGAGGCCATGGGGTTCAGCTCCGGGATGATTCAGGGTTTCTTTCTACCCTTCTTCGGAGGCGTCCTGCTCAGTCCGGATCTCTCGGATTCAAGCCGGATCTTCCGCTATATCTTCCGGATGTTCTCCGAGGGTGACATCTCGGTGCCCGCCAGGGGAATGGGGGAGATCCCGCTTCAGATGGCCGATCGTCTTCCCGAGGCAAGCATCCGGCTCCATGCCCGGGTGGATTCCGTTACTCCCGGGGGGGTAAGGCTGGATTCGGGAGAGGAGATCCAGGCTGACGTCCTGGTTCTGGCCACCGAGGGGCCCGAGGCCGCCCGCCTTCTCCCGGGGATTCGGGTTCCTGGCTCCAAGGGCGCGACCTGTCTTTACTTCCAGGCTCCGGAGCCCCCCCTGGAAGGACCGATTCTGGTCCTGGACGGGTCCGGATCCGGGCCGGTGAACAATCTGGCCGTCATGAGTCAGATCAGCGCCGATTACGCCCCACCGGGCCAGAACCTGGTGGCTGTGGGCTGTATCGGGCTGCCGTCGGGATCCCCGGAGGAGACGGAGGCCGCCGTCCGGCGTCAGTTGAAGGATTGGTTCGGAGGGGCCGTGGAGGAGTGGCGCCTTCTCAGGAGCTACCGGATTCCCCACGCCCAACCCGGTCAGCCTCCTGGTGTGCTGGAACCGGCGGAACGCCCGGTGAGGCTGGGTCCGGGACGTTTCGTCTGCGGAGACCACCGTGAGACGGCATCGCTCCAGGGGGCCATCCACTCCGGCCGCCGGGCCGCCCGTGAGGTGTTGGCTGAGCAGGGGACCGGAGCCGTGGATTGATGGAGGGGCCGCGGACCCCTTAAGTTGTTTCCTCCGAAGAGAACCCAAAGAGAGGCCGAGGGTCCGGCAGGCCCCGGGCCCATCCCGATCCCTGGAACTTCCGAGATCCCCTTGATCAGTCGACTGAAAGGCACGCTCCTGAAAAAGGACTTTTCCGCCGTCGAGGTGGAGACTCCGGGGGGTGTGGTCTATGAGGTGGAGGTCCCGCTCACGGTCCTCCAGCGGCTTCCCCCGGAAGGGACACCGGTGGAGCTACGGACCTTCCAGGTGAACAGGCAGGACTTCATGGCCCTCTTTGGATTCCTGGAGCCTTCGGAGCGGAACCTCTTCCGAAGGCTTCTGGGAGCAGCCGGCGTGGGACCCAGCCTGGCTCTGGCCATGCTCTCGACCTTTTCGGCGCCCCGCCTGGCCCAGGCTCTGGCCGAGAAGGATCTGGCGGCCCTGACCCAGGTAAGCGGAATTGGAAAGAAGAAGGCCGAGCGAATCGTCCTGGAGCTGGCGGACAAAGTGAAGGATCTGGCCCTGGTCCCGGAGGGTCCCGGGGCCGGATCTTCGGGGTCCCGGGAAGCCGTGTCGGCCCTCATCGCTCTCGGGTACTCCTTTTCGGAGGCCGATGCCGCCGTTCGACAGGTCCTGGAGCAGGATGAGGATCTGACCATCGAAGCCTTGATCCGGAAGGCCCTGGCAGGAAAGTGACGGGAAGAGGCTGGAAAACGAGATGACACGCAAGCATGAGGTCACGACCCCGGAAGAGCTCCAGGAGGACACCCAGCCGGAGTTGTCCCTTCGTCCCCAGCGCCTGTCGGAGTTTATCGGGCAGGAGAAGGTGAAGGAGGCCCTTTCCATCGCCATACAGGCAGCTACGCAGCGTCGGGAGCCCCTGGACCACCTCCTTTTCCATGGGCCCCCGGGGCTGGGAAAGACGACCCTGGCGGCGCTGCTGGCCCGGGAGATGAAGGTGAACATCAAGACGACCTCGGGCCCGGTGCTGGAGAAGCCCGCAGACCTCGTGGGCATTCTCACCAGCCAGCGGGAAGGGGATATCCTCTTCATCGACGAGATCCATCGCCTCCGGCCCATCATCGAGGAGTTCCTCTATCCGGCCATGGAGGACTACCGGGTGGAGATTCGCCTCTCCGACGGGCCCAAGGCCCAGACCATGACCATGGACATCGAGCGTTTCACGCTGGTGGGGGCCACCACCAGGTTCGGCCTCCTGACGGCCCCCATGAGGGCCCGGTTCGGCATCGTGCAGCGCCTCAACTTCTACCCGCATGACGAACTGGCCGTCATCGTGGCCCGGAGCGCGGAGATCCTCGGAGTGGAGACGACGGCGGACGGCGCCCTGGAGCTGGCCTGCCGGGCCCGGGGAACGCCCCGAGTGGCCAACCGCCTTCTGCGGCGGGTCCGGGACTATGCCCAGGTCCGGGCGGACGGCGTCATCGATGTGGAAGTGGCCCGGGCGGCCCTGACACTCCTGGACGTGGACGAATACGGCCTGGACGAGATGGACGGGAGGATCCTCAAAACCATCATCCAGAAGTTCGAAGGGGGACCTGTCGGCCTGAATTCTCTGGCGGTGGCCCTGGGAGAGGACGCCTCCACCCTGGAGGAGGTCTACGAGCCCTTCCTGATCCAGGAGGGATTCCTGATGCGGACGCCCCGGGGTCGGGAAGCCACGTCCAGGGCTTTCCGCCGGTTCGGCTACACCCGTCCCCCCTCGGGGGATGGCCCCCAGTCCTCCCTCTTCGAGACGTGAGCCTCCCCAGCCGGCCCGGCCCCAGGGGCACCCTGGTTTCGGATTTCGAATATGAACTTCCCCCGCACCGGGTGGCCCGGTACCCGGCGGAGAAGCGGGACGAGAGCCGCCTCCTGGTGGTGGATCGTGGGGGAGGGGAGCCCGGCCACCTCCTCTTTCGAGACCTTCCTGGCCTCTTCCAGGCCGGTGACCTCCTGGTGGTGAACGAGAGCAGGGTGCTCCCCGTCCGCCTCCTGGGCCGGAAGCCCACAGGCGCTCCGGCGGAAGTCTTCCTTCTCAGGCCCTGGTCGGGCAATTCATCTGAATCCACCCCCGAAGAGGGATCCTGTCAGAAGGGGAAGCTCTGGGAGGCCCTGGTCCGGCCCGGAAGCAAGCTGAAGCCCGGCCGCCGGGTCAAGGTGGCTCCGGAGCTGGAGGTGGAGATCCTGGATTCCGTTCCCGGCGGCGGGAGGCTGGTCCGCCTGGTGACGGAGTTGGAGGGAGAGGAGGCGTTGGATCGTTTCGGGCACATGCCTCTTCCTCCCTACCTGGAACGGGAGGACGAGGCCCTGGACAGGGAGCGGTATCAGACCGTCTACGCCGGAACACCCGGATCCGTGGCGGCCCCCACCGCCGGTCTTCATTTCACGGATTCCCTTCTGGACGAGATGGCCCTGCGAGGTGTCGGAATGGCCAGCCTGACCCTCCATGTGGGTGTCGGGACCTTCCGTCCCGTGGAGGTGGAGAATCCCGAGGACCATGAGATGCACTCCGAGCTCTACAGCATTTCCCCACAGGCGGCAGAGGCCGTGAACCGGACCCGGAACGCCGGAGGGCGGATCTGGGCTGTGGGCACCACCGTGGTGAGGACCCTGGAGAGTGCCGTGGGTGGGGACGGCCGCCTCAGGCCCGGCTCCGGAGAAACGCGTCTCTTCATCCGCCCCGGGCACCGGTTCCGGATGGTGGATCGCCTGGTGACGAACTTCCACCTTCCCCGTTCCACGCTTCTCATGCTGGTGGCGGCTTTCGCCGGGTACCAGCGGACCATGGACGCCTACCGGACTGCGGTGGCTGAGGGGTACCGTTTCTACTCCTACGGTGACGCCATGGTGATCCTGTGAAGGGCTCCCGGGAGGATCCCGGCTTTTCGTTTTCATTGGAGGCCACGGACGGGGCCGCCCGGGCCGGCATCTTCCAGACTCCCCATGGCCCTGTGGAGACCCCCGCCTTCATGCCCGTGGGAACCCAGGCCACGGTCAAGACCCTCACCCCCCACGAAGTGGAGGACCTGGGGGCGTCCATGATCCTGGCCAACACCTACCACCTTTTCCTCCGGCCCGGCCACCAGCTCATCCAGTCCCTTGGAGGGCTCCACGACTTCATGCGGTGGAGGGGGCCCATCCTCACCGATTCCGGCGGCTTTCAGGTCTTTTCCCTGGCCCGCATCAATCAGATTCGGGAGGAAGGCGTGGTCTTCCAGAGCCACATCGATGGCTCCCGTCACCTCTTCACCCCTGAAGGGGTCATGGACATCCAACGAGCTCTGGGAGCCGACGTGGTCATGGCCTTCGACCACTGCCCGCCGGGAGGGGCATCCCGTGAGGAGGTGGCCGAGGCCAACCGCCGCACCCTGGCCTGGCTGGAGCGGTGCAAGGACCGCTTCAGCTCCGGGGGTATGGGGGAGACGGCCCCGAAGCAGGCCCTCTTTCCTGTTCTCCAGGGAAACGTCTTCGACGATCTCCGGCGCCGGCAGGCCAGGGATATCCTGGGAATGGGAGATTGGCACGGCCTGGCCATCGGCGGCCTCAGCGTGGGAGAAGAAAAGGAGGACATGTGGCGGACCGTGGACCTCCTGAACGGGGAGCTCCCCCGGGACCGGCCCCGGTATCTCATGGGGGTGGGATATCCGGATGATCTCCTGAACGCCGTGGGTCTGGGGGTGGATCTCTTCGACTGTGTGGCCCCCACCCGGAATGCCCGGCACGGAACGGCCTGGACCAGAGACGAAGGGCAGGTGAACCTGAAGCACTCCCGCTTCCGGGCGGACACCCTTCCCGTGGATCCCCATTGCGACTGCTACACCTGCCGCCACTTTGACCGGGCCTACCTCCGACACCTGGCCGTGGCGAAGGAATGGCTGGGCCATCGCCTCCTCACCCTCCACAACCTCCGATTCCTGGTTTCCCTGGCCCGGGAGGGCCGCGGGCGGATCCTCGACGGTTCCTTCACGGAGTGGAGCCGGCTCTGGCTGGAACGGTATGGAGGCTCAGAAAAGGGCCGGGGATAGCCCCTTTTTCCAGGGTGAGGGGATGTTAGCTTTAACCTCATCAAGGACTGACACCGATTCCACTCGTCGGAGAATGCCGTGATCCACGCCTCGCTGGTTCTTCTGGCGGCCCCCAGGGAGGGAGGGAATGCCACCCTCGTCTTCCTCATGCAGATGGCCGCGATCTTCTTCATCTTCTACTTCCTCCTCATCCGTCCCCAGCGGAAGGAGCAGCAACGCCACCGGGCCATGATCGACCAGTTGAAGAAGGGCGACGAGGTGGTGACGAACGGTGGAATCATCGGCACGGTCATTCACGCGCAGGACGATCGGTTGACCATCAAAACGGGTGAGAACACCCGCATCGTGGTGGAACGGGGCCGTATTGCCCGGGTTCTTACGGGGGAAAGGCCGCAGGCCTGAAGCATCAGATAGGGTCAGACAAGGATAGAAGTCGTCATGGCAGTCCGAGAGATCAGGATCATGGGGGATCCGGTCCTCCGTGCGCCTGCCCAGGAGGTCCTGGAGTTCGACGAGGATCTGAAGGCCATGGCCGAGGACATGCTGGAGACCATGTACCGAGCCTCCGGCGTGGGTCTGGCGGGTCCCCAGATCGGTGTGTCCAGGCGGGTCATCGTGGTGGATCTGGGGGATTGTGAAGAAGAGCATCCGGGCCCCCTGGCGTTGGTGAACCCGAGGGTCACGGAGGCCAGTCGTAAGACGGACCGGGCTCCGGAAGGATGCCTGAGCATCCCGGGGATGGAGGAGGTGGTGGAGCGACCGTCCACCGTCACCGTGGAGGGAATGACCCCGGAGGGAGAGCCGGTGACCCTCCAGACCTCCGGGTTGCTGGCCAGAGCCCTCCAGCACGAGATCGACCACCTGGACGGAATCCTCTTCATCGATCGCCTGAGCCCTCTCAGCCGGAAGCTGGCCGTCCGCAAGTGGAACAAGTCCCGGGAGGAGGTGGCTTCCTGAAGGTCCTCTTCTGGGGTACTCCACACTTCGCCCTTCCCTCCCTCCGGGCGTTGGCAAGAGGAGGCGAGGAGGTGGTGGGGGTGGTGACGCAGCCTGATCGACCCAAGGGGAGGGGGCGGAAGCTCTCCCCCTCTCCCGTCAAAGCCTTCGCGCTGGAGGCCGGGATTCCAGTCCTCACTCCCGACAGACCCCGGGGCCCCGAGTTCCTGGATGCACTCAAGGCGCTGAACCCGGACGTCTCCGTGGTGGTGGCCTACGGTCATATCCTTCCCCTGGAGGTTCTCCACCTTCCCCCTCTTCAATCCATCAACGTCCATGCTTCGCTCCTGCCGGAATTGCGGGGGGCTGGACCGGTGAACTGGGCCATTCTGAGAGGCATGGATGTTACGGGGGTCACCATCATGCGGATGGTGGAGGAAATGGATGCGGGTCCCATCATCCTTCAGAAGCCGGAGCCCATCGGTCCCGGGCAGACGGCTTCGGAACTGGGGGAGCGGCTCTCCGGTTTGGGCGCCAGGGCCCTCCTGGAGGGCCTGGACCTCCTGGAATCCGGCCGGGCCGAAGAGGTGGAGCAGGATCACCGGGCCGCCACGTTCGCTCCCAAGGTGGACCGGAACATGGCCCGGGTGGACTGGAAACGGACCGCCCCGGAGCTGGATCTGCACCTGAGGGGGTTCGACGCCGTTCCCGGGGCCTGGTCCGTCCTGGAGGGAGATCCGGTGAAGCTCTACACCCCGGAACCCCGGCCTGATCATCCTCACCGTGCTCTACCCGGAACGGTTCTGGAGGCTTCCCCTGAGCGGGGGCTCCTCGTGGCCTGCGGAAACGGGGCTCTGGGGGTAGGGGATGTCCAACCCGCCGGAAAGCGCAGGATGCCTGTGGGAGATTGGCTTCGCGGGCATGCTCTGACGAAGGATGTGAGCTTCGAGTGATTCCCCGGCTCCACATCGTCACCGACGACGAGATCCTGGCCCGGGAGTCCTTCATTGCCCAGGCCCGGGCCGTTCTCGGGGCAGGCGGCCCCGCAGTCGCCCTTCATCTTCGAGGCCCCGCATGGGAGGGGGGGGGTCTCTTTCGTCTCGCCCGGGACCTGCGGTCGCCGGCCGAGGACTCCGGGGCCCTTCTTCTGGTGAACGACAGAGTGGATGTGGCACTCGCCGTGGACCTTTCCGGCGTCCACCTGGGACAGCGGTCCCTCCCGTCCCATGTGACCAGGGGCCTTCTCGGATCGGACAGGCTCCTCGGAGTTTCCGTCCACCGGGAGAGAGAGGCCGAGGAAGCGGGCGGGAGCCCGGATTATCTCGTGGCGGGAACCCTTTTCGCCACGGCATCCCATCCCGGAGGCGTTCCCGGGGGAGTCGGGCGCATTCGGGAAATCAGAGGGGTCACCCGGTTGCCTCTGGTGGGGATCGGGGGGATCTCCCCGGCTCGCGTTTTCCAGGTCCTGGCGGCTGGAGCCCACGGGGTGGCGGTCAGAGGAGGCATCTGGAATTCTCCGGATCCTGCAACGGCTGTCGGGGTCTTCCTGGAAAGAATCGAGGATTGGCGGAATTTCGCCGGAGCCCCGTTGGAACCAGATGGGAGGGCAGGATGAGTGGCCGGGACACCATTACGATTCATGTGAACGGAAAGGACCGGGAGATCCCGGGAGGTTTGTCGGTCTTCTCGCTCCTGGAACACCTGGAGCTGAATCCGGCCCTGGTGGTGGTGGAGAAGAACCGGGAGATCCTGGACCGGAATCGGTACGAGGAGACCCCGGTGAAGGAGGGGGACAGCTTCGAGCTGGTACATTTCGTAGGAGGGGGATGACCCTCCTGCACCTTCGGGAAACGAGTGCCGGAAACGGCTCCCTGGTGTGCTTTTCCAGGAGCCCCGCGGCACGGGAGGGATTCGAGAATGACGAATGAAATCAAGGACACGCCGTTTGTCATCGGCAATCGGGAGTTTCGGACCCGGCTCATCGTGGGGACGGGGAAATACAAGGACAACGCCACCATGGTCGAGGCCATCCGGGCCTCAGGGGCCGAGATGGTCACGGTGGCCGTCCGGAGGGTTGACCTGGATCGGACCAGGGAAGAGGGAATCCTGTACCATCTCGATCCTGACCGGTACCTCCTCCTTCCCAACACCGCCGGGTGTTATTCCGCCGAGGATGCAATCCGCTATGCCCGCCTGGCCCGGGCCTCGGGGTTCAGCGACTGGATCAAGCTGGAGATCATCGGAGACGAGAAGACCCTGCTGCCGGACGTCCATGGGACCATCGAGGCGGCCAGGATCCTGGTTGCCGAAGGCTTCAAGGTTCTGGCGTACACCAATGACGACCTGATCTCCGCACTTCGGTTGGAGGATGCGGGTTGCGTGGCCGTCATGCCCCTGGCCAGCCCCATCGGAAGCGGGTTGGGGGTGGTGAATCCCTACTACATCCGGGAGATCAAGGACCGCCTGGAGGTGCCGGTCATTGTGGACGCCGGGGTAGGCACCGCCTCCGACGCCTGCATCACCATGGAGCAGGGGGTGGACGGCGTTCTCATGAACACGGCCATCGCCGCCGCCGAGGATCCGGTTTCCATGGGCCACGCCATGCGACTGGCCATCCAGGCCGGCCGGCTGGCCTATCTGGCGGGCCGGATGCCGTCCCGGGAAATCGCCGTCCCCTCCTCTCCCCGGAAGGGGATGTTGGGCTGAGGGGAGCAAAACCAATGGCTCCCGTCACTCCGGCCCGGAGAAGGGCTGCGGCCGTTCTCCGGGCCGTTTCCCGGGGGAGACGCCTGGATCTCGCGTTGTCCGATGCGGCCAAGGACTTCCCGAGCCAGGATCGGAGATGGCTTCAGGAGCTGGCTTACGGGACCATTCGCCTCCGGGGGCGCCTGGACCATCTCCTGGATCTCCACCTGAAGCGGGGCGTCAAGAGTGTGGCCTCCCCGGTTCTGGACCTCCTTCGACTGGGGGCGTACCAGCTTCTCTACATGGACGGGGTCCCGGCGTACGCCGCCATCTCACAGGCCGTGGATCAGGCCCGGGAGGAGATGGGGACGGGGGGAGGTCGGCTGGCGAATGCGGTTCTTCGGTCACTGGACCGGGAGGGTGGAGATGAGGCCCGTTTTCCGGACTTCGCTTCCCATCCCCTGGACCACCTCACCACCTGGGGATCCCACCCCTCCTGGCTGGTGGAGCGCTGGCTTCGAAAGTGGGGCCCGGAGGAGACCCGGACCCTGGTGGCGTGGAACAACACACCGCCCCAGCTCTATCTCCACCCCCTCGGCATGACGCCCGAAAAGGCCGTGGCCCTGCTCCGGGAGGGCGGCTGGGACTGTGGGCCGGTGGAAGAGGGGAACCCCTGCGTTCTCATGGGGAATGGCACCAATCCTGCAACGCTTCTGGAGGGGATCACCGGGATCATCCAGGATCCGGGAGCGGCGCTGGTCACCGTGTATGCCGATCCTCCACCCGGGGTCCGGTTGGTGGATCTCTGTGCCGCGCCCGGGGGAAAGGCCCTGGCCCTGAGCCATGGAAGAGGCCGGGTCCTGGCGGGGGATCGCTCCCCGAGCCGGTTGGAGGTTTTACGGGAGAACTTCCGGAGGGTGGGGACCGGGGTGGATCTGATGGTCGCCGATGCCCGGCGACCACCGTTGAGAACGGCCCAGTTTGTTCTCCTGGATGTGCCCTGCAGTGGCACCGGCACCTTCAGGAGGCACCCGGACGCCCGGTGGCGGCTGACCCCGGAGGCCATCGATGTGCTCGTGGAGCTTCAGGCTGAGATCTTGAAGGCCGCCTGGCCCCTCGTGCCCCCCGGCGGGCATCTGGTCTACTCCACCTGCACCCTGGAAGAAGAGGAAAACGAGGCCCGGATTCGGCGGTTTCTGGAGGAACATCCCATGTTCGGCCTGGAGGAGACGGGCCAGGTCCCGGATCGGTTCCTGACCCGGGAGGGCTTCCTTCGGGTTCTCCCCCAGGATTCCGGGTTCGATGGTTCATTCGCAGCCAGACTTGTGAGGCGTTCATGAAGCTCGGGGAATCAATCCAGAGGCGGAGACGCTCGGGAAGGAGATCCTGGAAATCCCGGGGTGGCGAAAGAGGACGATTGGACTTCGTGAGGGATAACCGATTTCTCATGGGGTTGGTACTGCTGGCCTTCTTCGGGTTCGGCGGGGGATACGTGGTTTCCACGAAGCTTCTCTTTCCGGCCCCCGCCCCTCCGGGGGATCTCACCCCGGTCCCGGATCTTTCCGGCGAGACCCTCACCGGTTCTGAAGGCCTCCTCCGTGAGGCGGGATTGACCCTGGGGCAGGTGGACTTCTTCCGGCATCCCACCGTGGTGGAGGGCACGGTCCTGGGGCAGAGCCCCCTGCCCGGGCAGCTTGGCCTCGTGGGCGACTCGGTCCGGGTGGCCGTGAGCCTGGGCCCGGAGAAGAGGCCCGTCCCGGATGTCATGAGGCTCAGGGGAGATCGGGCCCGGACGGTTCTGGAGGCTTCGGGCTTCCAGGTCGTGATAGATTCCGTGGAAGCCACGGCCCCCAGGGGGGCTCTGGTATCCATGGATCCGGAACCCGGCACAGAAACCACCATTCCCAGGGAAATCGCCCTGAGGGTGAGCGTGGGACCACCCATGGTGGAGATGCCTCTCCTCCTGGGTCTTCCCGAAGAGCAGGCTCTCGCGGTTCTGGACTCTCTGGGGTTGACGGCGGGGGAGGTGGAGACCCGCTTTCGCTTCGGGCGGGACCAGGGACTGGTCGTGGAGCAGGAGCCTCCTGCGGCCACTCTGCTGGAGCGTGGAGCCGCCGTTCGGCTGGTGGTGGGCCGTCGGGGTCGCTGAGAACCGGATCGTTCCGGGGTCCCAGGAACTTTGGAGTCAGGTAACCGTAAGAGAATGAGATTCTTAACCGAAGCCTTGGCTTGAGCTCATGAGTCAAAAGAAATCACTGGCCCCCTACATCGTGGCCCTTCTCGGGGCGGCTGCCGTGGTGCTCATATTCTGGCTCAGCCGGGACGGAGGGGGCCCGGTGGTGCCCGGGCGGCCGGCACCGGAATTCGACGCGTTCGCCCTGGACGGGACTCCCAGGAACCTGAAGCAGTACGAGGGGAAGGTCGTCCTGCTGAATATCTGGGCCACATGGTGCCCTCCCTGCCAGCAGGAAATGCCCTCCATGCAACGGCTGCGAGAGGCCATTCCTGATGAGGATTTCGCCATTCTCGCCGTGAGCATCGACGCCCCGCCGGGGGAGGAGGACACCTTCGGCAGGGAAGGTGGAAATCTGGAGATCTTCGCCCGGGAGATGGGCCTTACCTTCCAGATCCTCCACGATCCCACCGGGAAGATCCAGGAAATCTATCAGACCACTGGGGTTCCCGAGTCTTTTGTGGTAGATCGTGAAGGGGTCATCTTCAAAAAGGTGGCCGGGCCCACCGAGTGGGATGCCCCGGTCAATGTACAACTCATTCAACGGCTTCTGGACGGCTGAGGGTGCAATTCTTTCCCGGGCTCATCACGCGAAACTGGCAGTTGAAACTGTCGGCTTTTGCCATGGCGGTCCTCCTCTGGACCGTGCCGGAGCTGGGAGAGGAAGGGCGCCAGGTCATGGAGGATGTCCCCGTCCGGGTACAGCTCAATGATCCCCAGTGGGCGGTGGCCCAGGAGCCCATACCCTCCACCGTGCGGGTCACCCTCAAGGGACCGACGCGAGATCTCCTGGCCCTGGGGATGAATCGTCCCTCCATCGTCATTCCCGTGGACCGCGTGGATTCTCCCGACACGGCCATCCTGCTCCGCTTTCCATGGGTCCGCATTCCTGTGGGGGAGAATGTGGTGGTGGAGGAGCTCGATCCCAGCGTGGTGAACCTGTCTTTTGAAGACATCGCCGTGGGAGCTGTTTCTCTTCACCCTCGCTTCCAGGGGGAGCTTCCTTCCGGCCTTTCCCTGGCCCGGGCTCCGGAAGTCACGCCTTCCCTCACTCGGGTCTCGGGCCCGCGCAGCCGGGTGGAGAGCCTGGACAGCCTCACTCTCCGGCCCCTGGATCTGTCCCGTGTAGAGGCTTCAGGTTCCTACACTCGTCCGGTGGACACGGTGGGCATGTCCGGATTGACCTTCGCTCCCCAGGAGGCCACGATTCGTTTGATGGTGGAGGAGACCGTGGAGCGGACCGTCGACTCGGTGCCCCTGGAGGTCCCCGTTCTGCCCCAGGATCCCCAGATCCTTGCCAGGCCCCCTTCTGCAACGGTCATTCTCACCGGGACCCGCAGCCTGGTGGAAGAGGTGGACTACACCACCATCCGGGTGACGTTTTCCCGGACGGCAGCCTCTTCCCTCTCTCCCGGCGAGCAGGTCCGTGTGTCCCTTTCCGTGGAAGGCGTTCCTCCTCTGGTGGAAGCAAGGGTGGAGCCGGAGTGGGTGCTTCTGAGGAGGCCGACGGGGCAGTGAGCGCTCCTGTCGTCCTCGGCATCGAAACCAGCTGCGACGAGACCTCCGCCGCGGTTCTGGAAGGGAGGCACCGGATCCTGGGACATGTGATCCACTCCCAGGACGTCCACGCCCTCTACGGCGGGGTCGTGCCGGAGTTGGCGGCCAGGGCCCATCTCCAGGTGCTGGATCGAGTGGTGGGAGAGGCCCTGCGGCAGGCAGACAGGCGCCTTGCGGACATGGACGCCCTCGGGGTCACCTCCGGTCCCGGGCTCATCGGGGCCCTCCTCGTGGGGGTGTCCTGGGCCAAGGCCGTCGGTTTTGCGTTGAACAAACCCCTGATCCCGGTTCATCACATGGAGGCCCATCTCTTTTCTCCTTCCCTGGAAGACCCGGAGGCCGAGCCCCCTTTCGTCGCCCTTCTGGTCTCGGGAGGCCATACCCTCCTCCTCAGGGCACGGGCGTGGGGCGACTACGAGCTCCTGGGAGAAACCCGGGACGACGCGGCAGGGGAAGCCTTCGACAAGGTTGCCAAGCTTCTGGCACTCCCCTATCCCGGGGGCCCGGCCATCCAGGCCCTGGCCGAAGCCGGTGACCCGAAGCGCCACCTTCTCCCCCGGCCCATGCTCCGGCGAAATCAGCTCCCCGGAGATGAGGATTTCTATGACTTTTCGTTCAGTGGCCTGAAGACGGCCACCGCAGCGCTGGTGAGGCAGATGGAGGAGGACGGCACTTTGGAGGAGAACCGGAAGCATGTGGCGGCGGCCTTCCAGGAAGCCGTGGTGGATGTCCTGGTGAGCAAGACCCTCAGGGCTGTGGAGGAGACAGGGTGCAGCCGGGTTCTTCTGGGGGGCGGTGTGTCCGCAAACCTGCAACTCACCCGGACCCTTCGGGATCGACTGGGCCCGGAGGGACGCTTGTTTTTCGCCTCCCCCCGCCTCTCTCTGGACAACGGGGCCATGGTGGCCCGGGCCGCCCTCTTCCGCCTCGAGCGTGGAGACTTAGCTTCCCCGGAGGTTTCCGCGGATGCGAACCTGCCCTTTCCGGATCTGTCCCGCCGGAGGTAGAGCCCGGGAGAGATGGCGCGGTAGCCCTTCTCCCGGAGATCTTCTGGAGACAGGAGATCTGGCGTCATGATGGCACGGGTCGGGGCATCGGACATCCACAAGAGAGCCTTCCAGCCCTCGGGGACCCACACATTCCCCAGGAGAGAAAGGGGAGGAACGTGACTGTTTATTACCGAAGGACCACCCCGGGCCCCCGGGAAAACCTGGGAGCGGGATTGGCGGCGGTTGGCCTGGCCGCCGCGGTGGGGGCCGCGACCTTCTATCTCGCTCGGCTGCTTCTGGCCAGGGAGCCGTTCTTCTCCGGTCCCCCGGGGCGGGCCGGGAGGGGGGAAGCCGGGACACCGGCTCAGGAGATCTCGGAATTCCGGGAGGACTGAGAAGACCATGAGCCGGCTCCCGACCCTCCTTCCCCTGATGGCCCTGGCGGCCCTCCTCCCCTGGGGGACGGCCTCGGTGACGGCCCAGGGGGTTGCGGAGGAGGTGGTGGACCTTCGTTTTGTCGGCAACAGCCGATTCCCCGACGAGGTGCTGGAGAATTCCATCGTCACCCGGGAAACCTCCTGCCGCTCTCCGGTCCTTCTCCCTTTCTGCTGGGCCGGGGCTGAGTTCTCAAGGGACCGCCATTTCCTGAGCCCCAGGGAATTCAGCAGGGATGAGGCTCGCATACGCCTTTTCTACTATCAGCGGGGCTACCGGGAGACTGTGGTGGAGACGGAGGTGCGTCGTCCGGATTCCGGGAAAGTGGCCATCACCTTCCGGGTCCAGGAGGGAGATCCGGTTCGGGTGTCGGAGCTGGGCTTTCAGGGCCTGGAGGAAGCCCCGGACTCTTCTCTGGTCCGGGAACTGCCCATGGAGGTGGGGGATCCGCTGAACGCCCTGGTCCTGGAATCCACCAGGGATTCTCTTACGGCGCGCCTGAATGAATGGGGGTATGCCCATGCCGACGTTCTCCTGAGCTACAGCATTCCCAGGGAAGCTCCCCTGGAGGCCCGGGTGATCTTCGATCTCTTTCCCGGCCCCCTGACCCGCATCGGCCCCCTCTCGGTGGTGGGGAACGTGACCGTTTCGGAATCGGTGGTTCGACGCATGGTCCCCCTTCGGGAAGGGAATCTCTACAGCCAGGAACAGATTCTCGCCGGCCAGAGAAACCTCTACAACCTGGACATCTTCTCCTTCGCCAGCCTGGTTCCGGATCTGGATCACGTGCCCGACAGCATCGCCCCTCTTCTGGTCCAGGTGGCCGAAGGGGACGTGCACCGCGTCAGGGCCGGCGCCGGCCTGTCCGAGGCGGATTGCGTAACCACCGAGGCCAGCTGGGCCAGCCGGAATTTCTTCGGAGGGGCCAGGCGCCTTCAGATCACGGGCCGGGTGTCCAACGTCCTGGCTCCCATATTCCACCAGACACTCTGCCCGGAAGCCGGCACCGGGCAGTACGGGGAGCTGAACTGGCTTCTTTCGGCGGACTTCGTCCAACCCTGGCTCTTCTCTCCCCGGAATGCCTTGAGCGTCAGCGTCTTCGGTGAGCGCCAGTCCTTCCCCGAGATCTTCGTCCGGCAATCCCTGGGCGTGAATCTGGGGCTTACGCACACGCTCACGACTTCCACCCCGGTGACCTTCTCCTTTCGTCCCCAGATTTCCCGCTTCAACGCCGCGGAGGTTTTTTTCTGCTCCAGCTACCTGGTCTGCGATCCCGAGGATGTGAGGATTTTCCGGGGCTCCAACTGGATCGCACCGCTGGGGATCCGTTTCTCCCAGGACCGCCGGAACCAGGCGTTGAGCCCCACCCGTGGCCACGCTCTCCTCCTGGACATGGAGCACGCGGCGGATTGGACCGGGTCCGACTTCCGGTACGTCAGGATTCTGGGAGAGGGAAGCTGGTATACCCAGGGAGACTCCCGCTGGGTGCTCGCAGCCCGTCTCCGGGGTGGCTGGGTTCGGCAGGGCGGGTTCCCGGGATTGGCGGGGCCGGGCATTTCCGACGAGATCGTCCCGCCGGAGAAGCGTCTCTACGCCGGAGGCTCCAACAGCGTTCGCGGTTTTGCCCAGAATCGTCTGGGCCCACAGGTTCTATACCTTCCCAGTGTGAGGGATCTCCTGGAACCCGGGGAGAACGAGCCTGCCCCCTGCGCTTCGGCCGACATTCTGGATATGAGCTGCGACGCTTCGGCCCTGGACGACGAGCAGTTCAACCCGCGGCCCATCGGGGGAACGTCGCTCCTGGAGGGCAGCCTGGAGTTTCGGACGCCCCTCGCGGGACAGACCTGGGAAGGTGCCACGTTCCTCGATTTCGGGCAGTTATGGGGGGAGTCCGGGGGGGTCGATCTCCGCGACCTGGAGGTCACGCCGGGACTCGGAATCCGGTACCTCAGCCCCATCGGACCCATCCGGGTGGACCTGGCCTACCGCTTCGAAGCGGGAAAGCGCCTGCAGGTGGTCACTCAACAGATCCGGCCTTTCGACGAAACTCGAGATGATTCCGACGACATCATTCGTACCGGGGAAGAGACGCGGTACGTCCCATCCGAGGGGGAGCTGACCCTCCTCTCGCCCGGCGTGCCGTGGGGAAAACTGGATGCCTGGTCCTTGAGGCGATTTCAGCTGCATCTCTCCATAGGACAGGCCTTCTGACCATGAGGGTCATTCGCCGCGCCGCGAAGATGGGTTTCCGAGCCGCAGGCATCCTCGGGCTTGTGGCCCTGGCCCTCATGGTCTTCCTGACCCAGACCCCCAGGGGGCGGGAGTTGGTCCTGCGGGAGGTCCTGCGGCGGATCGAAGGGGGAGTGAACGGAAGGATCTCGGTGGAGGGCATCTCTTCGCCGGGGCTTCTTCGTGGCTTCACCTTCCGGGATGTCCGTTTGACCGGGCCCGATGGGCGCCCATTTCTCACAGCCGACTCCATCATGGCGGGAGTCTCTCCCAGGGCTCTGTTGTCAGGGGACCTCGTCTTCACGCGGGTAGTGGTCTGGTCCCCGGAGGTGACGCTGGAGAGGCTCCCTGACGGGGAGAGGATGAACGTGCTGGCCATCTTCCTTCCCGGGGAATCCGAAAGCACTGCGGAAGCCGACACCACAGGCTCCGGAGAGGGTGCCCCGGTTCCGGCCGTGGATTCTGCGGGGGAGGTCATCCCCGCCCCCCCGGACCATCGGGCTCGGGAGGAAGGGAGGACCATCACCCTTCGGGACGTCCGCATCCACGACGGGTCTCTGGACATCCTTCTTCCCCAACCCCGTGGAACAATTCCTTCCCCCCGGTCGTTGGTGGAGCCGGCCCCTTCCGGGGACGGATGGCTCAGGCGGTATAGCTTTCGGGAGATTCAGCTGAGTCTGCCGGAAGCGGACCTTCGCTCTCCGGGGGAGGAGGGGGAGCGTCTTCAGGTGGAGGAACTGGCTTTCCTGGGCGAGATCCGGGACTCCCCTTTCAGGGTGGAGGAGCTTCGCGGGGAGATCCGGAGGACCCCCGGGAGACTCCTGGCCTCTATCCATGAAGTCCGGCTCCCATCTTCCCGGGCCCAGGGACGGGCGGAGGTAGTCTGGGCAGGGAACGAGGGGATCACTCTTTCCCTCCAGGGTGAGACACGGGGCCTGGATCTTCGGGATCTGAGATGGATCGAGCCCCGCCTTCCGGCGGGAGTGGCCCGGGGTCCCTTCGGATTGGAGATGGACACGGAAACCCTCGCCCTGGATTTCCAGGGGACGGAG
>CAZSDD010000044.1:0-24044 GCA_964605505.1 uncultured Gemmatimonadaceae bacterium | reverse complement strand
CCTTTCCGGTCTGGCAAGAGACGAGGCAATCCCTTAGCATCTATATGCCAGGTTAGCTATTTTAGGTATTCGCCAGAAGGCACCTAGGCCGGCGCCGACCGCACGAAACATGGAGGCTACCGGATGAGATTGAGAGAACTGTTCACCCCAGAAGTGGTGAACCTCGACATACAATCCGAGTCGAAAGACGAGATCCTGAAGGAGCTCATCGGGCTCCTCGGGATGGACGAGAAGTCCGAAGCCATTCTTTTCAAGACCCTCAAACGCCGGGAGAACCTCGGCTCCACGGGGATCGGCAAGGGTATCGCCATCCCCCACTGCCGCTCCCTGGTGGTGAACCGCCTTCGTCTGGCCTATGGGCGGAAGCCCGGGGGCGTGGATTTCAAGGCTATCGACGGCAACCCCGTCCACAATTTCTTCCTCATCGTGGCCCCTCCCCTGGAGGTCTCGAATCAATACCTCCCGGTTCTGGGCAAGATCGCCCAGTTCGCCAAGGACCCGGAGGTCCCCACCCAGCTCAAGGAGATCGAGACTCCGGAAGAGTTCCTGAAACTCCTGGAAGAAAAAGCCCAATAGGCCAAAGGACGTCATGCATCCCCAGTTGATGCTGCTGTTAGAGATACAGGACCTCCGTCATCAGAAGATGGCCCTCCTGGAGGAGCCGGGAATCGATAGGATGGAGGAGGATCAATTCAAGCTGGACCCAGAAGAAGCGGTGCGGGCGCTGGACCAGAAGATCGACGAGCTGACAGAGGGACTGGACCCGGCCATCAAGGATCGTTGTCAGCGGGGCCTGCCCACCCTGGGCCGAATGGTGGTCCCGGTAATCGGCGGCGTCTGCTACGGCTGTTTCGTTTCGATTCCGACCTCCAGAACAGGGGATCCCAACGATGCGGTCCAGACCTGCGAAAGCTGCGGCCGCTTCATCTACGTGTTGTCCTGATCCGCCACGAGATCCCGCTACCAGATCCCGAGTATCAAGGAACAAGGGGCACCCCCCGAAAAGGGTGCCCCTTGTTTCCTCTTCTGCCCCCGACCCCAGGCCGGAGGGTGTGTCGTCATTTTGTGACGAACATCTTCCGAATCTGAGTGTCGCCGTTCACCACCAGCTGAATAAAGTACACGCCGGACGCCACTTTCTTGCCCGAGGAGTCCCGGCCATCCCAGTACGCTTCGAACCGACCCGGAAACGGGTACTCCAGGTTCAGGACCGACACACCCTCACCCTGGGGATGGTTCAGGGCGGTGGGGGCGGTGATGAATTGCTGCAGGACATTGAAAATCCGAACAGAGACCACAACTGGCCTGCCGCTCTGAAACAACTCTTCCCCAAGGACGAAGGGAATCTTCGTCTCAGGGTTGAACGGATTCGGATAATTCTGCTCCAGGCTGAACCCGGAATCCTGCTTTCCAGTCGACCCCACCTGAGCCGAGGCCGCGGACGTGAAGCCGACGATGGAGAGGAGGACGAAGAGGACGCACGCGAGGCGTCTCATCTTTACCTCCGCACAGTTTGGCTGTGCTGTAGCTGTGGAACGATAGCCCTCCAGGGACAAAGGGAGTGAATGCCTACCACCTCGTTTCCATAGTACTTTACGGTGAAACCAAGGTCAAGCACCTTGATTGACGGTGATCACTCTTTCCTCTTGTCCTCTTGTACGGCCTCAGGGTCCGGATGTTCCCCACCCTCCAGGGAGGGTCGTGGCCACCGTCCTCTCATCACCGAAGCGGGTGGTGACGCCGGCTGTATCCATGTACCGGAGAAGGGGAAGAAGATACTTTCGGGTCACACCCAGGACCTCCCGGAAATCCGCCGGCCCCAGGCCCGACGATCCACCCATGGCTGCCACCACCTGTTCTCCGGCGGCCTGGACCGCCGATTTCCAGAAAAACAGCCCTCCCTCCAGGCCGATGATCTCTCCCTCCGCCTCCATGAACCGGAGGAGGTTCTCCACCTCCCGGACTCCACCTTCCGCGTCCCGGGCGAGCTCCTCCAGGCCCGGGGGAGACAGCCCGGCGTTTCTCAACGCCTCACCCAGACGGCGCCGCGCCTTTTCCTGCAGCGGAGTGAGGCTCCGGCGGAAGGAGGAGAGACGAACCGTTCCACCCTCCACCGAGAGGGTATCTTCGGCCGTCAGCCCCTGGATGATCCTGTCACCCAGGCCCGGGCCTGCATTCGGAGGAAAGATCTGCCGAAGCTCCTCCAGGGGCATCCCCGGCCGGAGGGGCTCCTGTTGGTGAAAGGAGGAGAGGGCGCCCAGGACTTTCTCTTCTCCCCTGGCCAGGACCTCCGCAGCGAAGAGATGGGTCTCGGCCTTGAGGGCACTCCCCTCTCCCTGAAGCTCTTCCACGGCCGATTCGATCTCAGGGGGCGGAAATCCCAGCAGGTGCGGAAGAACCATTTCCGGTACCCCCGCCCACCCTCGCTCCTCCAGCAGGGCGTCCAGGGCATCCCGGCAGCCTCCATCCAATCGTTTCTCCAGGAGTCCGGGGAGTCCACGTTTCAGGCGCCGCCGCTTGGGAGGCCGAACTTCCGCCACCCTCCCTCCACCGATGGTGGTCACGGGGGAGTAGGAACGGAGGACCAGGTGGTCTCTTCCCCGGGCCAGCACCGGCTCTTCCAGGCGAAGCTGAACCCACCCCGCTTCTCCGCCCATCAGAACCTCCGTCTCCAGAAGAGCAATCCGGGCCAGCACCTCCGCCGTGCCCAGGTGGACTCTCACTCGCTGTCCCTGCTCCAGGATCCAGCCCGTGCCCGGAAGAACCGAGATGTGACAGGTCAACATCCACGACTCTTCCCATCCCTTTCCCCCCACCAGGGTCTGCCCACGGGAAAGGGTTTCATGGTGGATTCCGCTTCCGGTGAGGCCCAGGGCCACCCTGGCGCCGGCCCGGGCCTCTTCCACTTCCTGGTTGTGGAGTTGAACCGACCGGATTCGGGCTTCCTGGTCTCCGGGAAGCACCCGCACCCTGTCTCCCGGGGTCACGCTCCCGGTCCAGAGTGTGCCGGTGACGATGGTACCGGCACCACGAATGGTGAAGACCCGGTCGATGGGGAGACGGGCCAGGTCGTCCCGTCCCTTTTCCCGGGCCCGGGAACCCAGGAGCTCCAGGGCCTTCATGTGGGCGTCCACCCCCTGCCCCGAAACGGAGGAGACAGGGAGGATCGCAGCGTCTCCGTAGGGAGTCTCCAGGAGCGCCTCCCGAACGTCCTCCACGGCCAGCTCCAACCACTCCTCCTCCACCAGATCCGACTTGGTGAGGGCTACCATGAGCCGGGGGACCCCCAGAAGCTGGAGGATGGCGAGATGCTCCCGGGTCTGAGGCATGACCCCCTCGTCGGCTGCCACTACCAGGAGGACCACGTCCATCCCGGTGGCTCCGGCCACCATGTTCCGAATGAACCCTTCGTGGCCCGGAACGTCCACCACCCCGAAATGGGTGCCGCCGGGCGTGACCAGCTCGGCGAACCCCAGGTCCACGGTGATGCCTCGAGCCTTTTCCTCCTTCAGGCGATCGGTATCCACCCCCGTGAGGCGCTTTACCAGGGCGGTTTTCCCATGATCGATATGACCGGCCGTGCCCAGAATGAGTCTACGCATGGTCCTTGGGTACCAGGGTCGCCACCACCTCCATGGAACGGAGGGGGGATCCCCCCGAGATGTGGTATGTGATGAAATCGCTGGCCAGCCTGAGATGGGCCTTGGGCCTGATGAGGTCCCCTTCCAACCCCCCCCCCACCAACCCCTGGAGTTGCTTCCTGGCCTTGGGTCCCAGGCGGGGTCCCTGGGCCCCTTCCTGGCAGGACGGGCACTTCAGGCCGCCGGCGGCAAAGTCGAAGCGTCCCAACTCCTCTCCCTCCAACTCCCTGCCGCAATTGACACAGGCAAGCACCGTGGGCGCATATCCCAGCTCCGCCACCAGGCCCCAGATCTCCAGCAGAAGCCGTCGGACCAGGAGCTCCTCCGCCTCGGTCGCCAGGGTGTCCAGACCTGCGGACAGCCGCTGAAAAAGGGCCGGATTCCCGTCGCTCCCAGCGTGCTGGAGGACCACCTCACCCAGAACCGACGCCCCGGCAAAGCGAAGTGGGTCCCCGGAAAGGCCGGGGCGGGGGTTCTCCAGGTCGAAATCCCGATAGGTCTGGAGTTCCCGGCCCTCCTTGTGGTAGAAGGTCAGCCTTCCCTCGCCGAAGGTCCGATCCGACCCTCCCCGCTTCCCCCCCGTCTTCCGGATGCCCTTGGCCATGACCGCGACGACCCCGGCGTCCCTGGAATAGAACCGGAGGATCCGGCTGGTCTCGCTGTAGGGATGCGAGCGGAGAAGGATGGCCGGCGTGGCGACGAGAGACACGGTCAGGCTCCCCTGAAAATCAAGGAAGTCCGGCAATCCGGTCCAGGAGTTCCTTTCGCCGGGCTCGGTAACGCCTGCGCTCCTCCTGGGACTTCTCGCCTCCGGCCTGAAAGGATTCGTCCAGCTCCGCCACGGCCATGAGAAGATCCTCCCGCCTCATGGGCTCCTCCTCCTCTTCTTCCGGTGCCAGTTCCGTCACCCGCCGCGTCCGCTGCCTCCGATAGGCATAGACTCCGGCACCTCCGAGGAGGCCCGCCAGGATGATCCCCAGCCAGGCCGCCGGTAGCTCGAAGCCCCGGGGCTGGACCTGTGGCCGTATCTCCGCATCCTGGAGATTCACGCCCTCAAACCGACGAAAGACGTTCCCTGGCTCCAGCTCCACGGGCACACCGGGGGTCAGGGGCGGAAACGCCACCTCCGGCCCCGGCTCCCTGACCATGACTTCCAACCTCCGGGTGGTTCCGGGCAGGGGAAGGGTAAATTCATCTTCCGGTATGGTATACCGGACCAGATAGAAGCGCTCCCCCGGAGGGATGGGAGAGTAGAGCTCCATTCGACCCTCCCGGAGGCGGGTCGCGTCCGGCGCCATCTCACTCTGGCCCACCTGGAAGTCCCGGGCTCCTGGAGGCAGAGGATAGCTCCACACCACTCCTTCCTCCGGTGAGAACAGGGTCCGTTCTTCGTCCTGGATGAGCTGGAAGACATCGGTTGCCTGCCAGCCTTCTCCGGTCTTGTCCAGAAAGAGACTCCGTTGGGCCACGGGGATCTCCGCCCCCCCCGGGGGCACCGCCATGGTATCGTAGGCCTGGATGAGGTACAGACTGTCCAGTTGGGCCGGGCTGGTGATGGCGGGGCCGAAGTAGAGAATGCCCCGGTGGCGCACCGAGGCGAAATAGACCTCGGAGCTGACCCCATGATCCGGAAGGCGAGGGAGGCGCAGGGTGAAGTCGCCCTGAGCCCCGGATTGAATGCTGTCGATTTCCCCGGAGAACTCGGAGGAGACCTCATGGAGGACGACCATTACGCCCGGGAGAGGCTCATGGGCCACCCGGACCTCTCCCTTGATGACGGGATCGACTTCCTGCTGGGCCCGGAGCCCCCGCGGAAAGAGAAAGAGAAAGAGGACGGAGAGGGAGACGAGGATCCGACGGAAATCGTTCATTCTGGACAGTCTCGGATTGTCACGGCGAGGAGAGGACTGGCCTCTCAGGGAGTGAATCGGCCGAAATCCTCCGGGTTCAGCTTGCGGAGGTAATCCTTCAGGGTTTCGGCTGCCCGGCCCGGGTCCAGAGTGCCGCCGGCGTCTGTGTCCAGAGACATGGGTTCGTCCTCCGCGATCTCCACCGATACGTCTTCCAGGAGGGTCTCGTCGGCAAAGACGGGCGCCTGGACCCGCAGGGCGATGGCAATGGAGTCTGAGGGCCGGGCGTCCACCGAAAACAGCTCGTCATCCCGATGGATGATGAGCTCCGCGAAATAGGTGTTGTCCTCGACCCTGGAGATGACCACCCGATCCATGGTCCCCCCGAGCCCCTTCATGACGGAAACCAGAAGGTCATGGGTCAGGGGGCGGGAGAACGACCAGTCCGCCAGTTGCATGGCAATGGCACTGGCCTCCCCGGGTCCGATCCAGATGGGGAGAACCCGTTCCCCCTCCTTCTCCTGGAGAATGAGCACCGGGGTATTCGTGGTTCTGTCCAGACCCAGGCTCTGTACCTTGACTTCGACGAGCACGCCCCTGCCTCCCCCCTTGTTCTGTGCTTGATCAACCTCTTGAATCCGCTTGCGCCCTCCCCCGGGATCCCTTCCATCCTGGCTTACTCCACAGTCGGGCCCGGGTTCAGCTTTTTCCCTTTTCCGGGGTCAGCCGCTCCGGTCCTCACTCTGGGGCAGGTTCAGGCTCCAGCGCCCCGAAAAGGCCGAGAGATCGATGCTGTCCCCTACCCCCTCCACCAGATGGGCCGTCACCTCCTGGCTGGTGGGAGAAGCCAGCGCCCGGGCCGCCGCCTTCCTGGCGTCCTCGATCCGCATTTCCCGGATCACCTTTTTGATCTCCGGAAGGCTGGGCCAGGCCACGGAGAGAGAATGGATGTCCAGCCCCAGAAGGAGGAAAGCCCCCAGGGGATTCGCCGCCAGCTCACCGCACACGCTCACCTCGATTCCGGCGGCCCGAGCCACCCGCGAAACCTGATGCAGTTGCCGGATAACCGCCGGGTGGAAGGGATTGAAAAGCCTGGCCAGCCGGGTATTGGT
The DNA here is from genome assembly GCA_964605505.1 of uncultured Gemmatimonadaceae bacterium. GTDB lineage: Bacteria > Gemmatimonadota > Gemmatimonadetes > Longimicrobiales > Gaopeijiaceae > CAZSDD01. The sequence goes on along the minus strand of CAZSDD010000044.1, from coordinate 17,441 downwards.
CCGGTCCACGGCCAGCGTGTATTGAACCAGGTCGTTGGTGCCGATGGAAAAGAAATCGGCGTGTCGCGAGAGCTCAACGGCGTCCAGGGCCGCGGCGGGGGTTTCGATGAGCAGCCCCAGCTTGTATCCGGAGTTGAAAGGGATACCGGAAGCCGTGAGGTGATCCTCCTCCTCCTTCAACATGGCCCGGACCTGGAGAACCTCCTCCACGTCGTTCACCAGGGGAAGCATGATTCTCACGTCGCCGTGGGCCGTGGCCCGGAGGATGGCCCGAAGCTGGGGCCGAAAGAGCTCGGGTTGATCCAGACAGACCCGGATGGCCCGCCAGCCCAGGAAGGGGTTCTCTTCCCGGGGCATATGAAGAAACATGGGGAACTTGTCTCCCCCCAGGTCGAACGTCCGGATGATGACCGCCGCGTCCGGAAAAGCCTCCGCGACGTTCCGGTACCCTTCGTACTGCTCTTCCTCACTCGGAAGGGCTGCCCTGCCCACCACGAGGAACTCGGTCCGGAGAAGCCCCACGCCGCCTGCGCCGTGCCTTCGGGCCTGCTCTGCCTCCCAGGGAAGATCCAGATTGGCCCTCAGGGCGACAGGCTGTCCGTCCTTGGTGACAGCGTCCAGCCCGGCGATGAGGGAGATCTCCTTCTCCCACTCCCGGAGTTGAACCTCCCTGCCCCGGAAGATCTTCCGCTCCCGCTCGTCCGGGTCCAGGATGATGCGACCGATGCGGCCATCCAGAATGGCTTCCTGTCCCTCCCTGGCCAGTGAGGTGATGTTGCCCAGCCCCGCCACCGCCGGGAGGGAGAGGGATCTGGCCAGGATCACCCAGTGGGACGTCCGCGTCCCCAGATCCGTGGCCACACCCCGAACGACGTTCGGATCCAGTTGGACGGCCATGCTGGGGGTGAGGTTCTGGGCCACCAGTATGACCCCCTCCTCGGGATCCACCGGATCGAAGGGATCCGGGAGGTCCAGGATCCGATGCAGGAGGCGGGAATGCAGGTCCTCCAGGTCGTTCAGGCGGTCCAGCACCATGGGGTTGAACGTGCGGCTCCAGCGGGCCTGCAGCTCCAATATCCTCCAGTTGAAGGCCTGGGCCGCCGTCAGGAAGTTGTCCCTGATGTACCGGATGGTTCTGTCCACCACCTCCGAATCCTCCAGGATCAGGATCTGGGGATCGAAGATCCGGGCCTCGATGGCTCCCAACCGGTCCTCGGTGGCCTGTTTGAGCCCCTCCAGCTTTTCCCGGGTGTGGTCCCTGGCCTTCAGGAACCGCTCGACCTCCTCCTCCACCTGGTCTTCCGCCAGGCGGCGGTGCTCCACTTCGGGCGCCAGCCAGTCCATAAGGTGGATTCTGCCCTCGACGATGCCTTCCGACACGCCGAAACCGTCTCGTACGATGGGCACGGCTCTATTCCTCCTCGAATCCCCGGTCTACCAGATCGGTAAGGGCCTGAAGGGCATCCTCAGCATCTTCCCCCACGGCCGTGAAGCGCAGCGTGGAGCCCTGCTCGGCCGCCAACATCAACACCCCCATGATGCTCTTGCAGTTTACCTGAAGACCCTCTTTCTCCACGTGGATCAGAGACTTGAACGACCCGGCGGTCTTCACCAGAAGAGCGGCAGGCCTGGCGTGCAAGCCGGCCCGGTTCACGACCTGAACGAGTGCTTCTCGTTCCGTTCCGTCTGTCATCCCATCCATCCAAAGATAAAAAGTGCGCCGATGATGCCGGCCACGATCCGGGCATTCCACCGCCAGGTCACCTGACCCAGCCGGCTCCCGGCAAAGAGGCCCACGGTCAGTAGCCCGCCCCAGAGGAATACACTCCACCCGTATCCCCACCCCCGGTTCAAGACCAGTCCCAGGACGGCGCCAAGAAGAAAGACGCTGACGCTCGCCAGTCGATCAGCCTGGAGAGGCAGAGACATGCTCCTCAGCGAGTCCCCCAGCTGGCTTCCCTTCTCCATTCCCAGGACCAGTCCGCCAGACCGCAGGAGGAGGTGTCCCAGGTTGTAACACAGGAGGAAGAAGGTCACCGTGACCCCGGGAGACGCTCCCAGGAGGGCCAGGCAGAGAGAGGCCAGGACCGTGGCGGGCCGCCAACCCACCCACACCAGGGAGTCTCCCAGGCTCCCGAGAGGGCCCCGAACCGCAAGCTTGAACCGACGGATCTCCTCCGGGCTCCTTCCGTTTTCCTCCATCTTCCCGGCCGCCCCCAGGGCGAGGCCCGCCAGATAGGGGTGAGCGTTGAAATGCTCCGAATGCCGGTGCAGAGCGTCGGAGAGCTTCTCGGGATCGTCCCGATACAGGGCACGCAGCACCGGGAGGATCGCGAAGGCAAAGCCTCCACCGAGCATGGTCCGCCGGTTCCAGGATCCCTGGATGGCAAACGACCTGAAAAAGGTCCCGACCTTCGCCAGTGTGAGCCTTTTCCTCACAGGAGATAGGCCCCGATGAGGAAGCCGGCCAGGCCGGCGAAAAAGAGGACGCCTCGTTTTTCCCAACCGCCGAGGGATGCCACGAAGGCCCCGGCGGGGAGGGACGCCCCCAGAAGGAGCAGCCCCAGGGTCTGGGAAGAGTTCAAAGGCCAGATCCCATCCAGTATGTTCGCCAAAGTCATGGCCACAGCCAACCCCACCGCCGTCAATCCGACTCCCCGTAAAAAATCCAGGGATATGGCCCCCAGATGACCCCAGACGATGCGGCCTTCGGTGACCGGGCCCCTGGACGGATCAGGAACCAGGCGGCCGTTTACGTCTCTGAGGACCCGGATGGAAAGGGCGGCCAGGCGACTCCAGAACAGTCCCAGGAAGACGCCCAGCGCCAGACCCTGGACCCCCGGAAGAAGCATGGCCCCTGCCACTCCCACCACCGAAGGAGGCCCCCCCTCGGGAAAATCCGCCCCTCCCACGGGGAAGACCGGGATGAAGTAGAGCTCCAGCACCCCTCCCACCAGGAGGCCCGTGACGGGATCCCCCATGACCCATCCGGTCAGGACACCGGCCACCAGAGGCCTGGAGATCATGAACTGGCCCAGGGAGGTCCCGTCCAGAGCCAGAAGTCCACCCAGAAGCAGCAGCACCAGGAAATCGGCGAGGATCATGAGCCCAGGCTCCTCAACCCAGGAGGGCCTTCAGCGGTACCTTGGACGAATCTGGAAGGTCCCGGGCGGTAACCTCGGCTCCGGCCTCCCTGAGGGACTCCAGATTGGCCCTGTCGTGCTCATCCAGGAAGAGATACGGCAGGACCTCCTCCCGCCCTGCCTGGAAGTGGATTCCTCCCACATTCACGGCCACTCCCCGCAGGCCTCCCTCCTCTCCCACCTCCACCATGGTCTCCACATCCCGGGTCAACAGGACGATCCGACGGGGCGATTCCTTCCATTCAGGAAGCCTCTCCCGAGCCTCCCGGGGATTGACGAAGATCGCCCGGGCACCCTCGGGCACCCCAAGCAGATACAGTTCCTGCTCCCAATCGCTGCGGGCCACATCGGCGTCCACCACAACAAACAACTCCGGCCGCAGCCGAGCCCCCCACCCCACGGTCACCTGCCCGTGGATGAGACGCTCGTCAATCCGATACAGGAGAATCGACATGTTCAGGGAATTCCGGGATGCTCTTGATGGCGCCGCCACCGTGTTTCAATAGACGGGGGACAAGCTTCTCCACAGGGAGGTTTCGGTTGAACACGAACTCCAGCAGGATCGGAAGGTTGACCCCGCTGACGACGACCGGACTCGAGCATTTCCTCGCCGCAAGGGCACAGCTTCCACCGGCCAGATCGGTGAACACCACGGTGATCCCCTCCGCCAGAAGCCCCTCCAGCTCCTCCTGAAGGACCTGCGGAGACCGACCGTCGTTGCTCAGAGGGATGAGGGCGTCCTCCTCCACCCCGGAGATCCTTCGAACGGCATCCACCATCCCCCGGGCCATGGTTCCGTGTGCCAGGAGAACGGCACGGACGGGGCCGGCGTCACTCATAGTCTTGTTCCAGGTACTTACGCACCGGCCTCATGGCCTCCTTCAATCGCTGGTCGAACTCCAGGGCAGGATCGATCCCGGCGTATTTCAGGAGGTGGTTCATCGCCACCACCTCGGAGACGACCGTGATGTTCTTCCCGGGGTTCAGGGGCACGGTGACCTTGGGGAGAGAGACTCCGAGAATGTCGGTCTCCTCCCGTTCCAGGCCCGTGCGGCTGTAATCCAGGTTCTCCTCCCATGTCTCCAGTTGAACCACCACCTCGATCCGCTTCTGCTGCCGGATGGCCCGGATCCCGAAAAGCGCCCTGATGTCGATGATCCCCACCCCCCGGATTTCCATGTGGTGGCGTTGGAACTCGTGGCCGTGGCCGATGACGATATCGTGTCCCCTCCGGGTGGCGAAGACCAGGTCGTCGGCAACCAGGCGATGCCCCCGCTCCACCAGGTCCAGGACACACTCGCTCTTTCCGATCCCGCTTTCCCCCACGAAGAGGAGGCCGACCCCGTAGACGTCCGCCAGGGAGCCGTGGAGACTTACCGTGGGGGCAAGGCCCGCCTCCAGATAAGGGTTCAGACGCTGAAAGAAAACCCCCGTGCCCAGGTTGGTCCTGAACACGGGGATGGCGTACTCCAGGGCGGTGGTCAGGAAGTAATCCGGAACCGGAAGGTCCTTCGTGACAAAGACCACCGGAACCTCGTGATGAAAGAATTCGCGGAGCCGCTTCTCCGCCATCTCGGGGCCCAGGTGTTCCAGGTAGGCCATCTCTGTTTCACCGAAGACCTGGGCCCGCCCATCCCGCACCCGCTCCATGAACCCCGCCAGTGCCAGGCCCGGGCTCGTGGGATTCGGGTGCGTGATGGGTCGCTGGAGGCCGGCGGACGGCGTGAGGTTTGCCAGACTCAGGGCCTTTTCCCGTTCCTTGAGGAGATCCTCAACAGTGATTTGTCGCTTCACGCCTCTCTCTATCTCTATTCGGTCAGGGGGTCTGCTTTGGCCAGGCTCGGGCCCTGGTGGTCCTTCCTGAGGGAGCGCCTCCGCCTCAGGATCTTGGCCAGCCGATCGACCATGAGGTCCAGGGCCTCCCGGAACTCCTCTCCCTCCCCTCCGGCCACCACAGGTTCCTCCTTGTCCGCCTTCAGGATGGCTTCCACCTTCTTCCGGTGCCGCACGACCTCGAAGGTCACTTCGGCTCCGGACAGGTTGGGGTCGTACTTGGAGAGCTTCTCCAGCTGTTCTTCGGTGCGGGAACGCACGGCATCGGGAATTTCACAGCGGCGGGCGGCAATCTGGACTCTCATCGCTCCTCCGTGTCTGAGACTCTTCCCCGGGGAATCGCAGGAAGATCCCCGCGTCCCGGTGAGAAGATGAAAAAAGTTAGGCTTGCGGATGGTTGTGGGCCACCCGATTCTCCAACAGGTCCTGCATTTCCCGGGCTGACCGCTCCCAGGAATAGTGCTCCGCATGGGCTCTGGCAGCTCTCCCCATGCGTTCTCTCCGCCGGGCGTCGGCCAGTAGATCGGCAAACGTGTCCGCCAGAGCCTCCACATCCCCATGGGGGACCAGAAGACCGGTCTCCTCGTCCCTCACCGCATCCCGGAGGCCCGGCGAGTCACTGGCCACGGTGGGCGTTCCACAGGCCGCGGCCTCCATGGCGGAGATCCCCCAGCCCTCCTTGGGTGAGGTCAGGACATGAATCCAGCTCCGTTGAAAGAGCCGGACCTTCTCCCTCTCTTCCACATACCCCAGGAATTCCACATCCTCCCCCAGTCCGAGCTTCGAAACCAGCCCCCGGAGGCGGGGCTCGTCATCCCCTTTTCCGGCAATCAGAAGAGTGGGATGGGACCCCCGGTCCTTCATGACGGCCAGGGCCCGAAGGATCAGATCCACCCGCTTGTATCGCTTCAGGCGACCCACATAGAGGAGAGTGGGATCCGGAAATCGTTCCTCCCCGGGCCCGGGCCGATAGTGCTCCAGGTCCACCCCGTTGGGAACGATGGCCGGCTCCTCCCAGTTCAGCCCCCGGGCCTTCAGGTCTTCGGCCGTGCTGGGCGAGACCGCAACCATGGGACAGCCCCGGAACACGGGCCCCAGCGGCCTCTCCAGGAGCCACGTGGCTCCGGCCACCGGGAGAGAAGCCTCCTGGAAGGCCGTGGCACCGAAGAGATGATGAACCAGCAGCACCACGGGAATCTCGGTGAAGAGGGGCATGAACACGGGGACCTTGTTCAGGTCCTCCACGACGACGTCGAAGACCCCGGCCTCCCATCGTTTTCGAAAGTAGAAGGGTGCCAGGAGGTTGAAGGTGAACCGCCTCCCCACCCTGTGGACCTCCATCCCGTCCACCTCCTCCACCCGGGTCGACCCGTGAAATCCGGAGGCGAGAATCGTCACCTCGTGCCCCCAGTCGGCAAGACGGCCGAAGATCTCATGGAGGTGGGTCTCGGCCCCGCCGGCCTGGGGGTTCATGCGATCCTGCCAATTCACCACCAGGATCCTCACCTTTGGAGATCTCCTGTTTTCAGGTCGTTCCCCGTGGAGGCAACCCGCCTCATCCCGTCCGCCCGCTTGCGATCAGTCCTTCCAACGCTTGTACAGGGCGTCCAGCACCCCGTTCACGAACCGCGGTGAATCCTTTCCACCGTAGGCTTCCGCCAGGTGAATCGCCTCCTGGATGGAAACCTTTGGGGGAACCTCTTCCAGAAAGAGGATCTCGGCCGCCGAGAGACGCAGGATGGAGCGGTCCATGACGGACAGTCGCTCCAGGCGCCAGTTTTCGAGAGAGGACTGGAGGGCCCGGTCCACTTCCGGAAGATTGTCCTGAAGGGTTTCCAGGAGATGCTCCAGATAGGGGACACGGCGGCCCGCTACCGTCCGGGATTGGAGGATCCTGGACAGGGCCTGCAGAATGGTTTCCCCGGCACCGGCGCTTTCCCAGCGATAGAGAACCTGGAGTGCCCAGGCCCGGGAACGACCCCGATCCCGGGGGTGATCCCCGCTCCGGACCCGTGAAGGATGAGGCAAAGGCTACTCCATCCTTCGGAAAAGCTCGGACATCTCCAGGGCGCTCAGTGCCGCGTCCCATCCCTTGTTCCCGGCCTTCGTACCCGCCCGCTCCAGCGCCTGGTCTACGGTGTCGGTAGTGAGTACTCCGAAGGAGACCGGAATCGCCGCCTCACGAGCGACGGCACCCAGACCCCGGCTGGCCTCCCCGGCCACATATTCGAAGTGTGGGGTGCCACCCCGGATGATGCACCCCAGGGCTACCAGGGCGTCGTACTTCCCGCTCTTCACGATCCGGGCCGCCGCCGCCGGGAGCTCCCAGGCGCCGGGCACCCGATACAGGTCGATGGCTTCCCCGTCCACACCGTGGCGAAGCAGGCAGTCCTTCGCACCCGCCACCAGCTGTTCGGTGACCAGGCTGTTGAACCGGGTCACCAGAAGGGCGAACCGCTTCCCTGCTCCGTTCAGATCTCCATGGATCTCGTTCACTTCTGAGCTCCCCCGACAGAAATTAGAGAATGTGCCCCAGCTTCGTCCGCTTGGTGGCCAGGTACTCCCGATTGAACTCCCCGGCCTCGACTTTCAATTCCTCCCGCCCCGTGATCTTGAGCCCGTATCCTTCGAGACCCACGATCTTCCGGGGATTGTTGGTCAGGAGGCGAATGGAGGTGAGTCCGAGGTCCAGGAGAATCTGGGCGCCGAGCCCGTAGTCTCTCAGATCCGGCTTGAACCCGAGGACCTCGTTAGCCTCCACTGTGTCCCTTCCCTGGTCCTGAAGGTCGTATGCCCGGATCTTGTTCGCCAGCCCGATCCCCCGGCCTTCCTGCTTCAGGTAGACGATGGCGCCCAGGCCCTCCTCATCGATCTGGCGCATGGCTGCGTGCAGCTGCTCCCCGCAGTCGCATCTCTGAGAGCCGAACACGTCACCCGTGAGGCACTCGGAATGCATGCGCACCAGAACGTTCTCCTTTCCTGCCAGATCTCCCTTCACCAGGGCCACGTGGTCCCGCTCGTCCACCAGATTCGTGTACCCCATGAGCTTGAAGTTGCCGTAGTCCGTGGGAAGATCCGCCTCGGCGATCCGTCTCACCAGCCGTTCCCGGGAAAGCCGGTGGGAAACGAGATCAGCCACGGTGATGAACTTCAGGCCATGCTCCTGGGCGAACGCCTCCAGCTCCGGCCTCCGGGCCATGGTCCCGTCGTCCTTCAGGATCTCGCAGATGACCCCGGCGGCGGGAAGGCCCGCCAGACGGGCCAGGTCCACGGCGGCCTCGGTCTGGCCGACCCTCCGCAGAACCCCACCCGCCCGGGCTCGGAGGGGGAAGATGTGCCCCGGTCTCCGAAGGTCCGAAGGGCGGGTGTCAGGGTCCAGGAGAACCTGGATGGTCTTGGCCCGGTCGAAGGCGCTGATCCCGGTAGTGACACCGAATCGGACATCGGCGTCCACGGAGACGGTGAAGGCCGTCTTCTGGGGATCGGTGTTCACGTCCGTCATGAGAGGCAGGCCCAGCTCGTTGGCCCGCTCCGCCGTCATGGCCACGCAGATCAACCCGCGTCCGAACTTGGTCATGAAGTTGATGGCCTCCGGAGTGATCTCCGAAGCCGCACAGACCAGGTCTCCTTCGTTCTCTCTATCTTCATCGTCGGCCACGATGACCATCTTTCCCTGACGGATGTCATCGATGGCGTCTTCCACCCGATCAAAGGTCATTCCTTGCCCCCTCCATATCCCAGAGCCTCCAGGCCTTCCAGGCTGAGGGAAGAGTCCCCCTTCCAGGCCGAGAGGAATTTGCCTACGTATTTCCCGATGAGATCCCCCTCCAGATTCACGGGGTCTCCGGGTTTGAGATTTCCCAGATTGGTGTGCTCCCAGGTAAAGGGAATGATGCCCACCTGACATCGGCCCCCGGCGGGGATGGCGTTCACGGTCAGGCTCACCCCGTTGATGGTGATGGACCCGTGGAGGATCATCACCCGCTCCACCACGTCCGGAACCTGGAAGTCCATGAGCCAGAAGTCCCCCTCCTGCCGCACCGAGGTCACCCGGCCCACCCCGTCCACATGCCCCTGGACCAGGTGGCCGTCCAATCTACCCCCCAGAACCATGGACCGCTCCAGGTTGACCCGGGTCCCCACCCGATAGTCACCGGCGATGGTTCGGGAGAGGGTGGTGCCGATGGTATCGATGGAGAAGGTGCGTTCGTCGCTGGCCACGGAGGTCTGACAGGCACCGTCCACCGTGATGGAGTCCCCGTCCTTCACCTCGGCGGCCATCTCCGGGGCCTGGATGACGAATCGCTTGGTACCGGCCCGTTCCCGGGCGGCGGTGATGACGCCGACGGCTTCGATGATACCCGTGAACATCAGATGGTCCTGTCCAGGGTCAGGAGGACGTCCCTCCCGAGCCCCCTCGGTGGAAAGGCCGGTGCCCAGAAATCCCAGACACCCCGTTCCGGCCCCTCCGGGAAGGCCGGGACACCCTTCTCGCCCAGCACAAAGGGTGCCACGAACAGATAGAGTCGCTGGGCGAAGCCGGCCTCCATGATGGATCCGGCCAGTCGCCCTCCCCCCTCGCAGAGAACCGATCGGATGCCCAGATCCCAACAGGTTTCCAGAACCCCATCCAGGGACACCGTCGCCCCTTTCCTGGGAACGGGGTAGACCCTGGCCCCGGCGTCCCTCAGGCCCCGGACCGCCGGCTTCGGGGCGTCCTCGGCGGTGAAGACCAGAAGGGGAACATCCGGAACGTCTTCAAAAAGGCGAGCCCTGGGACTCATCCTGCACCGGGTGTCCAGGACGATACGGGCCGGGGGCTTTCGCATGGGAACAGCCTCCCGGACCGTCAGGAGCGGATCATCCACCAGGGCCGTCTCGGAACCCACCAGGATGCCGTCGAATCCGGCCCGAAGCCGGTGGGTCTCGAAGTGGGCCTGGGGCCCGGTGATGGTAGTCCGGTGGCCGGCCTCCCGGGCGATCTTCCCGTCCAGGGTCTGGGCCAGCTTCAGGGCCACATAGGTCGCCTCCCGGATCTGATTGTGATAGAAGGCCGGATTCTCTCTTCGATACTCCCGGGGCAGCAGGACGGGACCCGTCACCTGGACGCCTCCCTCCCGCAGGGCCCTGGCGCCGCCCCCGGAAATCCGGCCCGGATCCGGGGCCGCATAGACCAGCCGGGAGATCCCGGCGGCCAGCAGGGCTTCGGTGCAGGGAGGGGTTTTTCCGTGGTGGTTGCATGGTTCCAGGCTCACGTAGGCGGTAGCGCCCCGTGCCCGGTCTCCGGCATCCTCGAGGCAGTGGATCTCAGCGTGGGGGCCTCCGTATTGCTGGTGCCGGCCTTCCCCCACGACCCTCCCGTCCTTTACCAGGACACACCCCACCAGGGGATTCGGGTGGACCCGCCCCCATCCTTCCCTTCCCAGCTCCATGGCCCGGGCCAGGTGTCGGCGGTCCTCAGGAGAGAGTCGGCCGTCCATTCGACTCAGAAGGTCACACGAAGCGACACGGAACCGTAGAAGGCCCGGGCCGACGGATATTCGTTTCCTCCCGGGTCCACGGGCAACTCCGGATCCAGGCTCCGGGAAAATCCCGCGGCCCCCGACAGCTGCACGATCAGGAAGGTCCTGGAAGCCCCGGCGAAAAAGGTCATTCGCTCCGAGTCGATCCCCTTTTGCGTGGTCAGCGTCTCCGGCGCCGACGGGGCCATGCGGAGCCCCACCGAGGCGTCCCCGGATATCCGGTCCCATCCCGCGCCTCCGAAAAACCCGGTACCGAAGAGGTCCTTTCCCACCATGCCCCTGAGGGAAGTGACTCGAGCGTCGAATTCCATCCGAGCGGGCCTCAGGGGTCCCTCCGCACCCAGCCGGGCATCGTCCACCCACCGACGGGCCAAAGAGACCGTGATCCCCGGAAGGGTGAAGGACTCCCGGAGAATTCCCATCCTCGCACCGACGCCCCATCCCGACAGGCCGCTCTGGAAGCCGTCGTCCTTACGGGTGAAGAGATGGTGCGCCGAAGCCGTCAGATCCAGGGAAAACACCCCGCCCACCGTGGGCTTGGGGGAAAACCCGTTGAACACACCCATGACCCCCGAAAGCTGGAGGGATGGAATCATGAGCTGCCGGTCTTCGGTGGGGACCGCGTAGTCCTCCAGGAGGTTGGGGATGGAAAAGCGAGTGACGCCGGCCCGGGCGCTTAGCGAGATCCTGGGAGAGGAACGAAGACGATACCCAACCGTGCTGGCGGAACCCGGCACCTCGCCCCCGAGGGCGGCGGCGGTGGCGACCCCGCCACGAGCCGCGTCCAGGGCCAGCGCTGCCACGTGACACCTGCCGGTGAAGCCTCCCATGCCTTCTCCACAACGATCCACCAGCCGCTGGAGGCCCTGTGCCGTGAGGGATGAGGGCATGAGACAGAACAGGAGCGAGAGCCCCGTCAGCCAGCCCTGCCTCCGAGGACGTTTCCGGGCCGCCATGAATGCAGGCTTCCGTTGAGGGTATCGGGCTTCACTCAAACCAGCGCTACTCCTTCTCCGGCTACGACCTGCCCCAGGACCCAGCTGGTCTCCCCGGAGGCGGCCAGCCGGCTCGACACCTCGTCGGTCTTCTCCGGAGGTACCACCATGATCATTCCCACACCCATGTTGAAGACCCGGAACATCTCCATCTCCGTCACCCTGCCACCCTCCTGAAGGGCCCGGAACACCGCCGGGACTTCCCAACTGGCGCCATCGATTCGAGCCCCCAGGCCGTTCGGAAGAATCCGGGGCAGGTTACCGGGGATGCCGCCCCCGGTGATGTGGGCCAATCCCCGCAGCGCGTCCTCTCCCAGGAGAGGGCGGACGGCGGGAAGATAGCTCCGGTGGACAGCCAGGAGCGCGTCGGCCACCGTACGCCCCGTCCCCGGCAGCAGGTCCCCCGCTTCCAGGTCCATGGCTTCGAATACGATCTTCCGGGCCAGGGAGTATCCGTTGGTATGCAGCCCGTTGGAGGCCAGGGCGATGAGGCTGTCACCGGCCCGGATGCGGGAACCGTCCAGGATGTGATCCCGCTCCACGGCACCAACGATGAACCCCGCCAGGTCATATTCCCCCCGGTCATAGAAGTCCGGCATCTCCGCCGTCTCGCCCCCCAGGAGGGCGCACCCGTTCTCCAGGCAGGCCTGGGCCACTCCTCTCACGACTTCCGTCACCACGCCTTCCTCCAGGCGACCCGTGGCCAGGTAGTCGAGAAAGAACAGGGGGACGGCGCCCTGTACCAGGATGTCGTTGACACAGTGGTTCACCAGATCCTGGCCCACTGTGTGGTGCCGCCCCGTGAGAAAGGCCAGCTTCAACTTGGTCCCCACACCGTCGGCGCTGGAGACCAGGACCGGCTGTCGTAGCTGCCCGGGAACGGCGTACAACCCACCGAAGAGGCCCATTTCCGAAAGGGTGTTCGCATCCCTGGTCCGGGACACCAGCTCCTTCAGGGCCTCTTTCGCCCGATCCGCCGCGTCCAGATCCACGCCGGCGGCCTGGTAGCTCAACCCTTCTGTTTCAGGCATCCTCTTCCTCCTGGGAGCGCTCCATGCGGGTGGGGGCCGAGACGCCCAGAAGCGTCAGACCGTTCCTGAGCACGATTCTCACCCCCCGGGACAGGACCAGCCGGGCATGCCGAAGGGCCGGATCGCCGACGAGGACCGCCAGCTCCGGGCTCCGGGAGGGATTTCCTGCGTGGTACCAGGCGTTCACGGCCCCGGCCGTCTGTTCCAGGTATTCGCAGACGGCATGGGGCGACCGGGACCGGGAGGCCCGCTCCACGAGCTCCGGAAAGTCGGCCAGGCGCTTGATGAGATCCCTCTCCAGGGGATGGGAAAGAAGCTCCAGAGAGGCTTCGTCCGCCACGATGTCCGCCTCTTCCAGCCCCGCCTTCCGAAAGATGGAGCACATGCGGGCGTGGGCATACTGGACCTTGTAGACCGGGTTCTTTTCGGATTGATCCAGGGCCATGTCCAGGTCAAAGACCAGGTGGGCCTCGGGCTTCCGCATCAGGAAGAAGTACCGGGCGACGTCCACACCCACTTCCTCCACCAGCTCCCGGAGGGTGGTGTAGGATCCGGCCCGCTTGGAAAGCTTCACCTCTTCCCCGTCCTTCACCACCGTCACCATCTGGTGGAGGACGTATTCCGGATATCCTTCCGGAAGGCCAAGGGCCTGGAGTCCGGCCCGCACGCGGATCACGGTGCTGTGGTGATCGGAGCCCTGGACGTTGATGACGTGCCGGAAGCCCCGCTCCCACTTGCTCATGTGGTAGGCTACGTCGGGCAGGAAATAGGTGGGGCTCCCATCGCTCTTGATCATGACGCGGTCCTTCTGGTCGCCGAACTCCGTGGTCCGGAGCCATGCGGCGCCATCCCGCTCGTAGACCATCCCGGTCTCTTTCAGGGCCCGGATGGTGTCTTCCACCCGGCCGTCGCTGTAGAGGGAAGACTCCAGGAAGTACTCGTCAAAGAAGAGACCAAACGCCGCCAGGTCCTGATCCTGCTCCCGGCGAAGGGCCCGGACGGCGAAGGCTCGGACAGCCTCCAGGGCTTCCCCGCTTTCGTCCCCCCTGAACCTGTCACCCACCTCGTCCGCCAGGGCTCCGGCCACGTCCCGAACATAGCTTCCCTGGTACCCCTTCTCCGGGAACGGAACGGTCTCACCCAGATGCTCCTGGTAGCGGGCCCATACGCTTCGGGCAAGGAGATCGATCTGGTTTCCGGAGTCGTTGTAGTAGTACTCCCGGTGCACCGACCAACCGGACCATTCCAGGAGGGTGGAGATGGCGTCTCCCAGGGCCGCACCGCGGCCGTGGCCCAGGTGGAGGGGGCCTGTGGGATTGGCGGAGACGAACTCCACCATGATGGGCGCTTCGTCTCCGGCCCGGTTCCGGCCGAACTCCGTGTCCAGGGCCAGGAGCTCGCCCAGCACTCCGGCGATGGCACCGGAGGTGAGCCGGAAGTTGAGGAATCCCGGCCCTGCCACCTCCACACTGCTTACGCCGGCGGCGGCAAGGTCCATTCCATCGGCGATTTCCTGGGCGATGTCCCTGGGCGGGCGCTTCAGCTCCCTGGCCAGGGTCAGGGCCACGTTGGTAGCCCAGTCCCCGTGGGTGGGATCCTTGGGCCGCTCCAGGCCGGCCTGTGGATCCTGGACCCCCATCTTCAGGAGGACCTGGTGGAGGGCGTTCTGGATGAGCGTCTGGGACATGAGACCCTTCAGCCGTTCTTCTTGGGGGGGCTGTCGGCCTTGGCGGCCGTCTCCCTGGTCTTCTTCTCCTCTTTCTTTCCGCTCTCCACCGCGGGGGCTTTGACTTCCGATGATTCCCCTCCCGAGCCGGACTCTTTGGACGCCGCCTTCTTGTAGTCGTCGGAACGGTAGTCTGTGATGTAGAAACCGTCTCCCTTGAAGAGAAAGCCGGCCCCGCCGGAAAGGAGGCGTTCGCTCTCCTGGCCGCACTGGGGGCATTGGGCCCGGGGCTCGTCGCTCATCCGCTGAAAGAGATCGAAGGTGTGCCCGTTGGGGCAACGATATTCATATGTGGGCATGACCGTCTCACGCTCTCCGTTTTCCCGTTTGAACAGGGCGCTGCCTCCAGTGCGGAGTCCCGGTCTCCCTTCTCGGCGACCTGCCGCCCCTGGGAAAAAAACTAACCTTTCCTCACGCCTCGTCGTAGGTCCCCCAGAGATCCCGAAGAACGTCGGAGATCTCCCCCAGAGTGGCTCCATCCTTCACCGCCCGGATCATGGGGGGAAGGAGATTCTCCCCGGAACGGGCTGCCGTCCGGATTTCTTCCAGGGCCTGCCGCACCAGGAGGCCGTCCCTGGACGCCTTCAGGGACGCAAGCCGCTCTCTCTGCCTCCGTTCCAGGGCGGGGTAATCCGGTTGCTCGATCTTGAGGCCCTCCCCACCCTCCTGGAAGGCGTTCAAGCCCACCACGGTCCGGTCTCCCCCCTCCACCTGCAGCTGGAACCGGTAGGCGGCCCGGTGGATTTCCTCCTTCATGAAGTCCACGGCCCGGGCTGCGCCTCCCATCTCCTCGATGGTCCGGAGATATTCCGCGGCCTGCTCCTCCACCTGGTCGGTGAGAGCCTCCACGTAATAACTCCCCGCCAGCGGATCCACGGTGTTCGTCACCCCGGACTCGTGGGCCAGGATCTGCTGCGTTCGCACCGCCAGCCTGGCTGAATCTTCCGATGGGAGGGCCAGGGCCTCATCGAAGGAATTGGTATGGAGGGACTGGGTTCCCCCCAGAACCGCCGCCAACCCCTGGAGGGTCACCCGGACCACGTTGTTCAGGGGCTGCTGGGCCGTAAGCGTGGAGCCGCCGGTCTGGGTATGGAAGCGGAGGCGGCACGCCTTGTCGCTGGCACCGTAGCGGCTCCTCATGAGGTGGGCCCAGAGTCGCCGGGCCGCCCGAAACTTCGCCACCTCCTCCAGGAGGTCGTTGTGGGCGGCGAAGAAGAAGGAGAGACGGGGAGCGAAGGACTCCAGGGGAATTCCCGCCGCCAGGGCCCGCTCCACGTACTCCAGGCCGTTGGCAAAGGTGAAGGCCACCTCCTGGGGGGCGGTGGATCCGGCTTCCCTCATGTGGTACCCGGAGATGGAGACCGTATTCCACGCCGGCACTTCCCCGGCGCAGAAGGCCATGAGGTCGCTGATGAGCCGAAGACTGGACTCCACCGGATAGATGTAGGTTCCCCGGGCGATGTACTCTTTGAGAACATCGTTCTGGACCGTGCCCCGGAGCTTCTCCCTCGGTACGCCCTGCTCGTCTCCCAGGGCCACGTAGAGGGCCAGGAGGACCGGGGCCGTGGCATTGATGGTCATGGATGTGGACACCCGGTCCAGGGAAATGCCCCGGAACAGCGTCCGGATGTCCTCCAGGGAGTCCACCGCCACCCCCACCCGGCCCACCTCTCCCTGCGCCATGACATGGTCCGAGTCGTACCCCATCTGAGTCGGGAGATCGAAGGCCACTGACAGCCCCGTGGTCCCCTGCTCCAGAAGATACCGGTACCGGCGATTCGTCTCTTCGGCGGTGCCGAACCCGGCGTACTGCCGCATGGTCCAGAGGCGCCCGCGGTACATGGTGGGATGCACCCCCCTGGTAAAGGGGAACTCCCCCGGATCCCCCAGGACCGGGGGCTCCGGGGAGGGACCGTAGCACGCCTCCACAGGGGAGCCGCTTCCCGTGACGAAGACCTCCCTCTCCTTCGGATCCGTCATTCCGGCACCTCCTCCGGGACCCCGTCCCGGGAGTGGAACTCCAGGAGCACCTGGTCCTTCTCCACCACTTCTCCCGCCTCCACCAGGACCCGTTTCACCCGGGCCTCTCCCGGGCTCTTCAGCTCGTTTTCCATCTTCATGGCTTCCACGATGACCAGCCCCTGCCCTTCCGAAACCATTTCATCCTCCTCCACCTCCACCTTCACCACCAGGCCCGGCATGGGCGCCCGGAGAACGGTGAGACCCAGCCCCGCCTCCCCTTCTCCCGTCATCTCTTCCAGGGCCCGGGTCCGTTCATCCACCACACGGGCCGCCATGTGGCGCCCGGAGAGGTGAAGGTTCCACATCCCCCTCCCGGCCCTGGAAGCCAGGACCTGGTGGGACGCTCCATTCAGGAGGAGGCTTCGGACCTGGGTTCCGTCCATCTCCACAAGATCCGCATCCACCGGGGCTCCTTCCACCAGGATCCCCTGCGGACCCAGCTCCACCTCCAGCGTTCGCTCTCCCAGGGTCACGAAGTAGCGCATGGATCTCTGCTCTCTTTCGGAATCATCCTGAAAAAAACCTCCCCGGCGGTCTTCATCCGCCCTTTCCCTCGAGAACGACCACCGTCTCCACCTGAGCGGTCTGGGGAAAGAGGTCGAAAGACCGGAGCTCCACAATCTGGTAGGCCTCTCCCATCCGCTTCAGGTCCCTGGCCAGAGTCGCGGGATCACAGCTGACGTAGATGAGCCGGGGGACCTTCCACTCCCTGACCAGGTCGGGGATTCGGCGTTCCAGCCCTGTCCGAGGCGGATTCAGGATGACCAGCCCGGCCGGAAGGTGATCCTCCAGGCGTTCCTCCACCCTCCCCTCCACGACCTGGAAGCTCGGAGGCGCATCCCGGCGGGCTTCAGCCGCCGACAGAGGATCCGCTTCGATCCCGACGGTTTCCAGCCCCCCCCCGGCCAGGGCCTTACCCAGCATCCCCGCCCCGCAGTATCCCTCCACTACCCGAAAGGGATCCGTCACCCGGGACCGGTCCAGGACGAACCGGTGAAGGGCCTGGCCCACCTCCGGATTGACCTGGAGAAAAGCCCCACCCGCCACCTCCAGCGGCTCCCCCAGCCAGGAAAGGGCCAGGGTCTTTGCCCCCGCCAGGTGCCGGAGCCCGCCTCCCGGCAAACCTCTCCATACGGAAGTCAGTCCCGACACAGCTTCCAGGAGGGCGT
>CAZSDD010000043.1:0-24503 GCA_964605505.1 uncultured Gemmatimonadaceae bacterium | reverse complement strand
CCAGACCGTGACGGCCCAGCCGCCGGCACAGGTGATCTACAACATCGCGGACGCCACAGCGGCCGGTGACCTGGGCGGCATTGACATCGCCGCTTCCGAGGACCGTTCCGGATTCTCCGGGGTGCCCTTCCGGTCGTACATCCAGTGGTGGAATGCCGATGACACGGCGTACATCATGGCTCAGGACGTCGATGACGGCGGAATGGTGAACCTCGAGTCGTCCCTGCCTTCCTGCGTGGCTGGCGGCCCAGGCACTCCCGAGACGGGCGTCCTGGCCTGTTATCCCGACTACAGCTCTCTGGACGGTGTGTACTACGTCACCGGTTCCATGAACAACCAGGCGGGTGTGCAGAACGCCACCATGGTCGAGGGCTGGGTCTTCAACGACCAGACGGCCCCTGAGGTCACGAGCAATGTCACCGTGCCCTTCAACATCAATGTTGGAGAGCCCATGACCTTCTCCGGTCCGGTCCACGACGACCTGCACCTGGGAACCACGGCCTTTGGCTTCAGACTCACGACAACCACCGACCTGTTCCTGCCCCTGGGTGGGAACATCGTGAACGCCGAGAACGACCTGGATCCGTGGGACGGAAACTTCCCCACGGACGAGACCGCCTCCATCACCATCGACCCGGCCATCGTGGGCGTGCAGCTGTTCGGCTTGGCGGGAGTCCTCAAGTTCGACGCCGTCCGGGCCACCCACACCGACGCCGCCGGAAACGTCTCCGATCAACAGGCCAACAACATCCTGGCCTCCAGTGTCGAAGACGGGACAGAATTCGCTCCGTTCACTGCCTGGGGAATCGATGCCCCGGTGGAGAATCTCTGTAACGGTCAGGGCACCACGGTGTGTGACCCTCTCGATGACGGTTCCGAGGTGGAGTCGGTGGACATAGAGATCATCGCCCAGGGTCCGGCGGGCAGCTTCGCCAACCCCTTCCTCCCCGGTGACGTGTACATCTACCTCCGGGTGGACGATGGAGATGCTACTCTCACTGACGGCGAGGATATCCATCTCATCGACATTCTGGACGGCGACGACGCTCTCATCACCGACGAGGGCGCCGGTGGCAGCCGGTATTACACCTGGAGCTACACCCTCACGAAGGAACAGGTGTCTGCCTTCCCGGCCGGAGCGAACTATTACCTTCACGCCATGGGCGTGAAGCACAGCACCGGTACGGCGCTGCTCGATGGCGTCGGAACCAACGCCATCACCATCGTGGACGGCAGCTAAGTCCTCGGATCTCCAACCTCCCGCATCTACGGGAGAAGAAGCCCCCCACCCGGTTCGCCGGGTGGGGGGCTTCACTTTCTGGGTAGTTTTGAACGGGCGAGCCTTCGCCTTCAGCCTTCCGCCATCCCCCGCATCTCCTCCTCCACCGCCTCCAGGAGGTTGATCCTGGCCGCATAGGGGAGGAAGGCGGCCTGGAACCCCATGAGGGAGACCTCCACCAGCTCCTCCCAGGAGAAGCCCAGGTGCCGGTGGGCCAGCAGGTACTCTTCCGTCAGGGTGGTGCCCGAGACCAGGCGGTTGTCGGTGTTCAGCGTCACCACCAGGCCGAGGTCGAAGTAGCGGCGAAACGGGTGCTCCGCCACGGAGGGGGTCACCCGGGTCTGGACGTTGGAGGTGAGGCAGACCTCCAGGGGAATCCGGAAGTCGTTGACGAAGGCTTCCAGCGCCGGGTCTTCCCGGAGCCGGGTCCCGTGGCCCACCCGCCGGGCGTGGCAGCCATGGATGGCCCCGGCGATGCTCTCGGCTCCGGCGGCTTCGCCGGCGTGGATGGTGATGCCCAGGTTGCTGTCGGCGGCCAGTTGGCAGGCTTCCCGGTGCCTGGTGGGCGGGTTGCCGGCCTCGGCGCCGGCCAGGTCGAAGGCCACCACCCCCCGGTCCCTGAAGGCCACCGCGAGCTCCGCCAGCTCCATGGAGGCTGCCGGGTCCATGTGCCGCATTCCGCAGATGATGAGGCCGGTCCGGACCCCGAAGGCCTCCTCCGCCCTCGCCAGGCCCCGGAGGGGGGCTTCCACGGCGGCTTCCAACGACATCCCCTTCTCGGTGTGCAGGATGGGGGAGTACCGGACCTCCAGGTACCGTACGGTCTCCGCCGCCGAGTCCTCCACCAGCTCGAAGGCGATGCGCTCCATGGCCTCGGGCTCCTGCATGAGAGAGAGGGTGATGGCGAATTTCTCCAGGTATTCCGTCAGGTCCCGGGAATCGCCGGCACGCATGGCCTCGGCCAGGGCGTGGGGCTCGTGGGCCGGAAGCTCCACCGCCAGCGAGGCGGCCAGCTCCAGCATGGTCTCGGGTCGAAGGCTTCCGTCCAGGTGAACGTGAAGCTCGGCTTTGGGGAGGGCGTGAAGGAGGTCCCGGGTGACATCGGGGGACATGGGAGAAATCCGTGGGTTCAGGTGCGAGGGAAGAGGGCCTGGATGGAGTCGCCCGTCACAGGATGAGGGACGGAGCCATTCATCCAGGCCTCAGCAGCAGCCGGCCTCACCGGGCTTCAGGAGGCCCTTTTCGATGTCCACCAGGGGAACGGAATAGTTTCCGGAGAAGCAGGCGTTGCAGAACGGACCGGCCTCCTGCACAGCCCCCTCCATCCCCTCCAGGCTGAGATAGCCCAGGGAATCCACGCCCAGGAGCTTTTCGATCTCCGGGATCTCGTGGCGGTGCCCCATGAGCTCTTCCTTGGTGGGCATGTCGATCCCGTAGTAGCAGGGGAACCGGACGGGGGGGCTGGCAATGCGGAGGTGGACCTCCGACGCCCCCGCTTCCCGGAGGATGTTCACCAGGCTTCCGGAGGTGGTGCCCCGGACCAGGGAATCGTCCACCACCACCACCCTCTTCCCCTCCAGGGCCTCCCGCACCGGGGCGTATTTCACCCGGGCGCTGAAGTCCCGGTCGGCCTGGGACGGCCGGATGAAAGTCCGGCCCACGTAGTGGTTTCTCAGGAGCCCCAGCTCGAAGGGAATTCCGCTCTCCTCCGAGAATCCCAGGGCCGCCGAGTTGGCGCTGTCCGGCACCGCCAGAACGGCGTCGGCTTCCACCGGGTGCTCCCTGGCCAACTGCCGGCCGAATGCTCGCCTGGCCCGGTCCACGCTGACTCCGAAGACCCGGGAATCGGGCCGGGCGAAGTAGACCAGCTCGAAGATGCAGGGGGCCTGCTGTATGGCGGGCTGAAGGTTCCTCATGGGGGCCAGCTCTCCCCCGTGGAGCTTCAGCACCTCTCCGGGATAGACGTCCCGGATGAACTCGGCGGAGATGATGTCCAGGGCGCAGGTCTCGCTGGCCACCACGAACCCGTCCTCCTTCTTTCCCAGCACCAGCGGGCGGAATCCCCTGGGATCCCGGACGGCGTAGAGGACCTCTCCCACGGAGATGATCAGGGAGAAGGCCCCCTCCAGATAGGTGAGGGCGTCGTCGATCTGGCCGTCGACGGTCTCCCTGCGGGACCGGGCGATGAGGTGGATGATGACCTCTGAATCCGAATCCGTCTGAAAGATGGCCCCCTCCTGGACCAGCTTGTTTCGGAGATCATGGGCGTTGGTGAGGTTCCCGTTGTGGGCGATGGCCAGGTCCCCCTCGGCATACCTCACCATGATGGGCTGGGCGTTGGCCAGCTGACCGCCTCCGGCGGTGGAATACCGGACGTGGCCCAGGGCCGTCTTTCCGGGCAGCCCCTCCAGGGCCTGGGCGTCGAAGACCTCCGCCGCCAGCCCCAGACGCTTGTGAAGCCGGGCCACGCCCCCGTCCATGGCGCAGATTCCCGCCGATTCCTGGCCTCGGTGCTGGAGGGCGTAAAGGCAGAGAAAGGCCATTTCCGAGGCTCTGTCCACTCCCGTCAGTCCCACCACCCCGCACTCGTCCCGGGGCCCCTCCTCCAATTCGGCGCTTCGAATGGTCTCTGCCTTCGTCATCTTCCTACCCCTCTTCCGTTTCCGAGTCTCTCATCCGTTCCGCGATCCTCCGGGAACGCCTTCCCCGGTCCGGTGCGACGTCGCTGTAATCCATTTCCCTGACTTCCGCCACGCTATCGTCCTCGTCGTCGTCTTCTTCTTCGTCCAGGAGGGGGTCCCGTTCAGGAAGCCGTTCCCAGAGTCCCAGGAGAATGGATTTCACCAGGCTCCAGGCAGTGTAGAGAACGGTGGCCGTGAAGAAGTAGTAGCTGGGAATGGTGACGGCCAGGCCCAGCAGCGTGAGGATGAAGACCGTGTTGAAGAGCCCCTTCCGGGTCCTGAAACCGATGCGGGGCACCAGGGCGTAGGGAACGTGGCTCACCATGAGGACCGAGATGATGACGGTCATGACGCCCATGATCTGGGGCCATGGCAGATCCGCCAGCTGGGCCTGGAAGAAGGGCGTCTGGCTGAAGGGGTAGAAGGTGGCCAGGATCATCCCCGCCGTAGGGGAGGGAAGCCCGTGGAAGTGGGTCTTGGCCTCGCCCCCCTGCTCCACGTTGAAGCGGGCCAGCCGGACCACCATCGCCGTCACGTAGACGAAGGAAAGGACCCAGCCCCAGGCCGTTTCCGTCAGGAAGATCCGGTAGAGGATGAAGGCCGGAGCCACCCCGAAGGAGATGGCGTCCACCAGGGAGTCCAGCTCGGCCCCGAAGCTGGAGCCCGTCCGGGTGACTCTGGCAATCCGCCCGTCGGCGAAGTCCAGGATCGCCGCGAAAACGATGTACCAGCCTGCCCAGACGAAATCTCCCCGGGACGCCGTCACCAGCGCGTAGAAGCCGAAGAAGAGGTTCCCCAGGGTGAAGGCGGAGGGAAGAATGATGATTCCCTTCTGAAGCTGGGGGCGGGGGCGCAAGCTTCTTGCTCCGGGTCCTTTCATCATCATCATCGAGGCCTCCCTGTGCGGGGGCTGGGGAAGAGACCGGACGTCAACCGTCGGGGCCGGAAGGATCGGGAATTCTGGCCAGGGGGGTCTCGCCCACCCGGACGGGATCTCCCTTGTCGCAGAGGATCTCCCAATCCGGAGGAAGGAAGAGGTCGACGCGGGATCCGAAGCGGATGATGCCGATGCGCTCTCCCCGGGTCACCGTGTCCCCTTCCACCGGATCCGTCACCACCCTCCGGGCCACCAGCCCGGCGATCTGCCGGACCAGGACCCGGTGGGGCCCCGCCTGGATGCCGATGGACGCCTGCTCATTCTCCTCGCTGGCCTTCGGATTCCAGGCCGCCAGGTACCTGCCCGGGTCGTATCGGACCAGCCGAACCTCCCCGGACAGGGGGGCCCGCTGAACGTGGACATTGAAGACGCTGAGGAAGATGGAGATGCGGGTGGCGGGCCCTTTCATGAAGGAGGGCTCCTCCAACTCCGTGATCTGGATGACCCGGCCCGACCCGGGAGCCACCACCAACCCTCCGTCGGCAGGGACGGTGGGCTCCGGATTCCTGAAGAAGAAGACGGTGAAGAGGGTCAGCAGGAGCATGGCCCCGGCCGCCGCCAGGAGGCCCGCTCGCCAGGCGGGTCCGACATGGCCGCCCAGGGCCCAGCCGATCAGGACCAGGACTCCGGTGACGACGGCGCCGATGATGATGAAGGGCCAGCCCTCGGGGGCCAGGCGGATCATGATGCTCAACCTTCCTCTATCCGAACCGTGGCGGGACGTAATCGGAAAGCTCGGTGCCCGTCAAACGCCGGAAGATCTCCAGGTACCTCTCGGTGGTCGCTCTCACCACCTCCTGCGGCAGGTCCGGGGGCGGGGGACGCTTGTCCCAGTCCGGGAGGGTGTCCAGGTAGTCACGGATGGGCTGCTTGTCCAGGGAGGGCTGCCCCCGGCCCGTCTGGTAGTGCTCCCGGGGCCAGAATCTGGAGGAATCCGGTGTCAGGACCTCGTCGATGAGGAGGAGGTCGCCCCGGGCATCCTGTCCGAACTCGAATTTGGTGTCGGCCAGTATGATGCCCCGCTCCTCCGCGGTCCGGGCTCCGAAGGCATAGATGTCCATGGACAGGTGCCGGAGCCGATGGGCCAGGTCCGGCCCCAGGATCTCCTCCACCTGTCCGAAGGTGATGTTCTCGTCGTGATCTCCCTCCTGGGCCTTGGTGGCCGGGGAGAAGATGGGGGGCTCCAGCCGCCCGCTCTCCACGAGTCCCTCCGGAAGGGGCTCTCCGGCCAGCGTTCCCTCCCTCTTGTATTCCTTCCATGCCGAGCCGGTGATGTATCCCCGGACCACGCATTCCACCAGCACGGGATCGGTCCGCTTCACCAGCATGGCCCGGCGGGCCCACTGCTCCCGGGTGTCCTTCAGCTCCGGGACCCGCTCCTGGATTTCCTCCGGAGTGACGGAGATGAGATGGTGGTCCAGCATGGACTCCAGGCGGGAAAGCCACCATGCGGTGATCTGGGTCAGGACCTCTCCCTTTGCCGGGACCGGCTGGGGCAGGACCACGTCGAAGGCGCTCACCCGGTCGCTGGCGACCATGAAGAGCATGTCGGGGCCGGCCTCATAGACGTCCCGGACCTTCCCCTTGTTCAGGAGGGGAAGGGGGAGGTCGCTCTCATGGAGGGCAGGCCCGGTTCCAGAGGAAAAAGGATCAGACGCGGACATCAGGATCTCCCGTTGCTTGGTTCGACTCTTTCGAATACCGCTGGAGAACCGGGTCTACCCACTCGGAGAGGAACCGGTCCACCTGTTCCGGGGCCCTGCCGACGAACCGACGGGGGTCCACCAACCCCCTGAGCTCTTCAGAAGTCATCTTGAAGGCGTCGTCGCCGGCGATGCGATCCAGGAGGTCGGCCCGTTCGCCCTCCTCCTTCATCCGCCGGGCCGCCTCCAGGGAATGGCCCCGGATGGCCTCGTGGAGGGTCTGCCGGTCTCCCCCCTTCTGAACGGCGAGCATGAGGATGGTTTCGGTGGCCATGAACTGGAGATGCTGTTCCAGGTTCTTCCGGATGACCACCGGGTTCACCACCAGGCCCCGGGCCACATTTTCCATGAGGACCAGGATCCCGTCCAGGGCCAGATAGGCGTCGGGAGTGGAGGCCCGCCGGTTCGCCGAATCGTCCAGGCTCCGCTCCAGCCACTGGGTGGCTGCCGTAAAGGCCGGATCCTGGGCGAGGGTGATGACGTGTCGCCCCAGGGCACAGATGCGCTCGGCCCTCATGGGGTTTCGCTTGTAGGGCATGGCGGAGGAACCGATCTGCTCCTTCTCGAAGGGTTCTTCCACCTCCTGGAGATTGGCCAGAAGCCGGAGGTCGTTTCCCATCTTGGACGCCGTGGCCCCCACGCCGGCCAGGGTGGCCAGGAGGGCCTGGTCCACCTTTCTGGGATAGGTCTGGCCCGTGACGCCGAAGGAGCGGGGGAAGCCCATCTTCTCCGCCACCAGGGTCCCCAGCCTCTCCACCTTGTCGTGGTCTCCGCCGAAGAGGTCCAGGAAGGAGGCCTGGGTGCCCGTGGTGCCCCGGACCCCCCGGAACCGGAGGGTCTCCAGCCGAAACTCCATCTCCTCCAGGTCCAGGAGAAGGTCCTGCATCCACAGGGTTGCACGCTTTCCCACGGTGGTGGGCTGTGCCGGCTGAAAGTGGGTATAACCCAGGGTGGGGAGGGCACGGTGCTCCCGGGCAAAAGCGGCCAGGGCTTTTACGCAACGCACCACCCGGTTCCGTACCAGGGTCATGGCCTCCCGGTGCTGGATGAGATCCGTATTGTCACCGACGAAAGCGGATGTGGCCCCCAGGTGGATGATGCCCCGTGCCTCGGGAGCCACATCCCCGAAGAGGTGGACGTGGGCCATCACGTCGTGGCGGAAGCGCCTTTCGTACTCCGCGGCCCTGTCCAGGTCCAGATGGTCCAGGCCCGCCCTCATCTGGGCCAGGGCCTCGTCGGAAATGGGTAGCCCCAGCTCCTGTTCCGCCTCGGCCAGGGCCAGCCAGAGGCGGCGCCAGAGCCCGAATTTGTTGGCGGGGCTGAAGATGGCCTGCATTTCCCGGGACGCGTAACGATCGGCCAGGGGGTGGACGTACCGTCGGTTATCCGTCACGCTGAAGCTCCTCGCCGGTTCCCTGGTCTACCTTCGAACATAGAAGTCCCGAAGGTTGACGTTTCCATTCCGTTCGAAGTAGATCCGGACCCGGGATCCCTGCTGGAGCTCCCGTATGGTCACGGCCGCATCCTCCGCCGTCCGGATCCGGGTGTTGTTGATCTGGAGAATCACGTCTCCATTCCGGAGTCCCAGGCTCTGGGAGAGGGTGGCCGAAATGCCCGTGACCAGGGCTCCGGCCTCGCTCCGGATGCCCCGCTCGGCCCGGACTTCCGAGGTTACGGTGATGACCTCCAGGTTCTCCAGAACCTCAACCCGCTGGGCCCGGGCCGTGGGGAGGGTCTCCGTCACCAGCTCCAGTACCCGCCGGCGCCCCTCCACCTGAATGCGGATGGGGTCCCCGGCCCTGAGATCCAGGAGGACAGCCTCGAAGTCCAGGGGCGTCCCCAGGGGGCGGCCGTTGGCCTCGATGAGGCGGTCTCCCGCCGAGAGGCCCGCTTCCGCCGCGGGGGATCCCTCCGCCACCAGGGAGACCCGCACGCCGTGGGTGCGGCCCCAGACGTCGGCGTCCACCGCCTCCACGTCCACCCCCGTCCAGGCCCGCCGGACCTCCCCGTACTGCATGAGATCCGCCGCCACGCGGAGGGCCCGATCGATGGGAATGGCGAAGCCCAGGCCTTCACTCCCCCCGCTGCGGGAGAAGATGGACGTGTTGACGCCGATGACCTCTCCCAGGCCGTTGACCAGGGGGCCGCCGGAGTTCCCGGGATTGATGGAGGCGTCGGTCTGGATCATTCCCAGGTAGAAGCCCTGGTCCTGATCCTGGGGAATGATGTGCCGGCCCAGTGCGCTCACGACCCCGGCCGTGACGGTGGGCTCCGGGTTGGAGAGGAGGTAGGCGAAGGGGTTGCCGATGGCCATGGCCCACTCGCCGATCATGAGCCCCCGGGAAGTGCCCAGGGGGGCCACCGGAAGCTCCCCCCCCATGATCCTCAGCACCGCCACGTCGGTGACGCCGTCGGTTCCCACCAGCTCGGCGGAAAAATCCCGGCCGTCGGGAAGGGTGACCCGGATCTCCTCTGCCTCCCGGACCACGTGATCGTTCGTAAGGATGTACCCGTCCTCGTGGAAGATGACCCCCGAGCCGTAACCTGTGGTCCGACGCGACGTTCCCGGCGGAAGGAAGAACTGATCCCAGATGGTCCGGGGACG
Source organism: uncultured Gemmatimonadaceae bacterium (assembly GCA_964605505.1). Classification (GTDB taxonomy): domain Bacteria; phylum Gemmatimonadota; class Gemmatimonadetes; order Longimicrobiales; family Gaopeijiaceae; genus CAZSDD01. The sequence continues at coordinate 15,298 of CAZSDD010000043.1, read as the reverse complement.
AAGCTGCTGCTGCCTGAGGACGTTGACGCTCACCACCGCCGGAGCCACCCGGTCCGCCGCCCTGACCAGTGCGGTGGTACGACTGGCATCGATGGCCTGGTTCCCTCCCAGGTCTTCTCCCTGGTCCGCCCCCCGGTTCGGGGAAGCGTCCATGGTGGAGGTTCCCGGTTCCCCACCGCCTTCATCCCCGAGACGTTCGGCGATCTCGGCGCCGGCTTCCTGGACCAGGCGGCCCTCCCCCGACTCCGGTTCTTCCCCGGAGCTCCCGGAGCATCCCCACAGGATCGGCGTCAGGAGCGCCGCCGCCAGGAGAGAAGACTGGATCATGCCGCGGTTCATCCTTCCTCCTGCTTCTAGAGCTCCTGCCCCAGAGTCTCCCAGTCCTTCAGGAATGCGTCCAGGCCCTTGTCGGTGAGGGGGTGCCTGGCCATCTGCCAGAGGACCTTCGGTGGGATGGTTGCACAGTCGGCCCCCAGAAGGGCGGACTCGACGATGTGCTGGGGATGTCGCACCGAGGCCACCAGGATCTCGGTCTCCATACCATAGTTGTCATAGATCATGCGGATCTGGGAGATGAGCTCCATCCCGTCGTGGGCGATGTCGTCCAGGCGCCCCACGAAGGGAGAGATGAAGCTGGCCCCGGCTTTGGCGGCCAGGAGAGCCTGCAGGGGAGAGAAGCACAGGGTGACGTTCACCCCGATGCCTTCAGTTCGCAGGGCCCGGCAGGCCTTCAAGCCATCTTCCGTGAGCGGAACCTTGATGACGATGTTCGGGTGCAGCTCGGCCAGGCGCTTTCCCTCGGAGATCATGGTTTCGGCATCCAGCCCGACCACTTCGGCGCTGACAGGGCCGTCCACGATCTCGGCGATCTCCCGGAAGATGTCCTTTGCGTCCCGGCCCTCGGCGGATTTGGCCAGGAGGCTGGGGTTGGTGGTTACGCCGTCGATGAGTCCCGCGTCAGCGGCTCGGCGAATCTCGGTCAGGTCAGCGGTGTCCAGAAAGATTTTCATGGCGTGCGTCCAGGCGGTTCAGCGGTTCAAGGGAAAACCTGAATTTAGCAGAGAATTCGTTGAGGGGTAATGTCCTGGTCGATTCAGCGGTCCTGGTCCTCCCGGTCGTAACGTGCGGAGGCCGCGATGATGGTCGGAGGGGGCTATTGCTCTCCGGCGTCTTCCCGATAGTGGACCCCGGAAAGGAAAAGGCCGTCCGGAGGAGCCGGACGGGAAGTCACCAGCTTCGTCTCCGGATCGTCCAGAAGGGATCGCATCTCTGCCAGGGGGCGTCGGCCCCATCCCACCACCACCATGGTTCCCACCAGGTACCGAACCATGTGGTGGAGGAAGCGGTTGGCGGTGATGTGAAAGGCCACCCCCACCTCTCCCCAGGGGACCCATCGGGCTTCCGAGACCAGGCAGAGGTCTCCGCGGTGCTCCTGGCCGGTCTTGGCGAAGGCCCGGAAGGAGCGATGGCCCGGGATCAGGGCGGCGGCCTGGTGGAGCAGGTCCAGCTCCACCGGCCGGGGCATGGGCCAGCACCAGGACCGGAAGAAGGGCGACTCCGCCAGGGGAACCAGGCCCACCTGATATCGGTACGTCCGGGCCACGGCGTCGAAGCGGGGATGGAAGGTCTCCGGCACCCGGGTGATCTTCTCCACCCAGATATCCTGGGGCAGGAGGGCGTTCAGGGCCCGGTGCAGCTCCGGAACGTCCCACCTGGGTGGAAGCGTCAACGCTGCCACCTGTCCGGTGGCGTGAACCCCGGTGTCGGTCCGGCCCGAGGCCGTCACCGGGTAACGCCGGCCCGTGAGCCGTTTCACGGCGGCCTCCACCTCCCCCTGGACGGTCCGGCCCCGGGGTTGGAGCTGCCAGCCCTGGAAGTAGGACCCGTCATAATGAAGGGTCAGTCGAAAACGCCTGTCGGATTCGGAGCTCACGACGGACAAGGTAGAGGGGCGGGGGGGGACGTCAAGAAAGGCTGGACCTGCCCGTGGCTCTTCTTGTACCCTTACCGGGTTCCCGAGTGAATCGGGGACGTTGAGACGAGTGGGTCGTGCCCTCCGGATCTGTTTCCCCCGGAGAAGCGTACATGTCGCAAACTCAGGACGGATCTGCCGTGGACCTTCGACCGTTCATCGAAGAAGTCGCTCAGGGCCAGGCCCTTTCGGCAGACCAGGCCGAAGAGGTCTTCTCCGCCGTGGTCTCGGGAGAGGCCTCACCCATACAGGTGGGGGCCCTTCTCATGGGGCTTCGCACCCGGGGAATTCTCCCCTGTGAAGTCGCCGGTGGCGTTCGGGCCCTTCGACGAGTCATGGTTCAGGTTCCCGCCCGGGACCCGGAAGACCTTACCGACACCTGCGGCACCGGGGGCGGAGCCCTCACTACCTTCAACATCTCTACGGCTGCGGCACTGGTGGCAGCGGGAATGGGCGCTCGAATCGCCAAGCACGGAAACCGCTCCTTCACCTCCCGGAGCGGGAGCGCCGACATCCTGGAGGCCCTGGGGGTCAAGATCCAGCTCACCCCGGACCAGATGGGACAGGTTCTGGACGAGGTGGGAATCGTCTTCATGTTCGCCCCTCTTCTCCATCCCGCCATGCGACATGTGGCCACGGTCCGAAAGGAATTGGGGATCACCACCATCATGAACCTCCTTGGCCCCCTGACCAATCCAGCCGGAGCCAGGCGACAGCTGGTGGGTGTAGCGGAACCCGGGATCCTCTGGCTCATCGTGGAGGCCCTGAGAGAGCTGGGGCATTCCAGGGCTCTGGTGGTCCACGGCACGCCGGGGATGGACGAGTTGAGTCCCCTGGGACCTTCACAGGTGGCGGAGCTGATGGAGGACGGTTCCATCCAGGAGGGAATGCTGGCCCCGGGGCAACTGGGGTTTTCGGCCATCACGGCCGACGCTCTGGCCGGGGGAAGTCCGGAGGAGAACGCCCGGGTCGTCCTCCGGGTTCTCCGGGGAGAGGACGACGGAGGAGCCCGGGCAGCGGTCCTCCTGAATGCTGCCGGAGCCCTCTATGTGGCCGGAAAGGGTGAATCCCTTCCCCATGCCCTGGAGCTCGCTCGTGAATCCCTGGAGATGGGGGCCGGGCTGCGCAAGCTGGAGGAGCTCCGGGAAGCGTCCAACGCCCTGGGATGAGGGCGGGGAGCTTCAGGCGGGGAGCTTCAGTGGACGGAATCCGGCTCCTTCCCGGGGACTGGAGTCGCCGGGGGGCGGACTACTGCCCTGAGATTCCAGGGTCCAGGGATGGGCGCTCGCAGGCCCTGGTCGTTCACGATCACCATCTCTGTGCTCTTGGGGGTCCGTCGCCCCACCAGGAACGTGGTTCGCATGCTTCGCCTCCCTCCCTCGTCCACCGGCTCAGGCCGGGGTGCCGGATGCGCCTTCTGTCAGAACCTTCGAATCAGCCCCACGACCACGCCCTGAATGGCCACGTCCGAGGCCTTCACGATGATGGGATCCATGGCGGGGTTGGCCGGTTGAAGACGAACCCGACCCCCGGCCTCCCGGTAGAGCTTCTTCACCGTGGCCGAATCCCCTCCCACCAGAGCCACCACCACCTCCCCATCGGAGGCTGTGGGCTGGGCGCTCACCACGATGTAGTCCCCGTCCCGGATCTGCTCGTCGATCATGGAGTTCCCCTCCACCCGAAGGACAAAGTTGTCCCTGCCGGAACGAACCATGTCCAGGGGAACGGAGACCGACTCCTGGTCCGGCACGGCCTCGATGGGAAGCCCCGCCGCGACGGCTCCCAGGAGGGGAAGCTCCAACCCGGCGCCGCTCCCCTGTTCTGGAACCATCTCGATGGACCGGCTCTCGTTGTAGGACTTCCGGATGTATCCCTTTCGCTCCAGATTGCTCAGGTGTTCGTGGACCGTGGCCAGGGAGCCGTAGTGGAAGGCCCTGGCGATCTCTTCGAAGCTCGGGGCGTACCCGTGCTCTTCGATGAAGCCTGTGAGGTAATCCAGGATTTCCTTTTGCCGCTTCGTGAGGGGCATGTCTCCACCTCTCTGAAGAAGAACCCGAACAAGAACCGAATCCACAATACCCGAACGTGCACCGAAACGCAAGGCTACCGAAACAAGGCTCGGCATGGCTGACGATATCCTCCGACGGATCGTGGATACCAAGAAGGAGGAGGTCCAGGGGCTTCGGACCCGGGAGAGGGAGCTCCGGGATCGCCTCGGGGACGCCCCTCCTCCCAGAGATTTGACGGAAGCCTTCCTCCGGGAAGGAGGGGTGGCCGTCATGGCCGAGATCAAACGCCGCTCTCCGGGTGCGGGAGAGATCCGGCCGGGGCTGGACCCTGCGGCACTGGGGCGTTCCTACCAGGAGGCGGGTGCATCGGCCATCAGCGTGCTGACGGACAGGACCTATTTCGGGGGGGGGCTGGACGATCTGATTCGGGTCCGGGAAGCGGTGGGGATCCCCGTCTTTCGGAAGGAGTTCGTCGTCCACCCGCTCCAGCTTCTGGAAGCCCGGGCCGCCGGAGCCGACGGCATTCTGCTCATCGCACGGATCCTGTCCAGGAACGAGCTTCAGGATCTGCATGACCAGGCAGTGGACCTGGGCCTCGCCCCCCTGGTCGAGGTCCACGGAAGGGAGGAGGTCGAAGGAGCCATGGCTGTCGGGGTCCGCCTCGTCGGCATCAACAACCGGAACCTCCGGACCTTCCGGACGTCCCTGGAGGTCACCCTGGAGCTCCTGCCCCTCCTGCCGCCGGAGGCGGTCATCGTCTCCGAGTCGGGAATTCGAACCCCCCGGGACGTGGACCGGCTGGGTTCAGCGGGCGTTCACGGCGTTCTGGTAGGCGAAAGCCTTCTCCGGGCCCCGGACCCCGGGGAGGCCCTCAAGGCCCTGGTGGGCAGGAATCGAACACCAAGGGAGGAATTTCGTGGATGACCCGGGGCACGCTGCCGGTGGATGGAAGTTTCCCGCCCCGGCGGTGAAGATCTGCGGACTCACCCGGAGGGAGGACGCGGAGCTGGCTGCCGCGGAAGGGGCCGGATATCTGGGAATCGTCCTCGTCCAGGGGACCCCGAGGGCCCTTTCGATTTCCGAAGGCAGAAAGGTGGTCTCCGGCCTGGGCGTCCCCGTGGTGGGGGTACTGTCCAACCCCTCCCTTGGAGAGGCGGTGACGTCGATACTGGAGCTGGGGGCTTCCGTGATCCAGCTCCATGGCGAAGAGGATCCCGGATTCATCCGGACTCTCCGGGAGGAAGGCCCCTGGAGCATCTGGAAGGCACTTCGGGTAAGAGACGCGGGTACCCTCTCCAGGGAGATGGCCCCCTTCTCCCCCTTTGTGGATGGCATCCTGCTGGACAGCTGGCATCCTGAAAAGCCGGGTGGCACGGGAAAGAGCTTTTCCTGGGCCGACGTGGAGTCCCTTCGGAACGATTTCCCACCGGGGCTCCGCCTCATCGCCGCCGGGGGCCTGAGGCCGGACAATGTGCAGGAGGCCGTTCGACGCCTGAGGCCTCACGTGGTGGATGTCAGCTCCGGAGTGGAGAAGAGGCCCGGAATCAAGAGTCGAAGAAAGGTGGCGGCCTTCATCCGGGCCGTTGCCGGGACCGGAAAGGAAGGAGCTGGATGAATGAGCCCATGGCGCTGAAGGGCCGATTCGGACCGTATGGGGGTCGGTACGTGCCCGAGACCCTCATGGATGCCCTGGACGAGCTGGAAGCCGCCTATGGGGCCGCCCGTGAGGACCAGGGTTTCTGGGAGGAGCTGGAAGCCCTCCTGAAGGATTTTGTGGGACGCCCTACTCCCCTGTATCGAGCCCGCCGACTGGAGAAGGCCCTGGAGACGGGGCCGGTCTATCTGAAGCGGGAGGATCTGAATCACACCGGGGCTCACAAGATCAACAACACCCTCGGACAGGTCCTCCTGGCCCGCCGCATGGGAAAAGGGAGGATCATCGCTGAAACCGGGGCGGGGCAGCACGGGGTGGCCACAGCCACGGCCTGCGCCCTCTTTGGCCTGGAATGCGCCGTCTACATGGGAGAGGAGGATGTCTCCCGGCAGGCTCTGAACGTTTACCGCATGAAGCTCCTGGGCGCCGAGGTCCTCCCGGTCTCCTCCGGCACCCGCACGCTGAAGGACGCCACCAACGAGGCAATCCGGGATTGGGTGACCAACGTGCAGGACACCCACTACATCATCGGCTCGGTTGTGGGTCCCGATCCCTTTCCCCTTCTGGTCCGGGACTTCCAGTCCGTCATCGGCAGGGAGGCCCGGGAGCAGATGATGGCCGAGACAGGGGGGCTTCCGGGGGTGGTGGTGGCCTGTGTGGGGGGAGGATCCAACGCCATGGGCATCTTCCATGCGTTTCTTCCCGACGAGGATGTGGCTCTGGTGGGAGTGGAAGCGGCGGGGGAGGGGATTGACACGGGACACCATGCGGCGTCCCTTTCGGCTGGGAAGCCGGGTGTGCTCCACGGCTCCCTGAGTTATCTTCTCCAGGATGAAGATGGACAGGTGGCCCCTGCTCATTCCGTTTCGGCTGGGCTGGACTACCCCGGGGTAGGGCCGGAGCATTCCCACCTCCGGGACACCGGTCGAGCGAGCTATGTTTCCGTGACGGACAGCGAAGCTCTGGACGCCTTCCATATCCTGGCCAGGACGGAAGGGATCATCCCGGCCCTGGAAACCGCTCACGCAATTGCACACCTTCGACACCTGGGTCGAGAGATCCAGGAGCAGGGGCCCATCCTTCTCTGCCTCAGTGGCCGGGGTGACAAGGATGTCGCCCATGTGGCCCGGGTGGAAGGAACCGATCTAACGCTCTGAGCCTGTGACCGAAACGCCCACTCACGCGCAGGATGTCCCTTCGGGGGCGAGCCTCGACTGGAACGATCCGTCCTCCCTGCCCATCGGGGAGGTGAAGGAGTTGTTCGTCATGCTGGGAAAAGCCCTCCGGGCCCAGCAGCTCTACGACGAGAACAACCCCGTCTACCAGCGCTTCGTCTCCCAGTTGGCGGAGGCCCTGGGCAACCTCTGGCATCGGATGGACCGGTTACAGGTTTCGGTGGAGGAGGATCGGTTCACCTGGATGGGGGAAGAGGTCTACCGGAGCACTTCACATTCCGATTCCCTGGCTTTTCTCCTGCACAAAGACGGCATCAGAGAGTTTACCCTCCTGGAAGGCCTGGAGGAAAAGGAGCTTACGACCCTGTTGAAGGTCCTGAACCGGGCCCGGGATCTTCGGCCGGAGGGGGATGATCTCCTGACGGTCCTCTGGGAAAAGGACCTCCGGTATTTTCGTTACCAGTACGTGGATGTCCTGGCGGAGGGAGTGGATCTTCCGGAGGCGGGAGAGGGGTCGCCGGGGCGGTTCCAGCAGGTCCTGCGAGAGGAGTTGGGGGATGGTGCGGAAGGGGAGGAAGGGGAGGATTCCCGGGAGGAGGACGGTTCTTCCGGTCCGAGCCAGATCAGCACGGAAGACTTCAATCCCACGCTCTACTCCCTGGATCCCCATGAGATGGCGCGGGTGGAAAAGGAAATCCGGATGGAGATGGACCGGGATCTTCGGGGGGACGTCCTGGCTGCCCTCTTCGATCGGGTGGAGGAGCCGCGTTTTCCGGAGCGGCAGCAGGAGATCCTGGAGATATTCCGCACGCTCCTGCCGAATTTCCTGAGCCGGGGCGCCCTGAGCTCGGCCGGAATGGTCCTGGAGGAGATAGCCCGCCTCCTGGCGGCGAAGGACGCCCTGAAGGAGGAGCACAGGGTCTATGCCCGGCAGATCCTGAACGAGGTCAGCGCCCCCTCCACCCTGGAGGAGCTGGTCAGGGCTCTGGAGGATGGGGCCATTTCCCCGGGTCCCTCCGAGTTGGCGGCCTTTCTCCGCCACCTTCGTTCCGGAGCTCTCAGACCATTGCTGCGGGCAGCGGAGGAGGCCGAGGACAGGGGGATCAAGGCCATCATCCAGGCTGCGGTGAAAGGGATCGCCCAGAAATATCGGGCTGCCGTCATCGAATGCATGGACGATCCGGATGCCGTCGTGGTGGCTGGAGCCTGTAGCCTGGCCGGGAAGATAGGCCTTTCGGAAGCCGCCCCGCACGTGGCGAACCTCATGGCCCACAAGAGTCCCGGGGTCCGCCTGGCCGCCGTTGAAGCCGCTGTGGACCTCAAAGCCTCCTCGGCTGTCGGGGGGCTCCAGGAAGCCCTCCATGACGAGGAGAGGGACATCCGCATTTCCGCGGCCAGGGCACTGGGTGCCCTCCGATACCAGCCGGCGGCGCCCTATCTCCGGGCCGTCATCCAGGGGAGAGCCATTCGTCAGGCCGACATCTCCGAGCAGGTCGCCGTCTTCGAAAGTTACGGCCTGCTCCAGGACCCTGAAGGAATCAAGGTGCTGGACAGGCTCCTGAACGGGCGGGGATTTCTGGGCAAGAAGGGATCCGGCGAGATCCGGGCCTGCGCGGCCCTGGCTCTGGGGAAGTTCGGTACCCTGGAAGCGGAGAGGGTGCTTCGCAAGGCACAGGGGGAACAGGACCCGGTGGTTCGGACGGCCGTGAACCGGGCGTTGAGGGGGGAGGGCTGAAGGCGTGAACGTTCCGAGCCATCGCTCTACCAGGGATTCCGCCGAGATCCAGGATACGGGACGAAAGGTCCTGACGGCCTTCTACGCCGCTCTCAGGGCGCTGAAGCTCTATCCCCTGGAGAACACCGCGGTGCAGCAGGCGCTGACGGACCTGAACACCCTCATCACGGCAATCATCCAGGAGGAGGGAGGGCTGGAACTCCGGGTCGTGGGGGATTTCTTCTTCCTGAACGAGGTCCGGCTTCGCCTGGACCTCTCCAACTATTCCACCTTCGGCAGCTTTGCCCGTACCCTGAAGGATCAAGGCCTGGGGGCCCTGGAGGTGCTTCCGGGTGTGAAGGTGGGAGAGTGGGCCTCATTCCTTTCGCTCTTCCTCAGAAGCCCGGAAAGTGAAGCCCCCTACACCGACTTCATGAGTCGCATGTCCGGGGCGCCCATCCTTCACATTCAGGTCCTGCCGGAGAGCGAAGTCCAGGAGCCGGGTACGGAGGAAGAGGAGGCCCTGCACGCCGCCAAGCGGACCTATGCCCAGTCGGTGAAAGTGGCCAAGGACGCCCTCACCGACATGCGCATGAAGAGGGCCGTGAATGTCCGAAGGGTCAAGCGAACCGTTCAGGGGATCGTGGATCAGGTCCTGGCTGATGAATCCTCCATGATCACCATGACGACGTTGAGGGACTATGATGAGTACACCTTCACCCATTGTGTGAACGTCAGCATCTTCAGCGTCATCATCGGACAGCGCCTGAAGCTGTCCAGGCTCCAGCTTTACGAGCTGGGCATGGGAGCGCTCTTTCACGACCTGGGGAAGAGCCGGATCGACCTCGACATCATCAACAAGCCGGCGAGCCTCACCGAGGAAGAGTGGTTTCACCTTCAGCAGCACCCCACGGAGGGTCTCCTGGCCCTGTTCCACCTCCACGGCTTCCAGGACGTCCCCTACCGGCAGATGCTCATGGCCTACGAGCATCACATGAAGACGGACCTCACCGGTTATCCGAAGAATCGCCGGGACCGGAAGCCGACCCTCTTCTCCCGCATCGTGAGCGTTGCCGACGCCTTCGACGCCGGAACCTCCATCCGGAGCTACCAGTATCAGCCCTCGCCTCCGGACGTGGTGCTGAAGGAGATGCGGGATTCCCCGGAGCGGGGCTTCGATCCTGTGGTGGTGAAGGCCCTCATCAACGCCACCGGGGTCTATCCCATCGGAACCCTGGTCATCCTGGACACCATGGAAATGGCCGTGGTTTCCGGAGTGAATGAGGATCCGGATCGCCTCCATCAGCCCACGGTAAAGGTCATCTCGGACGCCCTGGGGGTTCCTGTATCCGAGTACACGGTCCTGGATCTTTCCAGAATGGATCCGGCCACCGGAAAACCGGTCCGATCCATCATCAAGACTGCGGATCCCCAGCGATACGGGATCATGGTCAGCGATTATCTCCTCTGAAGGCAGCCTTCGGGAGTTCCCTCCCGGGCCCTGACCCAGTGGCCGGGCATCAACCGCCGGAGCAATGGTTCCCATGTCCCAGCACGTCACTCCTCTCCGTCAGTTGTTCAACGAATTTCGGGGCCGGAAAAGGGTGGCCCTGATTCCTTATCTGACGGCTGGATACCCTTCCGCCGAGGCCTCATCGGCTCTGATGAAGGGCCTCACGGAAGCCGGAGCGGACATCCTGGAGCTGGGGATCCCGTTCAGCGACCCTCTGGCCGATGGGCCCACCATCCAGCGGGCCTCCTTCCAGGCCCTGGAAGGAGGAATGACCGTACGGGGAGTCCTGGCCCTTCTCCGGGAATTCCGACTCCGTCATGATACGCCGGTGGTCCTCTTCTCCTACCTGAACCCTCTTCTCCGCTACGGGATGGAAGCCTTCGTCAACGATTCGGTAGAGGCCGGGGCCCAGGGCCTTCTCCTGACGGATCTTCCCACCGGAGCCGACCCGGAGCTGGAACGGCAGATCTCAAACGGGGGGCTCGACCTGATCCGCCTCCTTTCTCCCACCACCCGTGGGGCCCGCATCGCCGAGGTCGCCAGGGGAGGGGGGGGATTCCTCTACTACATTTCCAGAACCGGGGTGACCGGGGCCAGGACCGATCTTCGGAATTCCCTGGCCGCTGAGGTGGAGGCCATCCGGAGCCAGGTGGACCTTCCGGTGGCCGTGGGATTCGGCATCTCCACCCCGGCCCAGGCGGCGGCGGTGGCAGGGGTGGCCGACGGGGTGGTGGTGGGGAGCGCCCTCATCAACGCCCTGGACAGGGGGGGGGGGGAGGAGGCCGGGGCCTTTGCCCGGCAGCTCAGGGAGGGGATGGACGGTCGGCCCTGAGGCGGGCCGGCAGCTCCGGGTCCGGCTCCACGAAGAGAGTCTGGACCTGCCGGGGGATGACGCTTCCCGGAGGGGCCTTACGGGGCTTTCTCACATGCTTCCTGCGGGTCCAGTCCACCGGGACGGTCCCGGCGTTCCGGGCTCCTGAGTTCAGGGCGGCCAGGGTGGCTGCCTCCCCGAGATCCTTTCGAGGCGGATTCCCGTCTTTGCTCCAGCGCAGGATGACGTGGGCCCCCGCCGAGTCCCGGGCGTGCAGCCACACGTCATCGGGCCGGGAGTGCCGGAAGGTGAGGTCATCGTTCTCCTTCGAGCCCCGGCCCACACGGATCTCCAGGCCGCCGGAGCTGATGAAGGAGTGATAGGGCAGGCGTTCCTCCTGCCTCTGGCCCGGCTTCTTCTTCTTTCTGCCCCGGTCCGGAATCTCCTCCCGGATCTCCTGTGCAGTGACATCCCCTTCCTCCAGCCTTTTCCGGAGCCCTTCCAGGGCCTGGACCGACTCTTCCGCTTCCTTCAGCAGGGCGGGAAGGCGATCCCGGGCCCGCTCCCGCCGAGCCGCCTCCCGGTAGAGCTTCTCGGCGTTTTCCTGGGGAGGAAGGGCCGGGTCCAGGGTCACCTCCACCTGCTCTCCCTGAAATCCGGTGAGGCTCACCGAACCCGCCCCCCGGGGAATCTCTCCCAGCCGGGCCAGGATGAGGTTCGCCAGGGTCCTCGGCTCCTCCGGATCTTCGGCTTCTTCCATCTCCCTTCGGATTCCCCGGACCCGCCCTCGGGCCTGGTGGAGGGCTCGGGCCAGTTCTTCCTTTTCCCGGACTTCCGCCTGCTGGCTTCCGGAAGAGGCTTCCGGTGACACTGCCCGAATGGCGGAGAGAAGATCGGGGAATTCGGTATGGTCGAATTCCCGGATGACGAGGGGATACGGTTGCTTGCCCCTCCCGGTATGGAGGAGGCAGGGCCTGGCGGGCTCCATGGCCTTCAGCTGGCGCCACCGATGCAAGGCGGCAGATGAATTCGGGGGATCCGCCGTCTTCCCGTCACCCCCCTTCAGGATGTGGGGAAGGTTGATGGGGGAGGTGAAGGCAACCTGTTCCAGAAGCGTCTCTCGGGCCTCCTGGGCTTCCAGGCCCTCCAGAAGGGCCTCCCAATCCCCCGGGTCCAGGGAATCGTGAATCCCTTTTCGACTCGATGCGGGCGGCGGGCGGTACCGTTGCCCCACCACCAGATCCCGGTCTTCCAGGTGCCGGGTCCAGAGGAGGTGACGGATTCGGCCCTCGGATCCCTCGAGAAGGAGGGCGTTCCACTGGTTGGTCATGAGCTCCACCACCAGGCGGTAGAACCGGGCGCGCCCCCGGGGCCGCTGGAAGTGGATCTCCAGGAGCCGTTCGTCCGGAGGCGCCAGGATCCGTCTTACTTCGGCGGCCAGGGGCCGGGCGTCTTCGCCGGGGTCCTCCGGGGCACCGAAGGTCACCCATCCCTTCTCCGGATGCAGGTGCCACTTCAGGGTCCCGGATCGGAAGTGAAGGACCAGCTCTCGCTGGTCCCAGCGGAAGACGTGCCCCCTCAGTCGAGCCCCTACCAGGAGAGGCTCCAGCTCCCGGCGGAGGGCCGATACGAGAAGGGTGTCCCAGATCATGGCCATTCGGAAATGTAAGGGTCTCCATCTCCCGGTGCAGCCGCCAGGAAAAAAGAAACCCTCGGCCGCTCCGCCGGATTGACACTCCTCCCGGCTGATCCTAACCTTGAAAACTTGCCCTCTTTCCGAGGGCCTGAGGCAGCACCTCGGGGCATGACACTTCTGACCCTCACGGGGTCCGACGAAGGGAACATCTCGTGTCCACCGAAAGCGGTAGCAGGAAGCCCGGAGGATCCCTTCCCCGATTCCTGGAGATGAAGCGCCGGGGAGAGAAGATCGTGGTCCTGACGGCCTACGACTTTCTCTTCTCCCGTTATGTGGAGGAGGCCCGGGTGGACCTCATCCTCATCGGGGATTCCCTGGGGCAGGTGGTGTTGGGATATGACTCCACCGTTCCTGTCACCATGGATGAGATGATCCATCATGGAAAGGCCGTCCGAAGGGGGGCTCCGGATACCTTCCTGGTCCTGGACATGCCCTTCCTGAGCTACCAGGTCTCTCCGGAAGACGGGCTTCGGAATGCGGGAAGGATTCTGAAGGAGACCGGCGTGGAGGCGGTGAAGCTGGAGGGGGCTTCAGGGGCCACCTGCAGGACGGTGGAGGCCCTGGTCCAGGCGGGGATCCCGGTGATGGGCCACATCGGCCTCACCCCCCAATCCGTTCATGCTCTTGGGGGATACCGGGTCCAGGGGAGGGGAGAGGCCGGTGCCGAGCGCCTCAAAGCCCAGGCCCGATCCCTGGAAGAGGCCGGGTGCTTCAGTATCGTCCTGGAGCTGGTCCCGGCGTCTCTGGCCGGAGAGATCTCCCGATCTCTCACCGTTCCCACCGTGGGAATCGGCGCCGGCCCCGAATGTGACGGACAGGTCCTGGTCCTCTACGACGCCCTGGGACTCACCCAGGGGTTCAATCCCAGGTTTCTGCGGCGGTTCGGAGATCTGGAGTCGGAGACCCGGAAGGCCCTGGAAGCGTATGTCCGGGAGGTTCGGGAAGGCCGCTATCCGGGTCCGGAGCACTCCTTCTCGGACAGTCCGGAATGATCCTGGCTTCCACCCGGGCCGGCCTGCACCGGGCCCTGGAGAAGGTTCGCGGAAAGGGGCTTTTCCTGGGCCTGATTCCCACCATGGGCTACCTCCACGACGGGCATCTCTCCCTGGTGGATGAAACCCGGGAGCGAGCCGATTTCATCGCGGCCTCTGTCTTCGTGAACCCCCTTCAATTCGGCCCGGGGGAGGATCTGGACCGATACCCCCGGGACCTTGATCGGGATATGGCTCTTCTTGAGGCCAGGGGCGTAGACCTGGTCTTTCATCCTTCCGTGGAAGAGATGTATCCGGGCGGGGATCCCGAGGTCACTGTGGATCCGGGTCCCATGGGCTCGGTCCTGTGCGGAGCCTACAGGCCCGGGCACTTCCGGGGGGTCCTGACCGTGGTGGCGCGGCTCTTCGGACTTTTCCGGCCCCGGTTCGCGGCCTTCGGCCAGAAGGATTACCAGCAGGCCGTCCTCATCAGGCGGATGGTCCTGGACCTGGAGATGGATGTCCAGATCCTCACGGGCGAAATCGTCCGGGAAGAGGATGGCCTGGCCATGAGTTCCAGAAATGTCTTCCTCACCCCTGAGGCCCGGGAAGACGCCCTGGGTCTTTTCCGGGGGCTCCAGGTCCTTGGGCGGGGATTCGCCGAAGGGGAGACTTCCTCCGGTGCCCTGAAAGGGATCTTCCGGGAGGTCCTGAGCAGGCATCCGCGGCTGGCCCTTCAGTACCTGGAGCTGGTGGATCCCGAGACGTTGGAACCGGTGGATCCCGCATTCCCCGGCACCGTGGCCATGGTGGCCGGCTACTGCGGTCTCACCCGGCTCATCGACAACCAGGTCCTGGGGGCCTGATCGTATGCCTTCTTCCTCCCGAAGGGCCTTGCACCCCCTGGTGGAAGCCGCTTCGGAAGGTCGGTTTCCGGAGTGGACACAGGCGGGCGAGGAGCGGCGGAGACACATGGGTAGGGTGGGCGAGCTTCTCCGGTCCTGGGCTTTGGAACGGAATGCCTCCTCGAAGGACGTGGCCCGGTGGGCCGCGGCGGGGTACCTCCACGATTGTCTCCGGGACGCCAGCCCCGACGAGCTCAGGCAGCTGGTGGACGGCCCTCTCCGGGCCTATCCCGGGAAGGTCCTCCACGGGCCGGCGGCAGCCCGGCGCCTGGAAGAGGCGGGGGTGGCCGATGGGCCCCTCCTCCACGCCATCGCCTTCCATACCCTCGGCTCCCCTGATTTTTCCGAGATCGGCCTGGCTCTCTTTGCCGCCGACTTCCTGGAGCCGGGGAGGAAATTGAGGGAGAACTGGCGGGCCAGGCTCCGTCGCCGGGCTTCCCACGAGCTGGAAGAAGTGGTGAGGGAGATTCTGGAGGCCCGCCTCCGGCACCTCCTGGAGCGGCGCCGACCCCTGAGGGCCGAGACTGTGGCGTTCTGGAACCGCATGACGGAGGGCCGGGAATGGGCCAGCGCCTCAGAGGTCTGATTCTCATCACGGTGCTCCTGGGAGTCGGAATCCTCCTGGGATCCGCTCTCTCCCAGTGGCGGCCGCTCTCTGTTCCGGGACCCGGTTACGTGGCTCCTCGGTTCTCCGAAGGGCGACTCCGGGTGGAGGTCCTGAATGGAGGCGGGGAGGCAGGGGCCGCCAGAGGCGCCACGGGCCTTCTCCGGGACCTGGGGTTGGACGTGGTATATTACGGCAACGCCGAAACCTTCTCCCGGGACTCATCCGTAGTATTGGATCGGGTCGGTCTTCTGGAAGCGTCCAGGAAAGTGGC
>CAZSDD010000042.1:16620-25537 GCA_964605505.1 uncultured Gemmatimonadaceae bacterium | reverse complement strand
AGGGCAGTTCCCCGGGATAGCACCCGGTCCATGGCATCCTTCACCGAGAGCCAGTCAGGAGTTCTCTTTTCAAACCGGGTCATGTTCGTATCCGGGGTGGATCTGTCTCAGAGCCTCAGAAAGTGGATCTGCCTCAGAAAGTGGATCTGCCTCAGAAACGGATCCCGAAACCGACGGAAAAGGATGGACCGCTGACCCACTCCTTCTCTTCCACCCCCTCGAAGGCCCGCTCGGGATCCGTGAATCCCCGTGGGGTCTTGAGCTGCCAGAGGAACAGGAGGGCATCGGCGCGGAAGAAGAATCGCTCCCCCGGAAACCACCGAGCCCCGCCGCCCAGCATCCCCACGAAGGAAGTCCCGAACTTGAACCGGTCGTCGGCGAGGAGGATCTCCTGGTCTTCATCACCACCGGCGGCGTCGAAGGCCACCCCCCCTCCGGCCAGGACAAAGGGGGCCAGCCCGTGCCAGGTCCGGTTTCCCGTAAGGGCAAACCGCAGGCGGGCGTCCAGCATGACCACATCGGAGGGCATCTCCCCCACCTTGAAGTCCCCTTCCGCCCGCCCCGGGTCGATGATGGACCGTTCGGTGGGGAGATACGTAACCACCCCCTCCAGCCCGAAAGGCCCCGCCACATTGATTCCGTAGCGGGCTCCCAGGGCCGTTCCGGGTTGAGGACCGAGATCGAACCGACCGGTGCCGGGGCTCATGGTACCCAGAAAGACGTCGACCTCCTGCCTGGTCTCCAGGAACCGATAGGGTGAGGGGATGGACTGGCCATCAGCCGCTCCGGGTGCGAGGAGGGCCGACAGGACCAGGATCGCCAGAGTAGTACGTTTTCCGGTGAGTTTCATGAAATCGATTCCGGGGGCCACCAGGACCACCAATTGGAAATAGCATTGGACCCGGCAAGCTAGGCAGGGGTCCGGGCCCCGTGCAACGGGGGAGATCTTCATGGACGATGAAACGACCGGAATTGACTGTACCCAGCCCCTGGAGCAGATTCAAGGTGGGTTCCGGCCCTCGTTCACTCGATCTTCCATTTAACACTTCTGAGGGCCTTTTCGTTTCAACATGTCTTTCCCCTCTTCGCACCTCGCGGCATCCGGAGGTCTGGCCTTCTCCATCCTCCTTTCTTCCCTTACGGGGTTCCCCCTGGATCTCCCGGCGCAGGACGTCGCCACACTGATGGTGGAGGAAAATATCCGGACGGAGCCCCAGGGCTTGATTCTCGGGCGGGCCCTTCCCGGTGCCTCCTTTTCCGTCGTTGCCCTGGAGGAACAGTGGGTGCAGGTCCGGATGGAGGGATGGATCTGGACCCAATCCATCCAGATCACGGATCGTCTCGGCTTCGACCTTCGTGTATCCGTAACTCCCAGGGAGAACCTCAGGGCCGAACCTTCAGGGACCATTCTGGCCCGTCTGGTGGAGGGCACGCTCCTGAGCCGGGTGGAGGAAGGCACCGGCTGGACCCGGGTCCGAAGGGATGTCTGGATCTGGAGGGAGTCAGTGGAGACGGATGACGCGCCCTCCCCGGCGGGAGCCGGGCCGGAGGATTCCCGGCCGAATCCTGCGGTTGATCCGGAGTGGTGGAGGGCGTCCGCCGCAGGGGCGGCTCTTCTCTCGGGCCCCGACGGAGATACTCTGGGCCTGGTCCATCCCGAAACGGAGTTGAAGGTCATGGCCAGGGAGGGGAACTGGGTGCGGGTTCACCTGGAGGGCTGGACCTGGGCTCCGGCAGGGGGAGTGGCCGAGATCTCCGGAATCACGGCCTCGGGGGAAGTCACGCCTTCCAGAGTCGCCACGGAGCCCGAGCTGTACCGGGGAAGGACGGTCTCGTGGGAGCTCCAGTTCGTGTCCCTGGAGCGGGCGGAGAAGATCCGCACCGATTTCTATGAGGGCGAACCCTTTTTGCTGACCCGGGTCCCTGCCTCTTCCGGGCTCTTCGTCTATGTGGCGGTCCCCCCGGATCGAGTGCCGGAGGTCGAGGGCCTGATTCCGCTTCAAAGAATCCGGGTGGTGGGTCGCCTCAGGACCGGCGCAGCCGCCCTCACCGGCAACCCCATCCTGGACCTGCTGGAAGTCACACGGATCCAGAGGTAGGGAACGCTCTTGCTGCAATCATCGCCCTCTGGCCCTGGTTTCCCGGCCACTCGTTATCTCCTCGTCCTGACCCTGGCCGGCCTCGCCGTTCTTCAGGCCTGCCGGGATGACGGCTCTACGGGGCCCGGGACGGTGGACCTGGAGATCCTGGTCCTGGCCGGAGACGGGCAGTCTGCCGGCCCCGGAACCCTTTTGCCGGAACCGTTCCGTGTCCGGGTCCAGACGCTCTCGAACGGGAGCGCCAGGGAGGGAATCAAGGTCCGGTGGGAAATCCTGGAGGGATCCGGAGCCTGGATTGACCCCCCTTCCTCCTTCACCGACTCCGGGGGGGTGGCGGAGGCCCGGCTGACCCTGGGTCCCCAACTGGGAGGCTACCGGGTCCGGGCATCAGTGGCAGGGATGACGGCCTCCCCTGCCGATTTCGGTGCCCAGGCCATCCTGGAACCGGAGCTGACCGTGGTACCGGAGGGCCCGGTCGCTGCCGGGGACATGATTCTCCTGGAGGGAAACAACTTCAGCTCCCTTGCTTCGCAAAACGTGGTGACCTTTTCAGACATCCGGGGAAGGGTGGTGGAGGCTTCCGAAACAACGCTCAGCGTGGAGGTGCCGGGATGCCTGCCCAGCAGGGAGGTCGCGTTGCAGGTCCGGATCGGGAGCCTGAGGACTGAGGCGAGGCCCCTCGATGTCCTCGGAGGGGACGTGTACCTGGCCCTGGCGGCGGGAGAAGACAGGATCCTGGACGCCTCGGAGGGCCTGGGCTGTTTCCGTCTTCCGTCCATTCCGGGGGCCAGGTACCTCCTGGTGACCCACAGCACCGGAACCGTCGGGAGCGCGGAATATTCCGTGCAGCTCACGGGCCTCGAGGAGAATGAAGGATGGCCTGTCTCTCCTTCTCCACGGCGGATCTCCCCCGAGGAAGGCGGTGGAGGTTCCCGGGAGTCGGGACCGGTTCCGGAGGCCCATTGGGAATGGGAGCGCCACTTCAGGGCCTTGGAGCGGCGGTGGCTCCGGGAGGCGGTCGGCCTGGAGTCGGAAGGACCACGAGCCTTTTCCCCCTCGCCGGCTCCGGCGCCTCCTCAGCTGGGAGCCAAGCGGGAATTCAAGGTCCTCAACAAGGACAACGGGTTCGACAAGGTTTCGGCCGAAATCCGGCATATTACCGATCATTGCCTGATCTACGTCGACGAGGACTCGCCTTCCGGAGGGTTTTCCGATGGGGATCTCGCTTCTTTCGCCGAGCAGTTCGAGAATTTCATCCATCCCACCGTCACGGGGATCTTCGGCCCCGAATCAGATCTGGACGGGAATGGCCGGGTCATCGTCCTCTTCACTCCGGGGGTGAATCGGCTGACCCCTGAAGCCTCCGATGGGTATGTGGGAGGGTTCTTCTTCGGGCTGGATCTTCTGGCCGGCCAGGCCGGAAGCAACAAGGGGGAGATCTTCTATGCCGTCGTCCCGGACCCCACCGGGATTCATGGGCCTTCCCTGAGCAGGACGGCCCTTCTGGGCTCACTGCCGGCCATCCTGGCCCACGAGTTCGAGCACATGGTCCACTTCAACCAGCGGATCCTCCAGGGTGGAGCTTCGGCCCAGGACGCCCTCTGGCTGTCGGAGGCCCTGGCACAGATGGCCGAGGACCTGGTGGGGGAGGCCTACCGCCGGTCCGGGGATCCCGTCGGGGCCAGGGACTTTCAGCGAGGAAACTGGAGCCGGGCCCAGAGATTCCTCCTGAATCCCAGCCAGGTGAGCGTCCTGGCGACCCTGCCTCCTGGAACGCTGGCGGAACGCGGCGCCGGATGGCTCCTTTTGAAGCATCTCTACGGCAGAGAAAGTGGAGATGAATTCATTCGAACGCTCACGGGTTCAACCCGAACCGGCATCGACAATGTCACTTCGGCCACCCGGAGAGACTGGGCGGACATCCTCTCGGATTGGGCCGGGTCCCTCTTTCTCGACGGGCTCGGCATTCCAGTGCGCTCCGGTCTTCAGGTCCAGGGGGTGCATCTCAGGCAGGTCCTGGCCCAGGCAGACGGCACCTACCCTCTGCGTCCGACCTCGCTGGACGGATCTCCCTTCTCGATTTCCGGATCCCTCTGGTCTTCCGCTGCCGACTACTACATTCTTACAACGCCGGAAACCGGTGGTCTGGCTGTGAACCTCAGCGGATCCGAGGGCCGGGTTCCGGACCCGGCGTCCAGGCTTCGAATCCTGGTCGTTCGCTTGCAGTAGCCGGCATGAATCTTCCCGGAGAAGATTCCGTAATGAGTTAGGATCAGGTTCCCTGAACGGGCCCAGACTCCACCCGCACCCCGATCCCCGGGCCGACGAAACATGCGTTGCTCCACCTGTGGAGAATATCTAGAGCCGGGAATGAACCGGTGCCCCACTTGTGGGGCAGCCGTTTCCACAGGAGTGTATCTCTCCAGCGGTGTTCGCCGCTGTCCCCGATGTGGCTATCAGGGGGATGGAATCCCCTATTTCAAGAGAGCCTCCCATGTGGCCCTCCTGGTGGGGGTCAGCGTATTCACCTACGGCCTGGGAGGGATCGGCTACTGGCTCTGGAAGCGGAATCAGATCATCTGTCCCAGCTGCGGTTTGACCTGGCACCGTTTCCCCCAGGCCCTGCCACCGCCCCGGGAGAGCAGGTCCCAGGCGCCGATGGCTTCGGAAGGGGATGACCCGCTTCCTCGTGGAGGCCTTTTCAGGAGGGTCCTGGGAGTGGGGCTCATCCTTCTCGCCACGCTCATGGTGGTGATGGGGATCGTCGAGACGGAAGCGGCTCTCATCGCCGTCGGTAGTGCCTTCGGGGCTGCCGGGACCGGTGGCTTCTGGTGGGGACTCAGGGCCCTGAACGAGCGTCGGAAGGTTTTGATGCAGCGGCTGCAGCAGAAGGTTCTCCGCCTGGCCACCCACAGAGGCGGCACCCTTACCGTGACGGAGGTCGCGGCAGACCTCAACCTGTCCCTCCCGGCTGCGGAGAAGATCCTCGCCTCCATGGATGACGGGTTCAGGGTTCGGTGCGAGATCTCCAAGGAAGGGGTCCTCTACTACGAGTTCCCGGAAGTCGTCCACCGGAAGGAACTGGAGTCGGGTGGGGAAATTTCCTGAGCCGGCGGTCCTGCTTCCTACTGTCCCATCCGGGCCAGGGACACACCGGCCAGGATGACAGCGGCACCGCCGATCTGCAGCCCTGTGGGCTTTTCGCCCAGCCAGGCCCAAGCCACCAGGAGCGCCACCACCGGTACCAGATTCTGGTAGGCTGCGGTCCGGGAGCTTCCGATCCGACGAACCCCCCGGTTCCAGAGGATATAGGCGAGACCCACGGCCATGACCCCGGCATAGAATACACCTCCCCAGGCCATGCCGGACACGTCGGCAAGGGGGGCATGGAAGAGGTCTGGAAGGCCCAGGACGACCAGGCCGGCACTTCCTATCCAGAGGGTCCACGCAGTGACGGGCAGAGCCCCGTACTTTCTCACCAGATTTCTGGACCCCACGGCGTAGGTTGCCCAGGTCATGGCGGCGCCCACCATGAGGAGATCTCCCGGCAGTGTGCCGCGCTGGAGGCCCAGGGAGAGATTTCCCCCCAGGACGACCAGGACCATGCCCAGCAGGGTTCCCCCGATCCCGACCCATACCATGGCTCCCCGGGCCTCGTGGCGCCGAAGGGTGGAGAGGGAGAGGGTCCAGACAGGGATGGTGGCCAGGAGGATGCTCGCGTTTCCCGCAAGCGTCCCGTCCAGGCCGAAGATGAAGAATCCCTGGTAGAGCACATTTCCCAGAAAGCCCAGCAGGAATACCCGGGGCAGATCCACCCGCTCCGGCCAGGTCAACTCTCCCCGGATCCGAATGATGAGCAGGACGGTGAGGCTGGCCAGGGGAAATCGGAGGGCATTGAAGGCCATGGGGGGAATCTCTGCCAGGGCGGCCTTGATGACAGGGAAGTTCACGCCCCAGATCAGGGCCATGAGCAGGAGGCCCAGATCGGCAGAGCCACCGCCCATGGGAGGTGTGGACGGGGCGAACCTCCCGCCGTTGTCCTTCTCAGGCACTCGAAGCAGCTCTCAAGATCCCCCCTTCAATGGCGGCCATTGTCCGAAATCTATGAACGTATCGGGAATCGTCCAACCGGAGCGCCGCCTCCCTGGTGACCCGCTTTCCGAGTGCCTATCTTCCTCCGGCGCACGTTGCGGACAGCCCACCTTATGACGGACCTGTTCGGCCCGGGATCCGGGCGGGCGGCCTGGTGGAAACCGGAAAATCACGAGAGGACGGATGAGAGAATTCAAGGATGATTCCGGGACGACCTGGATCGCCACGATCCAGGAAAGGCCCGGCGACGACTACAAGGGGCGCTTCGCGTTCGTGGTCACTCCGGAAGGGGAGGATCCCCGGGAAGGATTTCCCCTGGAGGACGTTCGCTGGAACAGCACCAGGACGGCGGAGAGGACCCTCCGGACCATGTCGGACGAGGAGCTGCGGCGGCGGCTCAGGATCGCCCTCGGCCGGGGATCGGGCCGGTTGGCAGTGCGTTAGAAGGGAAGGCCGCCCGGTAACGGCAGGGACCGCAGGCCGCAGAGGCGCCGGGCTTCAGTTCGAGCCCCCGACCAGCTCTGAAACGGCCTTCTGCGGCAGGCTCCGGTTGGACGCTCTCGAAAGAGAGGCCAGTCGAATCCCCAGTTGATCTTCGGCTCGCTTGGCCCGGTACTCCGACGAGACCTCGTTGGAGAGAATGCTGAAGAGGACCCGTTCTCCCGAGCGGGTCCTCACCATTCCGCTCAAGGCCGAAACCCCCCGCATGGTGCCCGTCTTGGCCCGGAGATTCCTGGCGGCGGGACCGGCCCCCATTCGCCTGAGCTCCCTCCGGACCCCGGCTTCGGGTAGGGTGCTCCAGAAATCATCCCAGAGGGGCGATTCGGCCATGAAGGTCAGGACCTGTACCAGCGCTCCTGCCGATATCCGGT
This sequence comes from uncultured Gemmatimonadaceae bacterium, assembly GCA_964605505.1. Classification (GTDB taxonomy): domain Bacteria; phylum Gemmatimonadota; class Gemmatimonadetes; order Longimicrobiales; family Gaopeijiaceae; genus CAZSDD01. The sequence continues at coordinate 18,474 of CAZSDD010000042.1, read as the reverse complement.
TTTCGGGGGAAAGACCCGATCCGTCCCGGAGGTTGAATTCGTGCCGGGGCACTCCCGCTCGGGAAGTGAGGAACGCTGCCACCGCTGCCATCCCCCCCTCGAAGGACCCGTCCCCCATCACCAATCTTCCCAGGGTCCGGGCCACGGATTCCGCCAGGAGGTTGTTGCTCTCCTTGTTCACGACCGTGAGGATGTCCAGAAGAGGGGGAGATTCGTGAACGGCTAGAATTACGGGTGCCGGGCTGCTTCCCGGGTCCCCTGCGAGGTCAGGGGGAGGAAGCACCGACGCCGAAGGGTTGCGCAGAACCCGAACGTGCCCTGAAACGTGGATTCCCCTCTCTTTCAGGACGCTCCTGAGAATGCGCCCGGTAAACACCAGGGGATCCGGTACGGGGAGCTCTCGCCACACATCCCGGCCTCCGACGGGGATTTCACCCTCAATGCCGATGGGATCCCAGGGAGTCTCCCGGAAGAGCCAAACCCGTGGCCGGGTCCCTCCCGGGGCGGTGATCGCTGTGTTCAGAACCGGAATCCCGGAGCCTTCGGGCATGGCGTGGATCAGGGGGGGAAAACCCACCGTCCGGCTGGCCTCCACCCGGACCGTGACCAGATTCTCGTTGAAGATCACGGCTGCCACCGGAGCGGCGAATGGATCGTTCAGGTCTTTCGGGGACCATTCCGGATGAATCTCGGGCCCCTGGAAATAACTCCCGTCGATGACGAGATCTCCCCTGATCTCTCGGATTCCCCTCTCCCGGATCATGCCGGCCAGGGTATCCAGCGCCGCCGTCTCTCCCTGGAAGAAGCGGTCCGAAAGTGTCGGGTCCCCCGTTCCATAGAGAATGAGATCCCCGTCAAGCTCCTCTCCTCTCTGCTGTCCATCGGTGAGAAGAAAGGTCGTGTACCGGAAATCCGGGCCCAGAGCGTAGAGGGCGGCGGCCGTGGTGAGGACCTTCATGTTGGAAGCCGGAACCATGGGCTCCCGGACATTCAGGGCCAGAAGGGTGTCTCCCTGATCCATGGAGACGGCCAGAACCGACCACCTTCCGTTGCGGTTTCCGGTCGAGGTCAGGATTGTCCGGAGGTCACGGCGCAACTCCTCCACCTCAAGGTCGGCCTCCACAGAAGCCCTGACGGTGAGGGCGGACGTGAGATGGACCCCGGCGGATGAGGCGGTGGGCGTGGCCGGATGTGACGAAAGAGGGGCCGGGCCCGAAAATCCCCGGCGGGAAGGGAAAGGGAGAAGGGCCAGGCTCAAGATGCCCGGCACGAGGATGATAAAAAAACGGACGAGTCTGACCCGCATGTGCCCCCGGTTTTCCTTGGTGTTCCTGGCCCGATCGGTCAGGCCTCGTGGGTGCAGGCCTCGCAGCGGCCCATCAATTCAAGACGGTAACCTGTGACGGTGAACCCCTGCAACCCCTCTCCCAGATCCCTGATCTCCTCCCGGGAAAACTCTCCCGGAACATCCATCACCCGACCGCAGGAGACACAGCGGGCATGATGGTGCGGGTCCGTTCGGCCGTCGTAGCGGGCAGAGCCGTCACTGTAGGAAAGCTTCACTGCCAGACCGCACGTTACCAGGGTTTCAAGGCTCTTGTAGACTGTGGCCAGTGAGATTCCCGGCACTTTTTCCCGAACTCCCTGGAACACTTCGTCGGCGTTCGGGTGGCTGGTGGTAGAGGAGAGGAATCGATAGACTGCCGCTCTCTGCTCCGTGAAACGGTGACCGGTGGTTTCCAGGGCCCGGCGGAGACGGGTATCGACGGCTTGGGGCGTGATTTCCATAGAACGAACTGAAAGCTCCGAAAGAAGGCCGGATTGTTTTCCCATATGAATATTCAAAGCTAGTCA
>CAZSDD010000042.1:0-16610 GCA_964605505.1 uncultured Gemmatimonadaceae bacterium | reverse complement strand
AATAGTGATTCTTGATAAGTGGGTCCATGCTGAAATGGCAGTCCTGGTGCGGAGCACGGGCCGGCTTCCCGCCAGGGCGACCCGGAGACGGGAACATGACTGAGTCTCCATCCCCGGATGCCATTCTCACCCTCGAGCCTTTTCTGGAAGCCGTACGGACGGGGCTGGAGGAGGCGGGATGGGAGCTGTCGGGACTCCAGAAGACCACGAGCTACGAGTTCGAGGGACGATGGGCCGGGGACTCGTCCCGGAGCGCGTATCTGTTCTTCCACCGGCCCGGCATTCCGGACTGGATCAGCATCGATGCCTTTCTGGACGAGACCAGCCGTGGGCTGAAGGGAAACCTTGCCCTGGTACTGGACGGGCCGGCCCTCCGGGAGCTCTCCGATCCCCGGGCGGCCCTGGCCTCAATGGCCGAAACGGCAAGGAAGAGCCTCCCGGGGGGATACAGAACCCCCCTGACCCTTCGTTACCGGCTCCCGGGCCCGGAAGAAGATCCCCTGGAGGCGGATACGGAAGTCCGCTTCAAGCTTTACTTTCCCCGGTTGGCCATGGCCAACGGGTCTGCTGCCGTCTCGGTCCTGGCCGGGGCGACGGCGGAGGCATTCATGAAGATCCTCGCGGCCTCGGAGTTGGAGCCTTTCCTGGCCGGAGGGGACTGACGAAGCAGACGAAGACCGTTGAGCACCACCACAATGGTGCTTCCTTCGTGTCCGATGACTCCGGCGGGCAGAGTGATGTTTCCCGTGAGGGCCAGGGTCACCAGGACGAGGATGACGCCGGAGGCGAATACCAGGTTCTGCAAGACGATCCTTCGAGCCCTCCGGCTCAGGTCCCGGGCGTAGGGAATCCCACCGAGATCCTCTCCCATGATGACCAGATCGGCTGTTTCAAGGGCAACGTCGGTGCCTGCCGCGCCCAGGGCGATCCCCACGTCCGCCGTGGCCAGGGCGGGGGCATCGTTCACCCCGTCCCCAACCATGGCCACAGCGCCGAACTCTTTCCGCAGGTCCTCCAGGATCCGGGTCTTCTCCTGGGGGAGGAGTTTGGCGTAGATCCGGTCCACACCCACCTTCCGTGCGATGTGCTCTGCGGTCCGGGGATCGTCGCCTGTGATCATGACGATCTTCCGGATGCCGCCCTTTCTCAGGTTGGCCAGAGCGGCGGCCGCATCCGGACGGGGCTGATCCGCAATCACCATGGCCCCGACGTGGGAGCCGTCCGCCGCCACGAAGATGGGGGAAGCCGTGCTTCTTCCACCCTCCTCGAGCCAGCGGAGAAGAATTGCCGGGACCGCCGTTCCGATCCGCTCCTCCACCCACTCCCGTCGTCCCAGTGTGATCTTGATGCCCTCCACCGTCCCTTCCACCCCACGTCCGGGAAAGGACGAAAAGCTCCTTGGCTCGGGAACGGTCAGACCCATGGCTTCCACGGCCCGGAGAACCGCCTGGGCCACATGGTGCTCGGAACGAGACTCCAATCCCGCTACGAGACGGAGAAAATCCTCGTCTTCGGATCCGAGACCCGGACACCGTCCCATGGTGCCGCGAGCCGGGTCCATGACGGGGCACACCCGGGATGGAAGTCGGGTCATGACCTCGGCCACCTCCGGACTCACGATGACTTCTCCGGGAGCGTCGCCCTTCAGGAGATGGAAGAAACCGGCAACCTCGGGCCGACCCTGCGTCAGGGTCCCCGTCTTGTCGAACGCCATGACACGGATGCCGGCCAGAGCGTCGAGATGGGCGCCGCCCTTGAAGAGGATGCCGTTCCTGGCTCCGTTGGACACGGCTGAAACGATGGTGGCGGGGATGGAGATGACCAGTGCGCAGGGCGAGGCGACCACCAGGAGTGTCATGGCCCGATAGAACGCTTCATGGAAATCCCAGCCGAGGACGGCAAGAGGGAAGAGGATGGCCAGGACCGCTCCCATGAGAATGACGCCGGCATAGGTCCCTTCCGCCTTCTCGATCCAACTCTGTGCGGGGGCTCGGGCCTCCCGGGCCTCTTCCACCATCCGGATCACCCTCGCCAGCGTCGTATCCCCAGCCAGACGCGTAACCCGGATGTCCAGGGTGCCGGAGGTATTCAGTGTTCCGGCAAAGACCTCGTCCCCCGGGTGTTTCCGAAGGGGGACGGCTTCCCCGGTGAGGGTGGATTCATCCACGGGGGATTCCCCCGCCGCCACCACCCCATCCACCGGCAGGCGCTCCCCGGGGCGGACTCTCACGAGCTGGCCCGGGATCAAGGCCTGGATGGAGACCTTTTCTTCCCCTTCCTCTCTCACCAGGGAAGCAGATTCGGGCCGAAGCTCCATGAGGCCCCTGATGGATCGTCGCGTACGGCCGAAGGCGAAAGCCTCCAGGGTATTCCCCAGAGAAAAGAGAAACAGGAGAATGGCGCCTTCCGCCCAGTGCCCGAGAAAGGCCGCACCAGCGGCGGCGGTGACCATGAGAAGGTCCACCTCCAGCTTTCCCCTGTTCAGCGCCCGCAATGCCTCCCAGGTGGCCTTCCACCCCCCTGCCAGGTATGCCAGGGCATAGAAGACAAGGGCTACGGACTCCAGGTGCAGGAGGCCCTGGAGGGTACCGCCCAGGAGGGCCAGGAGGGCACATGCCCCCGTCGAGATGGCCAGGGGCTTCCAGTGGTGCAGGTCCTCATCCCGACTCCCGGGCATCCCTGTTTCGGACCGGGACAGGTCTCCGGAGCCGACGGAGCTCTCATCGGCGAGTCGAGTCAAGGGATGCTCCAGGGGGAGGGAGGGGATCTGAATCGGAAGTTTTCGGGGCACTCACTCCCACGTGCCCTGCCTGGCGTGTTATCCTTCAGAATGACCTCTTTCGTCATCGGTCAAGGAGTTTCTCTTCATGCATGACGTGCTTCGTGCCAGGCTCATCCGGAAGATAGAGAGCCTTCCGGAAGAGCAGGTATATCAGGCTCTGGATTTTGTCGAGTTCCTGGAAACCAAATATACAAAAGATCTCCCGGTTGAAGCGTCCGGGCTCCAGGGATTTGCCGAGAAGCTGGAGGATCAGTTGAGGAGAAGGGCTGTGAGTCCATCCAGCCTCCGGGAAGCCTTCCAGCTCATCGCGGCGGCGGACAAGGTGCTCTCCAACGTCACGAAAGTGGGGAAGGACCTCCTGGGGGATTTGAACGGAGGGGTCGAGGGAAAGCAGGGACCCGGCTCCTCCCCCAGGCCCTCCTCCTCCAGGGGGTACAGACCTCCGAAGGGCTCTTCGGCCTCCTCCGGCGGAGAGGGAACGGGCCAAGGTTCTTCCAGTCGGACCTCCGGAGAAGCCGGGGAGAGCTGACCGTCTCCCGGCGGTGGGCGCCCGGGGGTCAGGAGATCGGGTTGACACTCTTCCGAGGGTCCGGATATCATGGCCCATGCAGCAGTCGAAAAGAGATGAGCAGAGGACATGGCGCCCGCCTCCCGGGGCCCCTTTCCGGGGGACCCGGGAACGGCGGGCGCTGTCTGTGGTCACCATTTACATATCGTGAGAAGGGAAGGGCACTCCATGGCGGAGATCGTGGGAGAGAAGGAGAAGATCCTCGGCGAAGGTCTGACGTTTGACGATGTCCTTCTGGTGCCCGGCCACTCTCTCGTACATCCCAGGGAGACGAACCTCGGCTCCTTGCTCACCAACACAATCACTCTCCAGATCCCCCTCGTTTCCGCCGCCATGGACACGGTGACGGAATCCCGCCTGGCCATCGCCATGGCCAGAGAAGGGGGAATCGGGATCATCCACAAGAACATGCCGGTGGACGTCCAGGCTCAGGAAGTGGATCGGGTCAAGCGATCTGAAAGCGGCATGATCCTGAATCCCATCACCCTGGGGTCCGATGGAACCCTCCGGCAAGCCCATGCCCTCATGGCGAAGTTCTCCATCAGCGGAGTCCCCATCGTGGAGAAGGACGGCCGTCTGGTGGGGATCATCACCAACAGGGATCTCCAATTCGAGACGGACCTGGATCAGCCCATCGGCTCGGTCATGACGTCAGAGGGTCTGGTGACGGTTCCTGTGGGCACGACCCTGGAAACGGCCGAGCGACTCCTGCACCAGCATCGGATCGAGAAGCTGCCGGTGGTGGACGAAGAGGGGATTCTCAAGGGGCTCATCACCGTCAAGGATATCTTCAAGCGTCGAGACTTTCCTCATGCCTGCAAGGACGAGCACGGTCGCCTGCGGGTGGGCGGAGCCGTAGGGGCCTCCAGGAAGGATCTGGAGCGGGCTCGGGCCCTTGTGGAAGCAGGGGTGGACGTCCTGGTCATCGACACGGCCCACGGCCATTCGGAGGGTGTCCTGGCCGCGGTTTCCAGGGCCCGGGAAGCCTTTCCGGAGGCTCAACTGGTGGCGGGGAACGTTGCCACGGCCGAGGGGGCCCGGGCTCTGAAGGAGCGAGGGGCCGATGCCGTCAAGGTGGGTGTGGGGCCCGGCTCCATCTGCACAACCCGGGTCGTGACTGGGGTGGGCGTACCCCAACTCACGGCCATCATGGAGGCTGTGGACGGGGTTGATGGAGAGATCCCGGTCATCGCCGATGGAGGAATCCGGTATTCCGGAGATATCATGAAAGCCCTGGCGGCAGGAGCCCATTCCGTCATGATGGGCTCCATGTTCGCCGGTACCGAGGAATCTCCAGGAGAGAGCTTCCTTCTGGAGGGCCGGCGGTTCAAGGTTGTCCGGGGCATGGGTTCCCTTTCGGCCATGGAGGAGGGTTCGGCGGATCGGTATTTCCAGGACCCTGACGCCGGCACGCTGAAGCTGGTGCCGGAAGGGATCGAAGCCCGGGTGCCCTACAAGGGTCCCCTGACGGATACGGTATTCCAGCTTGTGGGTGGGCTTCGGAGCGGCATGGGATATTGTGGAGCCGAGGATCTCCCGGAGCTCAGGAAGAAGGCCATGTTCGTGAAGATCACCCCCGGCGGCCTTCGTGAGTCCCATCCCCACGATGTGACCATCACCAGGGAAGCCCCCAACTACACACTCTGAAGCCCCCAACTACACACTCTGGAGTCGGTGGGTGCGACGGAGGCGGAACCAACCATCGGGTTGCGAGGTGCGTCCAAAGACCATGCGTGAGCCTTTGCCCAACCACCGTCTTTCAGCCTTCGGGCTTTTTTTTCTGATGCCGGCGCTGCTCTGGGGATGTGGGACCCTGACGGGGAACGGCACCCCTGTCCGGGTCGGTCCTTCTCCGCTCCCCCCCATTCTGGAAGCTCCGTCTCGGCCGGAAACGGAACCGGCACCGCCGGCCCGATTGCCCCCGGTGGAAGATGAGGACGGCGAACGGACGGTCCCGGACGCCATCCTGGACTCCCCCTGGGCCCGGGCTCCGGAGATGCGGAAGGACGTGGAGCGGTGGATCGAGTCCTTCCAGGGCCGGGAGGCGTCCCATTTCAGGGAAGCCCTGGCCAGGATGGGCTCCTACCGGGAGACAGTGGAGGAGGAGATCCGGAATCGCCGGCTTCCCAGGAGCCTGATGTTCCTTCCCGTGGTGGAAAGCTGGTACTCCCCGGTTGCGGTAAGCTGGGTGGGAGCCGCGGGCCTCTGGCAGTTCATGCCCCCTACGGCCCGGGGGATGGGCCTGCGGGTGGACCGGCTCACCGACGAGCGGAGAGACCCATTTCGATCTACTCCGCCGGCCCTGGACTTCCTCTCCCAGCTACGAGGTGAGTTCGGATCCTGGTTTCTCGCCCTGGCGGCCTACAACGCCGGTCCGGGACGGCTGGGGCGGATCCTCACCAGGCGAGCTCCGGGAGAAGAGGGACATGACGGCCTCTTCCTCGGGATCCGGGGGGACCTTCCCCGGGAGACCCGGGACTTCGTCCCGCGCTTCCTGGCAGCCGCTACCATCGGTATGAACCCGGAAGCATACGGCTTCGGAGACGTTGAGATGGACAGCCCGGTCCTCTTCGATGAGGTGGAGGTCCCCGACGCCACCTCCCTGGATGTGGTGGCGCGGGCCGCCGGTGTGGAGCAGCGCATCATCGAGTCCATGAATCCCCAGCTTCTCCGGGGTCTGACCCCGGCCGGCGTATCCACCCGGATCCGGGTTCCCCATGGCAGAGGCATCTCATTTTCCCGGGCCTTTGCCCTCATCCCTCCCGAAGAGCGATTGACCTTCGTGGAGCATCGGGTGGTTTCCGGAGAGACCTTCACACACATCGCACGGTATTATGACGTTGCCGTGGATGATCTCAGGGCCGCGAATCCCCGGGTGGAGCCCCGGCGAATGCAGATCGGTCAGCGGATCATCGTGCCCAGGGCCCCGTCGGTGCGAAAGGCCCTGGGAGCCGTGGCCGAGGCCGGAGAGGAAGAACTTCTGGTCTACCGGGTTCGATCCGGGGACACGCTCAGCGCCATCGCGGTGCGCCACCGCGTGAATGTGGCGGACCTGCTCCGCTGGAACGACCTGAACCGTTCGGCGATCATCCGGCCCGGAGATGAGGTGCGGATCTATCCTTCCGGAGGGACCTGAGGGAAACCGGGGTCCGGGTCCTCTCCGGGCCACGCCCCGGACCGGCCGCCTTCCTTCGAAACCAACCGGATCCCCTCCAGGACCATCCCACGGTCCACGGATTTTGCCATGTCGTAGACCGTCAGGAGAGCGACGGCGGCGGCGGTCAGAGCTTCCATCTCCACCCCTGTCCGCCCTCTGAACCCGGCCTCGGCCCTGACCCTGATGCCGGGAAGCTCCGGGTCGGCCTCCAGCTCCACCCCCAGGGAGGCTCCCGGCAGGACATGACAGAGGGGAATGAGATCTCCCGTGCGCTTTCCGGCCTGGATCCCGGCGACGCGGGCGACCTGCAGAACGTCTCCCTTGGGGGCATTCCCCTCCACAATTGCCTGGAGGGTCCCGCTGTCCATGCGGATGGCCCCCTCCGCCACCGCCCTGCGGTATGTCTCGGGTTTTGCGGAGACGTCCACCATCCGGGGCCTTCCCCGGGCATCCAGGTGCGAAAGTCCGGGGCGTTCCTCACTCATCTCATCTCTCCGGGCTGGAAGGGGCCTGGCCTTCGAGGAGAGCTTTCCTCAGGTCGTGGAGGAGGCCGAAGACAAGGAGCTGGGGATTGGCATTCCCCGAGGCCAGGAGACGTGCTTCGTCCAATCTGCCCAGCCCGCTTGAAATGCGAAAAGGGGAGATGTCCCAACGATTCAGAACCTCCCGAAAGAACCCCTCTCCGTCAGGATTCATGGCCCGGTCATATTCTCCGGAAGCAGCCAGGGCCAGATCCCTCAGCCATTCCGCCAAAAAGTCCATGAGCTCCATGAGTCCCCGGGCTCCGGTGGTCTTGAAGGTCAGGGCTTCCGTAAGGGCTTCGGTGGGGCTGGGCGCCAGGGCTGCCCTGAGGAGGCCGAAGGCCTGGAGCCGCACCTGCTCCAGCGGTCCGGGCCCCTCGGCGTCCGGCAGAAGGCGAACGGCCCGACCGATGGATCCCTGGGAGAGGGCGCCGACCCGTTTCGCCTCCTTCCCCTCCACACCCATCACCCCGGTGAGAAAGGCCACCACTTCCTCCTTCTTCAGGGGAGGGAGGTGCAGTTGAGTGGTCCGGGACCGAATGGTGGGAAGGAGCCGCCCCGGCTCCCCGGAAGTCAGGATGAGGGTGGTCCCGGTGGGGGGCTCCTCCAGGAGTTTCAGGAGTGCATTGGCAGCTTCGGAACTGGATTCCTGGGGTGCCAGGGCCTCGGCCTCGGCCACGAGGAATACCTGGCGGTCTCCCATGGAGGGGCGGTGTTGAGCCTGGCGGCGAAGGGTCTGGGCTGCAGCCAGATACAGACTTCGGGGGCCATCGCTGATCAGAGGCCGAAGAGGGTCCCGCCTGATTTCGGCAAGGGCTTCCCAACGGGCCTCTTCCAGGGCCCGGGCCAATTTTTCCGGGGTGGAGGCATTCTTCGGCCGGGACAGGGGAAAGAACCAGTGGAGGTCCGGATGCTCCAGCTTCAGGGCCAGTCGGCACGAGGAGCATGCCTCGCATGGACCCTCGGGCCCCGGATCCCGACAGAGAAGGAGCCGTCCCAGCCAGAGAGCCAGGTGCTGCTTTCCCACGCCTTTCGGCCCGTGGATGAGAAGGGCAGCCGGAAGGGAGTCCCGCTGCCTGGCGCGGGCCAGGGTCGCCAGGAGGTCCGAGTGACCCCAGTGGGCATGGAGGCTCATGGGACCTGGGATCGGGACTTCAACCACTGGAGCGGATCCATGGCCTGGGGGGCCCCGCCCCCGATGGGGGCTCGGATCTGGAACTCTATATGGGGGCCTTCAGGGGTCTGAGTGCCCCCCACGGTACCAACCACCTGCCCTTCATGGACCTCCCGTCCCTCCACCACTCCGACATCTTCCAGGTACAGGTAGAGGGTGTAGAATCCTCCGCCGTGGCTCAGGACCACCGTGGGGCCGTATCCCTCGAAAGGACCCGCCATGACCACGGTGCCCGTCTTCACGGCCCTCACCGGGGTTCCCCGGGCTGCGGCGATGCCGATGCCGTTCCACCGGAGAACCGTCCCGTTGGGCCTCCTGTCCCGTCCGAAACGATAGAGAAGATCTCCATCCACGGGCCAATCCAGGACGCCTGCATCGTTGCTGGACAGGGTTCCCGGACCGGATCGCCCGGCTCCGGCCAGAGCGGCTCTTCGCTCGGCTTCCCGACGCCTCCGCTCCAGATCCTCCACCAGGTTCGTGAGGCGGGATTCGTCTGCTTCCAGCTGGTCCAACCGGCTTTCCGTCCGGGTCGCTCTGCTCCTGAACTCCTTCAGGGTAGACTGTCTCTCCCGCTCCACGGATCGGAGTTCCGCCACCTCGCCAAGCTTGGCCTGCCGCAGTCGTCCCAGATCCGCCAGGCTGGCCTGGAGCCGCTGGTTGTGTTGGCTCAGGGCCGCCTCCAACCGGGTGATCCGGTCCACCAGGGCCCGATCATAGGAGGCGATCAGCTGCAGATACCGATACCGGGTCAGGAGATCCGCGAAGGAATCGGCCCCCATGAGCACCTGGGCCGAGTGAAGGGACCCCCGCTTGTAGATGTCCCGGACCCGTCGATGAAGGATGGCCTTGGCCTCCAAAAGCTCTTCACGGGTGGCGAGAAGCTCTCCCGTGGTCTCCTTCACCTGCGTGGCGGCCACCTCGGCCTGAAACTCCACCTCCGCCAAAACCGATCGGGAGATGCTGAGCTGCTGCTCGATGTTCCTCAGCTCCGTTGACACGTTCCGGACCCGGGAATGGACTTCCTCCATCTCCGCCTGGAGGCGGGCTCGCTCCGCCCGTATGGCTTCCAACCGCCTCTGGCTTTCCTGGATCTGTCGCTGGATCTCCGGATCCTGGCCTCGGACGGGGGTCGGCGGCGTCGCCAGGGCAAGGCATGCGAAGAGCAGAATACGGGGCCGGAACATGCCTTCAAATCTCCCGGAGATACCTTCGTACGGCCAGGCCGCTGGCCAGGATTCCGAAGAGCGTCCCCCCGCCGATGCCAGCCAGGACCCAGGGCCTGGGAATCCATTCCAGGGAGAAAAGGAACTCCTGGACACCCCTGTGGGCTCCCCAGGTGAGGAGGACGGCCAGGAGCCCTCCCCCCAACCCCGTCAAAGCACCCTCCAGAAGGAAGGGCCGGCGGATGAATCCGTTGGTGGCCCCCACCAGTCGCATGATGTAGATCTCCTCCTTTCGAGCGAAGACGGCAATGCGGATGGCCGTGCCGATGATGAGCGCGGCCACCAGGGCGAAGGCTCCTCCGAGGGTGATGGCCGTGACGGCTCCCATCCTCCTGAGGGAGAAAAGGCGTTCGAGCCATTCCCTGCCGAAACGGACGTCCTCCACCACCGGAAGCTCCCGGGCAGTCTCGGCCACGGATTCCACCACAGCCTCCGTCCTGCTTCCCGGCCGGAAGCGGACTTCCAGCGAGGCCGGAAAGGGATTCACCTCCAGATCCGAAGAGACTTCCGCAATCTCCGGAAGCTCTGTCAGGGCTCGTTGAAGGGCGTCTTCCTTGGAAACGAAGGTCACCTGCTCCACTCCCGGGAGGGACCGGAGGGTCTGAACGGCAGCTTCCGTATCCACCGGACGGGCGTCTTCCCGGAGATAGGCCACCACCTCCACTCTCTCCTCCATCTGTGAGACGGCCAGCTTCAGGTTATAGGCCGCCAGGGAGAAAAGGCCGAGGACCAGGAGGGCCAGGCCCACCATGAAGGCCGATAGGCCGGTGAGGAGGGGGGCCCGCTGGAAGGCCGCCAGGGCTTCCCGAACGGCATGGGTCATTTCAGTGCCCTCCCCCGGAGTCGTAGACCAGGCGCCCATGGGCCAGCTCCAGAACCCTGGCCCGGGAAAAGGACCGGATGAGCTCCAGATCGTGGGTCGCCATGACCACGGCCATTCCCAGGGCGTTGATCTGCCAGAACGTCTCCAGGATACCGCGGGTGGCCCGATCGTCCAGATTTCCCGTGGGCTCGTCGGCCAGCAACACCAGCGGGTCGTTGGCCAGGGCCCGGGCGATGGCTACCCGTTGCTGCTCTCCTCCGGAAAGCTGGTGCACCGGGGAGCCCACCTTGCTGGTGAGCCCCACACGGGAGAGGAGCTTCTGGGCCCTGGGGCGGATCTCCTTCCCGGGGGCTCCCGTGACCTCCAGAGCGAAGGCCACGTTCTCCTGGGCGGTCCGACCCGGGAGAAGGCGGAAATCCTGAAACACGAACCCCACCCTCCGGCGAATCTTCCAGAGGTCCCGCCGGGATGTACGGCGGCTGGAAAACCCGCTGACCAGGACCTCTCCCTCGGTGGGCCTTTCGGCCATGTGGATGAGACGGAGACAGGTGGACTTTCCCGAACCCGAGTGCCCGGTAAGGAATACGAACTCTCCCTTCCGGACGTGGAAGGAGACGTCGGAGACAGCCAGGCCGGTCTTGGGGTAGACCTTGTTAACACTGAGGAACTTGATCACAGGATCCAGGGTGGAAGGGGCCTCGCTGAGACAGGCGCTTCCAAGCTATCCCCGGCCTCAGGGGGTGTCAAAGCGATTTCTCATGAGCAGATCGGCCAGCCTCAGCGCTTCCCGGGCAGAGCTCGAATCGGCCTTCCCGGAACCCGCAATGTCGAAGGCGGTGCCATGGTCCGGCGAGGTCCGGATGAAAGGGAGGCCCAGGGTCACGTTCACGCCCCTGCCGAAGGAAACACTCTTGAAGGGAGCCATCCCCACGTCATGGTAGGGGGCCACAACCGCGTCCAGTTGCCCCTGGAGCGCCTTGAAGAAGACCGTATCCGCGGGTAACGGGCCCTCGGCCCGAATCCCCTCCTCTTCCAGGGCCTCGAGAGCGGGCCGGTAGAGCGTCTCCTCTTCGTCTCCGAAGAGTCCCTCGTCCCCTGCATGGGGATTCACGGCGCAGAGCCCGATTCGTGGCGCTTCCATCCTCCAATCCCTTTTCAGGCTATCAAAGAGGAGGCGGGTCTGACGGACGAGGACGTCCGCCGTGAGGTGTTGGAAGAGCTCCCGGAGGGGAAGATGGGTGGTGGCCAGGAGAACCCTGAGGGGCGGGCCCAGCTCCGTGATTTCCGCGCACATGAGCATTCCCACCAACCCGGACCCCGTGAGAGATCGCAGCATCTCCGTCTGGCCCGGAACGTCCCATCCGGCCTTCCTGAGTGCCGGCTTGTGGGAGGGTCCGGTCACGATGGCGCCCACTTCCCCCGCCCTGGCCAGCGCCACCCCTTCCTGAATGGCTGCTGCCGTCATCACTCCGGCTCCGGTCTCGGTCCCGTCCCAGACACCCACGTCACGGAAGGGCGCCAGGCCCGGGTCCATGCCCCGAGGGCCGAGAACGATCAGGTGCTCCGGGGGAATCTCCCGAAGAAGGGCCTCCACAGCCCGGGGCATGACCTCGGGGCCAATTCCCCTGGGATCTCCAAGGGTCACCGCGATACGTTTGAGCGCGCCCTGGGACAAGGTAGGTTCAGCCTGTCTGTTCGGGGGTCATATCCGTATCTGGACGAAGGTGCTGGACCGGAGATCTTCCAGGATCTTCTCCACCAGCTTTTCCTGTCGAAGCTGGTCCCTTATCCGGTCCTCCAGGTCCTCGAAGGAATACTCCCCTCCCTCCCTGACTTCGATGACCTCCAGGACGGCGAAGCGGGCGACGCCCTGGGATTCGAATTCCAGGGGCCCCAGCACCTGGCCGGCTTCACTCTGGAGGAGGGGCTCCGCGAATCCCGGGGGAAGCTCCCGGAGGCGGTCAAACGGCACCTCCAGGGTATCAGGAGACTGGAGGTCCCCGAACTCCTCCCGAAGCTCCGGCAGGCTCCCGCCCTCCTCGAGACCGGTCTTGACCTCCCGGGCCCGCTCCCGGGCGCGGTCCTTGTCCGCCTCGGAGATCCCAGGGGTGATGAGGATGTGGCGGGCCCGGATCTCGGCCGAGCGGCGTCGCTCGACCTTGATGATGTGAAACCCGAAATTCGTTCGCACCGGCTGGCTGATCCGTCCGACGGGAAGGTTGAAGGCGGCCTCTTCGAATGCCTGCACCATGGCGCCCCGTCGGAACCATCCCAGATCGCCACCGTCGTCCTTGGAGCCGGGGTCATCGGAAAACCGCCGGGCCAGATCCTCGAAGTCCTCTCCCTCTGCGGCCATCTGATGCACCCGATCCGCCTCTTCCCGCGCGGCCTCCCAGGCGGAGTCCGAGGCGGTGGTGAGGACCACTACCTGGCCGAACTCCACGGTGGGCGGACGTTGGCCCACCTGGGCGCGCTGCTCCTGGAAGAAAGCCCGGACTTCGTCCTCGTCCACCACGATCCCGGACAGGTTCCGGGTGTGTTTGGCCATGTACTGCTGGTAGAGGAGTTGCTGCCGAGCCTGGCCCCGGACGAATTCACGGTAGCTGGCCAGGGTCCATCCCTGCTCCCGCAGGGCCTGCTGAAAGGCCGTGGTGCCTCCCTCGAATCCACTGCTGCGCCGCTGGAGGTCCTGGGACACCATGTCGTCCAGCTCGGTCTCGTCTACCACGATGGTGGAGTCCTTTATGGCCGCCTGAACGATGAGCTGCTCGCCGATCATCTGGTCCAGCACGTCCCTCTGAAGCTGCCCCCGGGCCGAGGGCTCGGTGGGAATCTCGGCGCCCTGATACTCGAGCTGAAAGATCCGCTCCTCGATCTGTGTGAGGGTGATGACCGAATCGCCCACCACCGCGGCGATCCGATCCACCATGCTACCCTCCTGACCCGGCGCCGCGGGGGGGCACAGAGCATTGCCCAGAGAGAGGGCACCGACGAGAAGAAAGGTCTTCAAAAGCTCGGATGACTTTCCCAACGACATTCAGCCTCCAGGGAGAGAAGGACCCTTTTGCGGCGTCCTTCGAAGAGGGCCGGGGACAACGCGTGCCCCGACCCGCATTCAGTAAACCTCAGGACCCTCAGGGGTTCCGGCCTCCGTCACCTTCCCGACCGCTTCCCCGACTCCCGGAATCCGGGCTTTCGGCTCCGGCCGAGTCCGGAACGGCCCCCACGGGAGGATCGGAAAGGGAGGATGAGGGTTGGGCCCGTTTCTGCGCGATCCGCTCCACCGCTCCCTGGATCCCGGCCTCGTAGATCCTGGCGCCGAATTGAACCCGAAGTGCGCTGGAGACGCCCCCCATGGGGATCACTGTCTCACGGTCCCCCACCACCCTCCGCAGGAAATCCAGAACCGCCCGATTGGCCACCTGGTCGAGATCCGCTCCCTCTTCCGCCTCTTCACCCAGGGAAAGGAAACCCGTCTGCCGAGCCAGGGTCCTCACACCTCCCCGAATGGCCCTGGCCAGAGAGTCGCTGCGGCTTTCGGCCACCTCGATTCCTTCCAGGCCGGCCTGCTTCACCAGGAGATGCTCGCGGGCGATGTCCTGCATGATGGCCTCCAGCAGCTGGTCATCGGCCCTTCGGATCTCTTCCCGGATGACCGGCGGTCGGAACCTGACCCACTCCCTGAAGTCTGCCAGAGTGATCTCGCCGTCGTTGAACCGTATGAGGGTCCGGTCTTCGGCTCGGCGGGTCAGTGGGGTGTCGGGGGCATGGGCGATCTGCCTGGCAGACTCGAACTCCCCTTCCAGGATCTCGATCTCCGCCCTGTCCAGGACGTTCGCCACATAGATGGATTCGGCCACCGCCACCCGCCGATTCCTCATCTGGGTCCGGAACTCATCCAGGTTCTCCTCGAAGGGGGGGACGATCCGCTCTTCCAGCTTGATGAGGTGAAGGCCGAAGGGGGTTTCCACGACCTCGCTCACTTCCCCAACCGACAGGTTGAAGGCGGCCTCTTCGAACTGAGGCGCCATCTGCCCCCGGGAAAAAGTGCCGAGGTCTCCACCATCGATGGCGCTTCCCTGATCCTGGCTGAACTGACCGGCAAGAAGAGGAAAGCTCTCTCCGGCCAGGATCCGCTCCCTCAGGGATTCGGCCAGGGCCCGGACGCTGTCTTCCTGCGCTTGGGAGGCTCCCGTCGGGAGCCTGAGGAGAATGTGTCGGGCCCGAATCTCGGCACCGGGCAGATCACGCTCGAAGATCTCACGGAGCTCTTCGTCGGTGAAGATCGTGTCCGCCTGGATTGCCTGTTCCCTGAGCTGGAGGACCATCTCCTGTTCCGTGGTCTGCCGAACCAGGGGACTTACATCCAGGTGCGCCAAAGTGGTGTCTTCGGCCACGACCCGGGCCAGGAGGAAGTAATCCACCCAGAGATTGGCCAGAGCGTTGACGACCCCGGGCCGGTTCGGAAGCTGGGTCTGAGGGGCCAATATTTCTGCTGCGGCCTCGGCGGAGAATTCAACGCCGGCCGCCCGCGCCACGATCTCTCCGGAACCTGCAGATCGAGGATCGTCACACGCACCGAGGGCCAGAAAACCGAGGGCCAGAAAGAGGGCCGGTGGCAGGAAAAGCAACCTCTGCGCATTCATCAAAACCACACTCCTTCGAACATGGAAACTTCGAGGTCCGTAGCATCTTTCTCTGATCGATCCGACCAAGAAGGAGGAAGCCACCTCGGCCGGATACCCCGCCGTGGTCCATGGCTTCGCATCAGCCTCCCATCTCCTGGGCCTGGATGAGGACCGAGAACGCCTTCTTCAGTGTGGAGGCCAGCGGCACGGGCCCCATCTGGCGCAACTGGAGCGAAAGGGGATCCATCCGCCTCACCTCCACCTCCACCTGCTGGTCCTGGAAGGGCCGATCCAGGTGGGCCAGAGTGGGAATGACACCTGTCCGAAAGCTCACCCGCCCTTCTCTGCCCTTCAGCAGGATCCGCTCCACACCGAGATTTCGTCCAAGGATCCTCAAAACCGTCCCGTCCAGGAGAGCGTCGGCCTCCGGCGGGAGTGGTCCGAAACGATCCAATAGCTCTCTCCGTAGATCCTCCACCGCCCGAGGGCTCTTTACCTTGGTGAGTCTCCGGTAGAGATGGAGCTTCTGGCCCGAGTCGGAAATGTAGGCGTCCGGCAGCAAAGCGGAAGAAGAGAGGGTCACATCAGGCTCCGGGAAGCGGGATTCCTCTTCACCCCTCTTGAGACGTTCCACCGTCTTTTCCAGCAGTCGAAGATAGGTATCCAATCCCACCGCATGAGCAAACCCCGACTGATCCGCTCCCAGGAGGTTGCCGGCGCCCCGGAGTTCCAGGTCTTTCAGTGCTATGGAGTAGCCGCTCCCGAGCTCCGTGTAATGTTCCAGAACGCGTAAGCGCCGCTCCGCGTCTTCCGACACCCCATCCGGGACCAGGAGGTAGCAATAGGCCCGCCGATCCGACCGACCCACCCGGCCCCTAATCTGATATAGCTGCGAGAGCCCGAATCGGTGGGCTCCGTCTACGATGAGCGTGTTGGCGTTCGGAACGTCCAGCCCGTTTTCGATGATGGACGTGCAGACCAGTATGTCCACATCTCCTTCCACGAATTCTCGCATGGCCAGATCCAGGGACTTCGGTGACATCTGCCCGTGGGCCACCACCACTCTGGCCTCAGGCTCGAGCCGCTGGACCCTTCCGGCGGCCGCCTGGATGGTCTCCACCCGGTTGTGGACCAGGAAAATCTGCCCTCCCCGGTCCAATTCCCGGTGAACCGCCTCCCCGAGGATCTGGTCCGACCATGGCAGCACGTGGGTGAGAATGGGCATCCGGTCCCGGGGTGGGGTCTGGATCAGGGAGAGGTCCCGGACTCCGGAAAGGGACAGGTAGAGAGTTCGGGGAATCGGGGTGGCGGTCAGGGTCAGTACGTCCACGGACGTTCGAAGGCGTTTCAGCCGCTCTTTATGCCTGACCCCGAACCGCTGTTCCTCGTCCACAACCAGCATGCCAAGGCTCTTGAAGGAAACGTCCCCGGAGAGAAGCCGGTGCGTTCCGATGACGATGTCCACCTCTCCTCTGGCCAGGGAGAGAAGGAGCTCCTTCTGTTCCCCCGGGCTCCGAAAGCGGCTCAATGCCCCGACTCGAACCGGATAATCCGCGAGACGTTCTTCAAAGGTTCGCCGATGCTGCTCCACCAGAATGGTGGTGGGCGCGAGAACTGCCACCTGCTTTCCATCCTGTATCGCCTTGAAGGCGGCTCGGACAGCAATCTCGGTCTTCCCATAGCCCACATCTCCGCATACGAGACGGTCCATGGGCCTGGGACGCTCCATGTCGC
>CAZSDD010000041.1:3388-25714 GCA_964605505.1 uncultured Gemmatimonadaceae bacterium | reverse complement strand
AATCCGACGAGGAGATGATGGCCATCTGGGAGGTGGCGAAAGCCGAGGCCACGGAAGCCCTGGAAGAGGGATGGGTGTGAGCCGGCCTCCGGGAACCGGCGGCGGGGATCCGGCGTTCGCCGGGGACGGGGATCGGACTTTGGGCGGCGGTTCCGGGGTCGACGGGCCGAATGCGACGGCCAGCGGCGGGAATGACGGTGCCCCCCTGGTGATCTGGGGCGCCGGGGCCATGGGCGGGAGCATCGGCGCCGCCCTGGTGGACGCCGGCCATGACGTCCTCTTCGTGGACCAGGACCGGGACCACGTGGCGGCCATGAACCGGGACGGCCTCCGCATCACCGGACCCGTGGTGGAGGCCACGGTGCCGGCCATGGCCGTACATCCCGACCAGGTGGAAGGCACCTTCTCCACCATTCTCCTCTGTGTGAAGGCGCACCATACGAAGGCCGCCGTGGCCCAACTGGCGCCTCACCTGGCCGACGAGGGCGCCGTGGTTTCCATCCAGAACGGCCTCTGCGAGCTGGAGATCGCCGATATGGTGGGCCCGGAGCGAACCATCGGAGCCTTCGTGAATTTCGGCGCCGACTACCTGGAGCCCGGTGTCATCCATCGGGGGAACCGGGGGGCGGTGGTGGTGGGGGAGCTGGCCGGGGCCGACACCCGGCGGATCCGGGAGATCCACGGCCTCCTGAAGACCTTCGAGCCCGGCGCCGTCCTCACCGACAACATCATGGGGTACCTCTGGGGAAAGCTGGCCTACGCGGCCCTGTTGTTCGCCACGGCCCTCACCGACGAATCCATCGCCGAGGTCCTGGACTCCCGAAGCCACCGGCGCCTCATGCGGGCCATCGGCCGGGAGGTGGTGGGGGTGGCTCTGGCCAGAGGAGTGAAGCTGAAGGGATTTGACGGATTTGACCCGGAGGCTTTTCGGCCGCCGACCGGGGACGCGACGGCTCCTGGAGGCAGCATGGCCGCCCTGGATGCCCGTACCGACGCCTCCCTGGACGACCTGGTGGCCTTCAACCGGGCCTCCGCCAAGACCCACAGCGGCATCTGGCGGGATCTGGCCGTCCGGAAGCGGCCCACGGAGGTCGACGCCCAGTTGGGGGCGGTGGTTCGCATCGGAAAGGGACTCGGTGTGCCGACTCCCCTGACGGAGGAGATCATCCGGCAGATCCACGAGATCGAGAGGGGCGAGAGGGCTCAGGCCTGGGAGAATCTGGACGAGCTGGAGCTCGAGATCTCAAACGGAATGGCCGATAACCAAGGATTGACGACCAGGGGCTGACAAGCGCTGACAACCGAGGGCTGACAATTCATGAAGATCGATTTCGACAACAAGACCGTCATCGTGACCGGCGGCGGGCATGGCCTGGGCCGGGAGATGTGCCGGGTCTTCTCGGAGCTGGGGGCCCGGGTCTGGACCTGCGACCTGGACGAAGAGAACCTGCGGGGAACCCGTGATCTGGCCGGGGAAAGCTGTCAGACCCGCGTGGTGGACGTTCGCGACCGGGAAGGGGTGGCCCTCTTCGTGGAGGAAGCCGTGGCCAGAACGGGCCAGGTGAGCGTTCTGGTGAACAACGCCGGCGGGGTGGTGGGGCAGGTTGGGCGCCCCATCGAGGAGGTGAGCCTGGAGGAGTGGCAGGTCATCTTCGACGTGAACCTCACCGGAGCATTCACCTTCTCCCAGGCAGTGACCCCGGGAATGAAGGCCGGCAAGGGAGGCCGCATCGTGAATATCTCCTCCGGAGCGGGCCTTCGGGTGAGCCTCACGGGGATCCAGGCCTACGCATCAGCCAAAGCCGGGCTCATCGGCCTCACCCGTCAGCTGGCCCACGAACTGGGGCCTTTCGGCATCACGGTGAACTGCGTGGCTCCGGGTTTCATCCGGTGCAACCCCACCACGGAGCGGCAGTGGCAGTCCTACGGGGAGGAAGGACAGGAGAAGCTGGTGGAGTCCATCGCCACCCGGCGTCTGGGCCGGCCGGAAGACATCGCTCACGCCGTCCTGTTCTTCGCTTCCGGTTACGCCTCCTGGATCACCGGCCAGACCTTGAGCGTGGACGGGGGAAGGTAAAGGGAAGGGACGCTCTCCCCCACCTCAATCCCCGAAGGGATCGAATCCCTTGTAGCCCTTTCCCTGGGGGCCCTCCTTGGGCGGGGGCCGCCGGTATGCGCCGTCTGTCCGGCTCAGCCGCCGCTCTGCCACCAGGGCCTCCAGAACAAGCTCGCAGGCCGCCACCCGGAACCCCGCCGGGGCCGATCGGGGAACCAGCCCCACCATCTCCACTCCCTCCGCCAGCCCCGGCACGCTGGAGAACCCCTCCAGGGTGGCGTCGGCCCCGGCGTCGGGGGAGATCTGGAGGGCGCCCCCCTCCTCGAAGTAGGCCACCACCTCTTCCACATCCATGCCTCCGGCCCGGAACTCGAAGGTGAGGCCGGCGGCGGCGGCGATGAGCTGTCTGGCAATCTTCTCCGCCCCATGCATCTCCCCCTCGTATTCCAGCTCCATCTTTCCGGTGATGGCCGGGAGGGCGGCGTAGACGTCGCCGAGCCTGGGAATGATCTCCTCCTCCCCCAGGCGCAGTGCCCGCTGCTCGGCGCTGGAGACCACGGCCTCCATCAGAGTGATGGGCATCCGCTGGCTCACACCCGAGCGTTGGTCCACCCGGTTGTCTTCCCGGGCCAGAAAGGCCACCCGCTCCACCATCTCCTCCAGAAAGTCGGGAACCCGGACCCGGCTTCCGGTCCGGGCGGTCCAGGCCTCCTGCCGGGTGATGGCCATCCCCGTCTCCACCTCCTGGGGATAATGGGTCCTGATTTCGGAGCCGATGCGGTCCTTCAGGGGCGTGATGATCTTGCCCCGGGCCGTGTAGTCCTCCGGATTGGCGGTAAAAGCCATGAGGAGATTCAGGGGCAGGCGGATGGGATATCCCTTGATCTGGACGTCCCCCTCCTGGAGGATGTTGAAGAGCCCCACCTGGATTTTCCCGGCCAGATCCGGGAGCTCGTTGATGGTGAAGATTCCACGGTTGGCCCGGGGGAGAAGCCCGTAGTGGATGGTGAGCTCATCCGCCAGGATATGGCCGCCACGGGCCGCCTTGATGGGGTCCACGTCACCGATCATGTCGGCTATGGTGACGTCCGGGGTGGCCAGTTTCTCCACGTACCGATACTCCCGGGGCACCCAGTCCACCGGCGCCTCGTCCCCTTGCTCCTCGAGAAGGAGCCTGCCGGGCCTGGAGATGGGCCGGAGGGGATCGTCGTTTACCTCGCTCCCGGCCAGGATGGGGATCTCCGGATCCAGGAGATCCACCAGCTGCCGGAGGATACGGCTCTTGGCCTGGCCCCGGAGGCCCAGGAGGATGAAGTCGTGGCGTGACAGGAGGGCATTCACCATCTGAGGCACCACCGAGTCCTCATACCCCACGATGCCGGGAAACAGGGTCTCCCCGTCCCGGATCTTGCGGATCAGATTGGCCCTGATCTCGTCCTTCACGGCAAGGGGACGGTAGCCCGATGCCTTCAATTCGCCTGCGGTGCGTGGACGTTTGTTGCTCATGGATCCGTGCGGACTGGGGAATGATTGACTAAGGTTGTGCGGTGACGGTTGCCCCATTACCCCCTGCGGGGGATGTGGGTCCTCTTTACGATGGACAAACGGTGGGAGTGAAAAGGCGTATGGCGTGGATAGAGCCTGTTCTGGTTCTGGTCATTCTCCTGGCCGGCATCGCGGCCTTCGGCTACGTCCTCTGGACCCGGCGCATCGGCCACGTCTGGCCCAAACGGGGTGACGTCCGGATCGTGAACCCCCGCGGCTTCTTCACCGGGGTCACCGAGGTCCTGACACAGAGCGTGGTTCTCCGGAACCGACCCTGGGTGGGGCTCTTCCACCTGCCCCTCTTCTTCGGTCTTCTGGCCTTTCTGGTCAAGAGCGTCATCCACGTTCTATGGGGTCTGGGGCTGGAGATCGAAACGCCCCTCTGGTATACGCGTCTCCTGGATGTGGCGGCCATCCTGGTTCTGGCGGCCGTGGCCTTCATGGCGGTTCGCCGCTACGGGGTGGAGCGGAAGAAGATGACCCATCCGCTGGAGTCCGGGGTCATCCTGGCCTTCATCGCCATCCTCATGATCACCCAGCTCCTGGAGCACGTGGTGGCCATGGAGACCTTCTGGGGAAGGGTGAACTGGTGGGTCCACTTCCTGGTCCTGGTGGCCTTTCCCGCCGTCATCGCCTACGGCAAGCACCTGCACCTGGTCCTGGCCCCGGTGAACGTGGTCCTGAAGCACATGACGGAGGTGCCCTCGGACCGTCCCGTCTTCGGCAACGATCTGGACATGGACCTGGAAGACGAGGAGAAGCTGGAGCGGGAGCTGGCCCGCCTGGGGATGGAGGAGGGCGTGGGGGCCTTCACCTTCGGGGCCCTGTTCGACCAGGCAGCCTGTATCCATTGCGGCCGCTGCAACGACGCCTGTCCGGCGGGTCCGGCCCTGAAGCCCCGGGATCACTTCGTACTGGCCCTCCAGGATCCGTCCGTGAACGGAGAGGGCCTCTCCGAGCTGGTGGAGGGGGACGTCCTGGCCACCTGTGTCCAGTGTCGTGCGTGCGAGGTGGCATGCCCCACCGGCTGCCGGCCGGGACGCAACGCGCTGGAGATCCGCGGCCGCCTGATGGTTGAGGGCCTTTATCCCCCAAGGGCTCTCAGGGACACGGCCATGAAGGCCATCGCCGGCTCGGGGAACATCTTTGGGCAGGACCCCGGGGAGCGGGCCCGGTTCATAAGGGAGAGCGGGTTCCCCATCTACGATTCCACGAAACACGACGTCCTGCTGGTTCTGGGGTGCCAGGGAGGAAACAGCCCCGAGGTCCAGCCGGTGGTG
Organism: uncultured Gemmatimonadaceae bacterium; assembly: GCA_964605505.1. GTDB lineage: Bacteria > Gemmatimonadota > Gemmatimonadetes > Longimicrobiales > Gaopeijiaceae > CAZSDD01. The sequence goes on along the minus strand of CAZSDD010000041.1, from coordinate 20,833 downwards.
GTGGCCACAGGAAAGCTCCTGGACGCCGCCGGCGTCCGGTGGGGCGTCCTGGAGGACGAGCAGTGCTGGGGCGAGGGGCTTCTGCACGGAGGCGGCCTCATGGAGGATTGGCCCCTCTGGGCCCAGGACCGTATCGAGTATCTCACCGGGGCGCTGGGAGGGGACCAGGGCCGGACCATCCTCACCATCTGCCCCCACTGCCGGGACACCATCCAGACCCAGTACCAGGCCTTCGGCGGCAGGTTCGAGAACGTGAAGCTCCACACCCCCTACCTGGGCGAGCTGGTCCGGGCCGGGGACCTGGATCTGGAGCCCAGGCCCATGGAGGCCGCCGTCCACCTTCCCTGCAAGCTCTTCCACAACGACGAGCACACGGGCATGAACCGCCTGCTTCGAAAGGCCGGCCTGACGCTGATTCAGCCCGAGACCAGCTCATCGGCCTTTCCCACCACCTGCTGCGGGGGCGGCGGCGGGGGCTTTCTCTGGGATTCTCCGGCCAAGGTGAACCAGAAGCGATGGGAGCAGATCCGGGCCACGGGCCAGAAGGAGGTGGTGACGGGATGCCCCGGATGTCACCGCATGCTGGGAGTGATGCGGGACGAGGACAGCCGCATAAGCGACGTGGCCACGGTCCTGGCGGAGCGGTTGAAGAGCCAGTAGCCCGGGGGCCTGGAGCGCCCGGGGGCCTGGAGCGGACAGGGGTCCAGGAGGTAGATTTCGTCATGATCGACGTGCTGGTGGCCCTGGAAGAGCATCTCCTGCGCCTGGGAATGAAGGCGGCCCTGGAAGAGGCGGAGGACTGCCGCGTCCTGGGACTGGTAGAGGATGTGGGGAAGGTGGAAGAGGAGGTCCGGAGACTGGCGCCGCAGGTTCTGGTCATGGACGCCCGCTTCCAGAGGCTGGACCGTCAGCTGATCCCCAGGCTCACCGCGGAGCACCCGGAGCTGAAAGTCCTGGTGATGGTGGAGCATTCCGACGAGGAGTGCTCCATCCGGGCTCTTCTGGCGGACCCCAGGGCCGCCCGCTTCTCCGAAGAAGCCCTGGAGCACCTGGACGAGTGCTGCCTTACCTCTCTCAGGTCCTCAGCCAGGGGTTGCGTGCCGCGGACGGCGGATCCGGCCAAGCTGGTCCAGGCCGTCCGGACCGTGGCCGCCGGGGAGATCGCCGCGGCCCCCTGGCTCACGGCCATCCTGGCCCCGGGGTCGGGTGTTCCGAGGCCGGAGGGGCCGGCCCCCATCTCGGCCCGTGAGCTGGACGTCATCGGCCTGGTGGCCGAAGGAAAGGGCAACAAGGAGATCGCCAGGAGGCTGGGGATCCGGGAGCAGACGGTGAAGAACCACCTGGCCAGCATCATGCAGAAGCTCGGGCTGAAGAGCAGGTTGGAGGTGGGGATCCACGCCGTCAGGCAGAATCTGGCGGCGCCCGGGGGCAAGGCTTCCGATACGGGGAAGGGGGAATCCGGCTGAAGATGTGGAGCCGGCGTCCATGGATCCCGAATCAGGCCCCGGGCGGGGGCCCCTGAAGCCTCATCCGGATCCCGTCTCCCGTCTCCTCCACCGTGGGTAGCAGGCGGGGGATATTGCGTTTTCCGAGCGCTTCCAGTGCCTTCTCAGGGGAGTCGAAGGGGAGGAGGGACTCCAGGGTATGGAGGGTGGGGAAGACCATGGGGAGGTTCCCCTCCAGGTTTCGGGCCAGCGCTTCTTCCGGGGTCACCCAGAGTCCCTCCACCAGCTCCTGCCCGTCGGGGACGGCGGCGCAGTTCGGCGGGACCCGGGCGGCGAAGAAGAGGGTGTCGTAGCGGAACCGCTCCTGGACCGGAGTCACCCAGTGCCCGATCCGGGGAATGTCCCCGGGAAGAGGGGGGCGGCCCAACCGCACCAGGGCTTCCAGGAAGCTCATCGTTCCCCCCCGGAGAGCCTGAAGGATCCGGTCCCCCAGCGGGTGGGTGTTCAGGCTGAAGGGTCCGTCCCCGCCGGTCCCTCCTGCCACCAGGATCCCTGTCTCCTCCAGGGTCTCCCGGAGGGCCGCCGCCACGAAGGCCAGCGGCGCAGGGGGGGCGCCGCCCGAACCGAGCCGGCCGGCAGCGAGTTCCGACGAGGTCTCCGCACCAGGGAAATCCGCTCCGGAAAAGAGCTCCGCCACCTCCGGCGCCTCATCCCCCCGGTCCACCCGGCCCCCGGGAAAGACGTAGGCCCCGGGAATGAAGTGGGCCCTGGGGCTGCGCTTCAAAAGAAGGATCTCCAACCGGCGGGGCCCTTGCCGCAGGAGGGCCAGGGTGGCGGCGGGCCGGGGTTCCACCGGAGGATCCCGGGGATTCCGGAGGGCCCGTTCGTATCCCGGCGGAAGGCGGTGGAGAGGAACCAGGATTTCGGTCAATGCCCCGCCGCCATTCCGTCCTTGCGGGGGTCCGAGGCCGCGGCCCAGCCTCTGGGGAGGCGCAGGACCAGCTGTGCCCCGCCGAAAGCCACCCGGGACTCGTCCATGATGACGTGGCCCATGGCCTCCAGCGCATCCCGGACGTCCTGGGGAATGGGGGCCTCGAGGGCCAGGCGGGTCCCGTCGTAGCTCCGGAACCGGGGAGCGTCCACGGCGTCCTGGGGGTCCATCTCGAAGAGAAGGAGATTCAACAGAAGCTGGACGTGCCCCTGGGGCTGCATGGAGCCGCCCATGACCCCGAAGGCCATGAAGGGCTCCCCCTCCCGGGTGACGAAGCCCGGGATGAGGGTGTGGAAGGGACGCTTTCGGGGCCCGATGCGGTTGGGATGGCCCTCTTCCAGGGTGAACCCGGCACCCCGGTTCTGGAGGACGAAGCCCGTTCCCGGCACCACCACCCCCGAGCCGAAGTACTCGAAGACGCTGTTGATGAACGAGACCATGTTCCCCTCCCGGTCCGCCACCGCCAGGTAGATGGTCTCCCCCTCCTCGAAGGGCCGCCCGGGTTCCACTCTTTCGGCGGCCGTCCCCGGATCCAGAAGGGCCCTTCGCCGGGCGATGTACGCCTCATCCAGGAGGGCCCGGGGATCCCCTTCCAGGTGCTCCCGGTCCGAGACGTACCGGGCGATGTCGGAGAAAGCCAGCTTTTTGGCTTCCACCAGGTGGTGGAGGTACTCCGGAGAGTTGTGGCCCATCCCCGGCAGGTCGAAGGGCTCCAGGATCTCCAGCATCTGGAGGGCTGCGATGCCCTGGCCCGAAGGAGGAAGCTCCCAGACCTCATAACCGTGGAAACCCACCGAGAGGGGGTCCACCCATGACGGTTCATGGCTTCGCAGGTCTTCCAGGGTCAGGAAACCACCCTGGGCCCGCACTTCCTCCACGACCCGGGCGCCCAGGGCCCCGCCGTAGAAAACCTCCGGGCCCTCCCGGGCGATGTGGGAGAAGGTCTCGGCCAGGTCCGGATTCCTGAACCACTCTCCGGCCTCCGGTCCCCGCTCCCCGTCCAGGAGGAAGGTGGCGGCGGCTCCCGGGTCCTCCTTCAGAAGGCCCTCCTGGTTTCGCCACTGTCCAGCGATGACAGGGCTGACGGGGAAACCTTCTTCGGCGATGCGGATGGCCGGCTCCAGGGCCTGGGCCAGGGTCAGGGTACCGTACTCCTCCAGAAGGGCTGCCCACCCGGAGAGGGCTCCGGGGACGGTGACGGCCCGGGCATCCTGGTAGGGGACATCGTCCAGGCCCAGGGCCAGGAGGGTGTCGGGAGTGGCCAGGGACCCGGACCGGCCGCTGGCGTCCAGTCCGCGGGGCCTCCCGTCCCGGGGCGACCAGAAGAGGGCAAACATGTCTCCGCCCATCCCCGTCATGTGGGGCTCCACCACGTTCAGCACCGCCGCCGCCGTCACGGCGGCGTCGAAGGCGTTCCCGCCGTCCTGGAGGACCTCGAGGGCGGCTCCGGTAGCCAGGGGCTGGCTGGTGGCCACGGCCCCGTTGGGGGCGTAGACCGTGGATCGCCCGGCCAGAGTGGAGGGCCGGGACCGGGAACTCATCTGGGCGTTCATGTCTTTATCCGGAAGAGGCAGGAGAAAGAGCAAGAGAAAAGTGCACAGCAGGACGGTAGGGGGCCGTGGGCCCATGATCATGCCTCTCGTTTCAGGATCTGGATGGTGCCGTGGAAGAGCTCGGCCATCCGCTCGAACTGGACGGGATTCTCGTCCTGAGACCCCCAGTGGACGGGGACGATGACGCTGGCGCCACAGGCCTCCCCGGTCCGGGCAGCCTCTTCGGGCCCCATGGTGTAATCGGAGCAGCAGGGGAGGAAGACCACGTCGCACTGGATCCCGTGCATGGAATCCAGGAAGTCGGTGTGACCGGCGTGATAGTAGGTCACCTCCCCGGCCGTGAATACATATCCCAACCATCCGGAGTCGGGGGGGTGGAACTTCCTCCCCCGATTGTGGGCCGGTACGGCCAGGACGTCGATGTGCTCCAGCTGGAGAAGATCTCCGGGGTAGAGGAAGTGGTCTGCTTCTCCCAGTTGCTTCTTCATGCTGGACGGGGCCATGACCACGGTGTCCGAACCCCGGACCCGGGCAATGTCCTGTTCCGAGAAATTGTCGTAATGTGGATGCGTGAGGAGGATGTAGTCTGCGTGACTCTCCTCCGTGACCCCCCAGGGGTCCACGTGGATTTCAATTCCTTCCTTCCGGATTCGGATGGAAGACTGACGGAACCAGGTCACGCCTTCCAGAAGATCGGCCATGGTCCCTCCGTGGATTTGCGCGCGAACCAGTCACCTGAAGAGGTGTCATACAAGCTAAGGTGGCGGGTTTTGAGGAGAAAGGTCCTGCGTTTCCGGGCGCTAGGTGCCAGATTGGCAGCTTTTCCTGCTGTTTCGGCATCTTTTTCTCCCGAGGTTCTGGCAGGCTTTCTGCTTTGATGTTCCAGTCCTATCCCCGTGGTCGAACACGGTCCGCAAGAAAGGGCCCGGCGGCAGGAGCGGGGTGGCCGACAGATATGGAAAGAGAGAAGAGCTTCATGGGTGAGAGATATTCCCTTCCGGTGCTTCCCCTCAGGGACACGGTGGTCTACCCGGGCGTGGCGGTTCCCATTTCCGCCGGGCGGGCCGGGACGGTGGAGGCGGTTCAGGAGGCCCTGGACGGCGACCGGCGCCTCTTCGCCGTGGCCCAGCGGGAAAACGTGGACGACCCTCATCCCGAGGTCCTCTACACCGTGGGCACCGTGGTTCGTGTCATTCAGACCCACAGGGTACGAGGCGGGATGCAACTCCTGGTCCAGGGTGAGGGCAGGGCCCAGGCCCTGAGCTACAACCAGGAGGGGGAGGCCATGCTGGAGGCCAGCCTCATCACCCTGGAACGGCAAGCCCCGGAAAATCCGGAGGATCCGGCCTTCCAGGCCATGGACGGGGAGCTTCGGGAGCGAGCCGCCGAGTTGGGAACCCGAAGGGGCGTCCCGGTGGAGGCGCTGAACCAGCTCATCCAGGGTGTGGACGACCCGGGATCCTTCGCCGACCTGGTGGCCTTCTATCTGGAGCTTCCCACGGAGGACAAACAGCGTCTTCTGGAGATCCTGAGCGACGAGGAGCGGATGCGGGCTGCCCTGGTGGCCGTGGAACGGGAGCTGGTCCGCATCGACGCCCAGGAGGAGATCCAGGCCAAGGTCCAGGAAGAACTGGGCGAACGGCAGCGCGAAATGCTGCTCAGGGAGCAGCTCAAGCAGATCCAGAAGGAGCTGGGTGACGAGGACGAGCGGAGTGACGTGGAAGAGCTCCGGGAGCGGGTGGAGGGACTGGAGCTCCCGGAGGACTCCCGTACCGAGGTGGAGCGGGAGCTCAAGCGGCTGGAACGGACCAGCCCCCAGTCCGCCGAATACCAGGTCATCCGGACCTTCCTGGAATGGATAACGGAGCTGCCGTGGGGCGACCGGACCGAGGAGACGCTGGACCTGGCCCGGGCCTCCGAGATCCTGGACGAGGATCACTACGGTCTGGAAGACGTGAAGGACCGGGTCCTGGAGTTCCTGGCTGTGCGGCAGTTGCAGATCACCCGGGCCGACGAGGTGCGGGTGGCGCCGGCGGAAGAGGTGGAGGCCGAGGTCGACCCGGAACGGGCGGCGGAAGATCCCGAGGAAGCCGGCCAGAGTGAGGAAACCGGCCAGAGTGAGGAGACCGGAGAGGAGACCGGAGAGGAGACCGAAGAGGAGAAGAAGGACGAAGACGGCGAGATCGGCCGGGGACCCATTCTCCTCTTCGGAGGGCCTCCCGGGACAGGTAAGACCAGCATCGCCCAATCCATCGCCCGTGCCCTGGGCCGGAAGTACGTCCGGATCTCCCTGGGCGGGGCCCGGGACGAGGCGGACATCCGGGGTCATCGTCGGACCTACGTGGGAGCCATGCCGGGACGGATCATCCAGGGGATGCGTCAGGTCAAGAGCAAGAACCCCGTCTTTCTCCTGGACGAGGTGGACAAGCTGGGAATCTCCTTCCAGGGAGATCCCAGCTCGGCCCTCCTGGAGGTCCTGGACCCGGCACAGAACTCCACGTTCACGGACCACTACCTGGGGATCCCCTTTGATCTCTCGGAGGTCCTGTTCATCGCCACGGCGAACTACGTGGACCGGATTCCGGCGCCGCTGCTGGACCGGATGGAGCGTGTGGATTTCGTGGGCTATACCGAGAAGGAGAAGCTGGAGATCGCCAAGCGATACCTCCTTCCCAGGCAGGAGAAGGAGTCGGGGCTCCGGGAGGAGGAGCTGGCCATCGACGACGAAGGCATCCTCTCCATCATCCAGAAGTACACCCGGGAGGCGGGAGTCCGGCAGTTGGAGCGGGAGCTGGGCAAGCTCTCACGGAAGGTGGCCCGGAAGGTGGCCGGTGGTGAGGTGGAGAAGCTGAAGGTCGAGCCTGAGACGGTCCGGGACCTCCTGGGCCGGCCCCGGGTGCACCCGGAGCAGATGGCCGCCACGGACGTCGTGGGTGTGGCTACCGGGATGTTCTACACCCCCATGGGCGGCGACATCATGTTCGTGGAGGCTTCCGTCATGCGGGGGAAGGGCGGCCTGGTCCTAACCGGGCAGCTGGGTGACGTCATGAAGGAGTCGGGCCGGGCGGCTCTGAGCTACGCCAAGGCCCAGTACGAGCACCTGGGCATTCCCGAGGAGGCCCTGACGGACCGGGATATCCACATCCACGTCCCGGCCGGGGCCGTGCCCAAGGACGGACCTTCCGCCGGCATCACCATGGCTACGGCCCTGGTCTCGGCCCTCTCGGGCCGGAAGGTCCGGCGGGATGTGGCCATGACCGGGGAGTTGACGCTGACGGGGCGGGTCCTCCCCATCGGCGGTCTCAAGGAGAAGATCCTGGGGGCCATCCGGGCGGGGATCTCCGAGATCATCCTGCCCAAGGAGAACGAGGCCGACCTGGAGGACATTCCGGAGGAGGTGGGGGGGGACCTCACCTTCCACTGCGTGGAGGACCTGGACCAGGTCATCGCCATCGCCCTCCGGGACGAGAAGGGGGCCGTGGCCACGGAGCCTGCCCCGGAGGGTGGGGCGAAGAAGCCCCGGAAGAGCGGTTCGAGGAAGAAGGGCGCTTCGAAACAGGAAAAGGAAGAGGAGACGGCGGAGATCCAGGCCTGAACCGAGTGAGTCAGGCCCGTCGGGATGGGTTCAGACCACCTGAATCCGCCCCGGCGGGCCTTTTTCTATGGTGCCGATGACGGCGGCCACCGGGGCCCTTCCCTCCAGGCGGGCGAGGAAGTCGGCCAGGAGATCGTCCGGCACCGACACCAGGAGCCCGCCGGATGTCTGGGCATCGGCCAGCAGGAGCCGCCTTGCCTCGGGCATCCCTTCGGGAAAGCGGAGGTCCGCCAGGATGTCCGCCAGGTTCCGCTCGCTCCCCCCGGGGAAGCGGGAATTCATAGCGAGCTCCAGAGCACCGGGAAGGAGGGGGACGGCGTCGCTCTCCAGTCGAGCCGAAACCCCGGAAGCCCGCAGCATCTGCCTGAGATGTCCCAGCAACCCGTATCCCGTGACGTCGGTAGCGGCTCTCAGTCCCATCTCCCGGACGGCGTCGGCCGCGCCCCGGTTCAGGGTGGCCATGGACGTGATGGAGGAGGCCGTGGTGGCCTCGTCCGACCGGCCCTCCTTGATGGCCGTGGCGATGATTCCCGTGCCGATGGCCTTGGTGAGGACCAGGCGGTGGCCCGCCTCGGCGGCGGTGTTGGTGGTCATGACCGCCGGGTCCACCTCCCCGACGGCCACGAGTCCGTACTTGGGCTCCGGGTCGTCGATGGAGTGCCCGCCCATGATGGGGATTCCGGCCTCCCTGCACTTCTCTGCCCCCCCCTGGATGATCAGGGCCAGGGAGCCCTCTTCCAGGTGCTCCCGGGGGAAGGCCAGAAGGTTCAGGGCGAAGAGGGGCCGGGCCCCCATGGCATAGAGGTCCGAGAGGGCATTGGCGGCGGCGATCTGCCCGAACTGGTAGGGGTCGTCCACGATGGGGGTGAAGAAGTCCGTGGTCACCACCAGGGCCCTGTGGGGCTCCAGAAGATAGACGGCGGCGTCGTCCCCTGTGGAGGCGTCCACCAGGGCATTGGCGTTTTCCGCCGGAAGGATGTGGCGCAGCACGTGCGCCAGCTCGGAAAGGCCGAGCTTGCAGGCTCAGCCGGAGCCGTGTGACAACTGGCTCAGGCGCAGCTTCGGGCGCTGGTCTCTGGGTTCGTCGGGCATGCCGCTTCAGGCGCACGGGGAACATGTTTCGGATCCAGGGTATCCAGGGACCCTCAGGTTCGGTAGGTCCCTGGTGCCCGGAAGGGGCAATCTAGGACCAGGACCGTTTCCAGGTAAGTGACGAAGGACGGATCGGGTGCCGCAGGGAAGGAATTCCAGCTCAGGGTCTCCTCGACAGCAGTTCGAGACCGAAGTCCGCCGGGCGGACCAGGATATCAACCTGGCCAGGGTCGCCCTCCTGGTGGCCCGGGAGGAGTATCCCCAGTTGCCGGTGGAGCGGTATCTGGGGCGGCTGGAGGAGTTGGCCGAGGAAACCAAAGATCGCCTGAACGGGGAGTCGGCGCCCCTCCTGGTCCTCCAGGGACTTCTCGACACCCTCTATCGCCGCCACGATTTCCGGGGGAACCGGAAGGCCTACTACGATCCCCGGAACTCTTTCCTCAACGACGTCCTGGACCGTGGATTGGGCATCCCCCTCACCCTGGGCATGGTCCTCCTGGAGGTGGGATGGCGCCTGGGTCTTCCCCTGGAGGGCGTGAACTTTCCGGGGCACTTTCTCGTCCGCTTCCACGGCAATGCCGTGAATCTCCTGGTGGATCCGTACGACGGGGGCACCCTCCGGTTCCAGGACCAGGCCCAGGAGCTCCTGGACAGAATCTACGGGGGGATGGTCCGGGTCCACGATTCCTTTCTGAAAACGGCCACCCGGCAGGAGATGGTGATTCGCCTCCTCACCAACCTCAAGAGCCTCTACCTGAACTCAGCGGACCACGAGAAGGCCCTGGCTGCCGTGGAGCGGATCCTGCTCATCCGCCCCCTGGCTCCGGTGGAGATCCGGGACAGGGGGGTGATCCTGGCTCGTCTCGGCCGGCGGGAGGAAGCGCTGCGGCAGTTGGAAACCTACCTGAACGTGGTTCCGGAGGCCTCTGACATCGACCGGATCCTGGGAATCGTGGAGTCCCTCCGGAGCGGAAAGGGGTAGGCGGTCACCCTGCCTGCCCGGCTTCCGCCCCTGCCCGAAAGACACCGAGATGGAGACGGCGATGGAGATGCCACCCGGATACCAGGCTGCCCTTCAGAGGGCGGCCTTTCTTCACAGGAAGGATCGTCGGTTCCTGGAGGTCGCCGGAAAAGCTCCGGGCGACATGCTCAACGGCATCCTCTCCGGCACCATTCCCGGCCCCATGAGGAAATCCGGGGCAGATGGGCCGGAGGGGGACGCATACCGCTCAGCCGTCCTGACTTCCAGAGGAAGAATGGTGACGGACCTCCGGATCATGCCCCATCCGTCCGGGGGCTTCCTCCTGGAGGTCCCGGAGCAGGGCCTCCCGGGGCTCAGGGAGCACCTCCGGCGATACCTCCCCCCGCGCCTGGCCACGGCCCGGGATACGGACCGAACGCTGGAAATGCTCTCCCTGGTGGGGCCGGAGGGGGCGGGGGTGATGAGGAAGGTCCTGGAGAAGGAACCGGTGGACCGGGTCTCCGGCGAGTCGGCCTCGGAGGGCGTTGCCCTCCTGGCTCATGACCTCTTCGGCCCGCTGCTGGTGCTGGAGAACCGGGACCTGGACCTTCCGGTCCTGGACCTGGTGGTGGAGGCCGCGGCCCTGGGTCCGGTGAAGGGCGCCCTGGAGGAAGCCGGAGCCTCCCCCATGACCCCCCAGGCCTGGGAGATCCTCCGCATCGAGGCCGGTACTCCCCTGTTCGGAGTGGACATGACGGAGAAGACCATTCCCGTGGAGGCCGGAATCCATGAGCGGGTCATCGACCACCGGAAAGGATGCTACACGGGGCAGGAGGTCATCATCCGGATCCGGGATCGGGGCCATGTCAACAAGAGCCTCAGGCGGATCCTTCTGGGAGGCGCCCCGGTTCCGGAGCCCGGCACCGAGCTTTTCGCTCCGGAGGAGGACCGTAGCCGTGGGTGGGCGACCTCGGCCTGCCGGTCTCCCCGTTTCGGTCAGACGGTGGCCCTGGGGTACGTGAAGGGGGGTACGGAGCCGGGACAGGAGCTTCGGCTGGGGAGTCCCGGAGGCCCCCCCGGACGGATCGCGGCACTCAGGGGATGACGATCAGGAGGCAGTCCGGGTGAGGGGGGGAGCCGCGTTGCTCCGACAGCCCCCGGAAGGAAGCTCACGAGTGTAACGTGCCGATGTCACGTGCCTTTCAGATCCGCCCCGAGCCTTTCAGGGCCTTCAGGATCTGTGCCCCGTGGGCCCGGCCGTTCTCGATGAAGATCTTGTTGGCGTCGTTTCCCGCCGCCAGGACACCGGCCAGGAACACCCCTGGGATGTTGGTCTCCATGGTCTGGGGATCGTGGCTCGGGATTCCGGTATCATCATCGATCCGGACCCCCAGCTCCCGAAGGAGGGTCGGGTTCGAATGCCATCCCGTCATGGCCAGGACCCAATCGTTCGGGATCTCGGTGATCCCTCCATCGGTCTCGCTCCGGAGCGTTACGCTATCAGGAGCGATCTCCGCTATCCGCGTCCGCCAGAAGGACCTGATTTCCTGCTTCTCCAGGCGGTTGAGGATGTCCGGCACCACCCAGGGCTTCACCCCGTCATCGATGGAATCCAGGAAGTGGACCAGAGTGACCCGGGCTCCGGCCCGGTAGAGCTCCAGGGCCGACTCCACTGCGGAGTTTCGCCCTCCCACCACCAGAACATCCTGGTCATAGAAGGGATAGGGCTCCTTGTAGTAGTGAAGGACCTTGGGGAGCTCTTCTCCGGGAACCCCGAGGAGATTGGGGCTGTGAAATCCGCCGGTGGCCATGACCACATGCCGCGCCTCATGGAGGTGCTCCTCTCCGGATCCGGTCCGGGATCTCAGGCGGAAGGATCCTGCCTCTCCGGTGATCTCCTCCACGGCCTCGTACTGCCGGACGGTCATGCCGAAGTGCTCCACCACCCGCCGGTAGTAGACCAGGGCTTCCCGGCGGCTGGGATTCTTCTCCGGAATGGCGAAGGGAATACCCCCGATCTCCAGACGGTCGGCGGTGGAGAAGAAGCGCATGTAGTAGGGGTAGCCCACGATGGAGTGGGTGATGCACCCCTTGTCGAAGAGGACGGCCTCGGCGCCGGCCCGGGCGGCGGCGGCCCCCACGGCGATGCCGCAAGGCCCCGCTCCGATGATTGCGATGTCCATGGTGTACCCTACTCGGGCCTGGTCCTGTTGTTCCCCGGCCTTCATTGCAGGCCACGCCCCGGTCCGGCATCTTGAGGAAAGTGCCCCGGAACAGGAGTCCCCCATGGCGGATCAAACGGTGAAGGAAGCCCGGAAGGCCCTGGCTCGCCTGCGGCGGGCCGTGGAAAAGGGAAGGCGGGAGCTGGAGGCCCTGGCCGGAGCCATCCGTCATGCCGAGGGTGGGGACTTTCCCCGGGAGGAATACCAGGCTACCGAGGATCGGATGAACGAGATCCTGGATTTCCTGGAGGAGGAGGGACGGCGGCTGGAGGCCAAGGTCCTTCAGTCCGGTGGGCTTGAGCCGGGGCGGGTTCGCCGGTCTTCGTGAAGTCGGGAACCTGATAAGACCAGAAAGGAATATGGACATCATGCGTCGAAAAGACTTCCTGCGTGCCGGAGCGACGCTTGGCCTGGCCTCATTCGCCGGCGTGGAACGGATCTGGGCCTGGGAGAAGCCGGACCTGGTCCTTCGGCGGGCAACGGTCTTCGACGGGACCGGCGCCCCGGGGATAGAGGCCGACGTGGCGGTCCTGGGAGACCGGATCCAGGCCGTGGGCCGGATAGCGGAGGCGGGTACCGTGGAGATGGATCTGGCCGGGAAGGCCCTGGCCCCGGGGTTCATCGACATCCACACACACGCCGATCTCCCCATTCTGGCCAACCCCAGGGTGGAGAACCGGATTCTCCAGGGAATCACCCTTGAGGTGGGGGGGCAGTGCGGCGGGTCCCCGGGCCCATGGTCCGAAGAGGGTTTCCGGTCCAACCGGGAGCGCTATCGGGAGGTCCACGGAGTGGAGATCGACTTCAGGGACCTGGGTGGATTCTTCCGGGCCCTGGAGCGGACGCCGCCGGCGGTGAATGCCTCCACCATGGTGGGACAGGGTACGATCCGGGGGGCGGTGGTGGGCGACGAGAACCGCCCGCCCACCCCTGAGGAGCTGGCCCGAATGAAAGTCCTGGTGCGGGAGGCCATGAACCAGGGAGCCGTGGGCCTCACCTCGGGGCTGGAGTATACCCCGTCGGGCTTCGCCGACCGGGAAGAGCTGGTGGAACTGGCCTCCGTCCTCCAGGGCTCCGGCTATCCCTACGCCTCCCACATGCGAAACGAGGACGACGGGGTCCTGGCCGCCGTGGAGGAGGCCCTGCATGTGGGTCGCCTGGCCGGCGTCCCGGTGCAGATCTCCCACCTGAAAGCCCAGGGGGAGCGGAACTGGTGGAAGGGCCCGGTGATCCTGGACCTCCTGGAAGACGTCCGGCGGGACGGACTGGACGTCCACTATGACCGTTACCCCTACGTGGCGTACTCCACGGGCCTCTCCAACCTCTTTCCGAGCTGGGCCAGGTCCGGGGGCACCCGGGCCTTTCTGGCCCGCCTCCAGGACCCGGAGCAGCTACCGGCACTGGAGAGGTACGCTCGGGAAAAGGTGGCCCAGCTGGGATCGTGGAATTCGATTCAGGTCTCCAGCACCAGCACCGACAAGAACGCCTGGCTCCGGGGGCGTCGGCTGGGGGACGCCGCCCGGGAAGCCGGGGAGGAGCCCTTCGCCCTGGCCCTCCGCCTCCTGATGGAGGAGAACGGGAGCGTGGGGATGATCGGCTTCGGCATGTCGGAGGAGAACACGGCCCGGATCCTGGCCCATCCCCTCGGGATGATCTGTTCCGACGGTTCCGTGTTCGCCCCTTCAGGCCCCCTCTCCGGCGGGTCTCCCCACCCCCGCTCCTACGGCACTTTCCCCCGGGTCCTTGGACATTACGTCCGGGAGGAGAAGATCATGCCGCTGGAGACGGCCATCCACAAAATGACAGGCATGCCTGCACGGAAGATCCAGGTGGAGGACCGTGGCGTGATCCGCCCCGGGGCCTTTGCCGACCTGGTGGCCTTCGATCCCTCCACCGTTCGGGATACGGCCACCTTCACTCATCCCCACCAGTACCCGGAAGGCATCGAGCTGGTGGTGGTGAACGGCGCCGTCACCGTCCGGGAGGGGAAGATGACGGGAACCCTTGCGGGCCGGCCCGTTCGAGGAAGGGGCCTGTGACGGAAGTGGATCGTGAGCGGGGACGGGTGGACCGCCGGGGAGGGCCGTGTGGGTGAGGAGCAGTGGCTCCAGGAGGAGCGATTCCGGGAGTTGAGGGAAGAGCTTCTGGGTCTCTTTCGCCAGGGGGTGGAATTCTCCCTGCCGGAGGAGGAGCTCAACCGCCTGGCCCTCCGGGTCTTCAGCTTCCAGTACCGGGCCAATCCCCCCTACCGGGCGTTCGCGGACCGGAGGGGCAGGGGTCCGGACCGGGTGGACCGTTGGCAGGAGATACCCGCCCTTCCCACCCGGGCCTTCAAGGCGGCTCCCCTGGTGGCCGGGCCGCCGGGGGATGTGGAGGCCGTCTTCCGCACCAGTGGCACAACGCTGGGACGCCAGGGGAGGGGGGAGCACCACGTTCGGAGCCTGGACCTCTATCGGGCCTCTCTGACCCCCAACTTCAGGGCCCACCTCCTGCCCGAGGGCGAACCTCTCCCGGTCCTTGCCCTTCTCCCTTCCCCGGAGGACGCCCCGGACTCCTCTCTGAGCTTCATGGTGGGGGAGGCCGCCGGATGGTGGAAGGGGGAGGGGGACGTTTTCTTTGTGGACCCGGACCGGGGAATCCGGGAGGGAGCATTCCTGACGGCCCTCAGGGAAGCGGAACGTCACGGAAGGCCGGTTCTCCTGGCCGGAACGGCCTTCGCCCTGGCCCAGTGGCTGGATGTGGCGAAAGGAGAGACGTGGCGGGTGACCCTGCCCGAAGGCTCCAGAATCATGGAAACGGGGGGGTACAAGGGGAGAGCCCGGGCCCTGTCCAGGGAAGATCTCTACCGGGGACTGCAGGAGGCATTCGGTGTGCCCCCGGGGAGGGTCGTGAATGAGTACGGAATGACGGAGCTCCTCTCCCAGTTCTACGAGACGGTGCTGGCGGAAGCGGCCCCCCTCGAAGACCCCGGGGCCTCCGGCTCGTCCGGGGCGGTGGACCCCGGCGCCGGTCCCCGCTTCCACCGGGGTCCGCCCTGGGTGAGAACGCTGGCCCTCCATCCCATGACCCTCCATCCCGTCCCCCTCGGGGAGGTGGGGATCCTGTCCCATCTGGATCTGGCCAATCTGGGTTCCGTGGTCCGGATTCTCACCGAGGATCTGGGTATCCTGGTCCCGGGGGGATTTGTCCTGGTGGGAAGGAACGCCGGAGCCGAGCCCAGGGGGTGTTCCCTGGCCATGGAGGACTTCATGACGGGATTGGGGGGCTGACCGCGATGCCGTTCCAGGCCTGGAGCTTCCCGCCCGGGTTTTCCGGCCTCCGGGGGACGAGCGTC
The DNA here is from genome assembly GCA_964605505.1 of uncultured Gemmatimonadaceae bacterium. Classification (GTDB taxonomy): domain Bacteria; phylum Gemmatimonadota; class Gemmatimonadetes; order Longimicrobiales; family Gaopeijiaceae; genus CAZSDD01. The sequence continues at coordinate 5,640 of CAZSDD010000041.1, read as the reverse complement.
ATCGCATCACCGGAGGGACTTCCCGAGCTGGAGATCCCCGAGCTTTCTACGGGGGGGCTGAAGGACCTCCTCTCTCTCCTCCGGAAAGAGGGGGCCGGTTTCGCCATGCTCGGGACGGATCGGATCCTGGAGGCCGTGGATCGGGTGACCCGGCGCCTGGGGGACGCCGGCGACCCTCTGAGGCGGGATTCCCTGGAGGAGGTCCGGGTCCACGCCGGTTACTCCAGGTCCATGGCCGCCCGGGTCCTGGACGGGATGATGCGGGATTGGACCAGGGATCGCCTGGAGGCCCTCCTCCGATCCGAATTCCCGGATCCCGGCGTGCTGGACGGGTTCAGGCGGGGCCCAGCCGGCGGGCGGGTCCGCGCCCGGGGATACCCCCTGGTCTTTCATCTGGGGGCCGGTTCCGTGCCCGGCGTCACCACCACTTCCATGATCCGGGCCCTCCTGGCGAAGTCCGCCTCCCTGGTGAAGCCGGGCCGGGGCGACGTGGCTCTCCCGGTCCTTTTCGCCAGGGCTTTGACGGAGGCGGATCCGGAGGTGGGAAGGAGCCTGGCGGTGGTCTACTGGCCCGGCCCACGTGAGGAGAGGACCCGGGAGGCCCTCCGGGGGGTGGATCTGGTTGTGGTCTACGGAGCCGACGACACGCTGGAGTGGGTCCGGGCCCGGACGCCTCCCACCACCCAGCTCCGCGCCTACCGGCACCGGATGGGGGTGGCGTTGGTGGGGTCGGGCGGACTCATGTCCGGAACGGCGGTCTCTACGGCCCGGGCCGCCGCTGAAGCCGTGGCTCTATTCGATCAGCGGGGCTGCGTCTCGCCCCAGGTCATCTTCGTGGAAGAGGGGGGCGAGACAGCTCCGGATGCCTGGGCGGAGCTCCTGGCTGAAGCCCTGGAGAGGTTGGAACTCACGTTGCCCTCGGGGCCCGTGCCGGGAGAGGCGGGGGCCGCCCTGCAGCAGTGGAGGGGTGCGATGGAGGTGGAGGAGTCCCTGGGAAAGGGCTTCGTTCGCCACGGTGGGGAGTCGGCCCCCTGGGCCGTCCACTATTCGCCGGATCCTTTCCTGGAGCCGTCCTGTCTGAACCGGGCGGTCCGGGTGATCCCCGTGAAGGATCTAAGGACGGTGCCGGATCTCCTGGAACCCTGGAGGCCTCACCTGCAGACCGTAGGAGTGGGGGGGATCGGAGATTCCAGGGAGAGCCTGGCGGAAGCCCTGGCAGGGCTGGGAGTGAGCCGCGTCGCGCCCCTGGAGACCATGGCCTGGCCCCCGGCCTGGTGGCACCATGACGGGACGGGGCCGCTGCGGTCTCTGGTACGGTGGACGGATCTGGAGGATCCCGTGGGCTGAAGTCTCAACCCAGGTGCCGCTGGAGAATGGCTGTCTGCTCCGGGGTGTAGCCGTAGAAGACAACGGTTTCCATCTCCGGCCGAACCGAGGTGAATGCCTTCACCTCCTCCACCATGTTCCTGGCAGCCTCGGAGAAGGGGAATCCCCCCACCCCGGAACCCAGGACGGGAAAGGCCATGTGGAGGACCTGGTTTTCCCGGGCCAACTCCAGGGCGCTCCGGGTGGCGCTTCGAATGCTCTCGGGGGTGGGCGGCTGATCGCCCATGGCTGCGGCGTGAATGACGTGGCGAACCGAGAGCTTCCCTCCGCCGGTAATGACTGCTTCTCCCACCTTCAAGGGCCCGTTCCGGCGGACGATGGCGTCACACTCGTCCTGGATGCCTCCCCCGCCCCGGGCCAGCAGAGCCCCGGCCACCCCTGTTCCCATGCGCAGGTGGTTGTTGGCGGCGTTCACCACGGCATCGCCCTGGAAGGTGGAGATGTCGCCCTGGACGACTCTGAGGATGGCTGGCACGCGTCTCGTCTCCTCCTCCCTCCCGGGTTTTACTCCTCGGGCTGCGGCTCGGCCCGCCAGAGAACCATCTGCCGGGTGTTGTTGGGTGCCTCCTCCACCCGAAGGGTCAGGACGTCCCCTTCGTCGATCCTGAGGTCATCCCTGATTTCCTGAGGGATGGTAATCCGCCCCCCGACCCCAACCGTTACGTCACCGTAGTACAGAGTCCGGAAGATGGCCATGCAGCCTCCGCAGTTCCAAATGTTTATAAGAGATCGCCAATGTAAGGTCTCCGGGCCTCCCGGAAAATCCCTCTCCATTGCGCCTGGCCCGGCATGCGGTTGAGGGGACGTGACTTGCGTCGTCTGAAGAGGTGGCGAGAATGAGCCGTAGTGCAGGAGAAGGGCCGGCC
>CAZSDD010000041.1:0-3288 GCA_964605505.1 uncultured Gemmatimonadaceae bacterium | reverse complement strand
CTCCCGGCGGCCTCGGCATTTGCGCCGAACACATTGCACAGGGGAGATTCTCCCGGATGAATCGCTCGTATGGGATGGAAATGAATGGGATGGAAACGGTGGTGCGCCTGCGGGGGGTCTCGAAACAGTTCGGGACCCACCGGGCTGTATCGGGACTCGATCTGGAGGTCCCCGGAGGGACCGTCTTCGGCCTCCTGGGACCCAACGGTTCAGGAAAGACCACGACCATCCGAATGATCATGGGTATCCTCCTTCCGGACTCCGGGACGGTGGAGCTCCTGGGAGGGCGTCCGGGCGTGAGGCAGAACGACCGGGTCGGATACCTCCCTGAGGAGCGGGGCGTCTACCGGAAGATGAAGGTCCTGGATTTTCTGACCTTCCTGGGAGAAATCCGGGGGATGCGAAGAGACGAGGCCCGGAAGGCAGCCGGCCACTGGCTGGAGCGGCTGGACCTCTCGGGATGGGCCGACAGCAGGACCCGGGATCTGTCCAAGGGAATGCAGCAGAAGGTCCAGTTCGTGGGAACCATCCTTCACGATCCGATGCTCCTGATCCTGGACGAGCCGTTCAGCGGTCTGGATCCCATCAATCAGGAGGTCCTGGAAGAGATCGTCCGGGAATTCCAGGCCAGGGGCACCACCGTTCTCTTCTCCACGCATCTCATGGATCACGCTGAGCGCCTCTGTCAGAGGGTCTGTCTCATCGCCAGGGGAGAAAAGGTGCTGGACTCGGAGCTGAAGGAGTTGAAGCGGCGGGAGCGAAAGGGTGTGGTGGCAGTGGAATTCCGGGGAGACGACCTCTGGTTGCGCGGCCCGGAGGTGGCGGAAGTGCGGAAAGTGGGGGACGGGGTGCATCTCCTTCTTCGGGAAGGCGCGGACCACCAGGAGATCCTCCGGAGGGGCGTGGCCGCGGGAGCCCACATCGATCGTTTCGATCTGGTGGAGCCCAGGCTTCACGAGATCTTTGTTCGCCACGCCGGCCCTCCGGAAGAGGGTGAGGGTCTGGCCCGTGTCCGGGCCGGCATGGGCCGGGAGGTGGCGCCATGAAAGCCCTGTTCCCCGTGATCCGACGCGAGTACCTCCAGCGGGTCCGCAGCAGGTGGTTCCTTTTCGGCACGGTCCTGGCCCCTGCCTTCGTGGTGGGAGCCATCGCCATCCCGGCCCTCCTGGAGAAACGGAACCAGGACACCTGGAAGGAGATCGGTCTGGTGGACAGGACCGGCGTCCTCCAGGATCGGGTCAGGGAGAGGCTCGAACAGGTTGGATTCACGGTTCACCCTGCAACCCCCGGAGCCGAGGAGCTTCTCCAGGGGCGGATCCGGAGGGGAGAGCTGGGGGGATACCTCGTTCTCACGGAGGAGTCCCTGTCCCGGGGCCGTGTGGAGTACCACGGAACGGAAGGTCCGGGGGCGCTCACGGCGCTCTCCATCAGCGGGGGGATAGCCCAGGCGGCCCTGGAGTACCGGCTGGAGCAGGCCGGGGGAACAGCGTCTCTGGAAGCCCTCCTGGCCGGGGGGGAGCTGGATGTGGTGCCCGTGGGTTCGGGGGGAGCCGTTGCCGGTGAGGATGATCCGGAGCTCGTGGGGGCCTTCGTCGGGGCCATGCTCCTCTACATGGTCATCCTTCTCTACGCCGTAGCGGTCATGCGGGCCACCATGGAGGAGAAGACGGGACGGGTGGTGGAGATTCTCATCTCCTCCGTGAGGCCCTGGGAGCTCATGCTGGGGAAGATCCTCGGGGTGGGCTCCGTGGGGCTGACCCAACTGGCGGTCTGGATCCTCTTCGGAGTCCTGGCGCTCACCATGGGCCTCCCGGCCCTGGTGGCGGCCCGGCCCGAAATGGTGGATCCGGAGTTCCTGAAGGACACCTTGCCCGGGGCTGGCCTCTCGACCCTCTTCGTGGCCCTCTTTCTTGGAGGCTACTTCCTCTACGCGGCTCTCTACGCCGCCGTGGGAGCCATGTGTTCCACGGAAGAGGAGGCTCAACAGGCCCAGCTTCCCGTCGTACTGCTCCTGGTGCTTCCGGTTCTCTTCCTCATGCCTGTCATCGAGAACCCTTCTTCCCACACGGCGGTGGCGGCGTCTCTGGTGCCCTTCTTCAGCCCCGTTCTCCTGTACGCCCGGGCGGCCACGGGATCGGTGCCGGCCTGGCAGATCGGGGCGGCTCTGTCGCTTCTCTTCGGCGGGGTCCTGGTGGTGGCCTGGCTGGCCGGGAGGATCTACCGGGTGGGAATCCTCATGCAGGGCAAGCGCCCCACTCTTCCCGAACTCTGGCGATGGGTACGGGAAACCTGAGGCACGGCGGCCTCCGTGAAAGTGGAATCCGCCCCCTCAGCCCTGCTCCGGCAGGGTGGACCGCAGCAGGCCCTGGAGTTGCGTTTCGTTCAGGGCCCGGGCCTTCATCATGGCTTCCTCGAAGGAGCTCTCGATGATGATGACGGTGGTCCGGGTGGCTTCTTCGTCGTCTGCCGGGTCTCCGGGAAAGAAGCAGAGACGGGCCCGGTAGGTCGTGGGGCGGCTGGGGTCGTCCTCGAACTCCAGGTAGACGTCCCAGAAGCGGCCCTCATGGCTGATGGTAGCCATGTGGTGCCCCGAGGAGGGCGGAGGAGGAGACGGATTCCTGGGAGCAGCGTTCATGACAGTAGAGTACCAGGGAAGGGCCCGCTTCTCAATCTTCTTGGTCCATGGGGGTTGATGCGGCGTCCACGATCCGCACGGGGAAGGCATCGGTGACGGCACCGGCGTAGAGGGTTCGATGGGGGAAGGGGATCTCGATGTCCTCTTCGTCGAATCGCCGTTTGATCTCTTCCCGGATTTCATTTCGGACCTGGAAGTAGTTCTCCGTACGGGTCCAGATGCCGAAGAGGAAGTCCAGAGACGAGGCCCCGTAGTCCTGGAAGAAGAACTGGGGCTCCGGCTCCATGAGGACCAGGGGATGCTTCCTGGCCACCTCGAAGAGGACCTCGCGGACCCGGCTCACGTCTTCCTTGTAGGCCACCCCCACGTTGATGTCGACCCGGCGGATGGGGAAACGGGTCAGGTTGATGAACTCCGTCTTCACCAGGTTCTCGTTGGGGATTCGCACGAACCGATTGTCGAAGGTCCGGAGCTTGACCGAGAGCATATCGATGGAGAGGACCCGGCCCCGGGTCTCCCCCACCTGTACCAGATCGTTCACCACGAAGGGCTGCTCGGCCATGAGGAAGAATCCACTGATGACGTTGGATACAGAGGTCTGGGCGGCGAAACCCAGGGCGATGCCCATGATGCCGGCAGCCCCCAGGAGGGGG
>CAZSDD010000040.1:0-26176 GCA_964605505.1 uncultured Gemmatimonadaceae bacterium | reverse complement strand
CCTGAGTCCGTGGGGCAGGGGCCGACGGAAGTGGGCGTCCGCTTCCTCGGGCCCGGGCAGGCCGCCCGGTCGATCCTGGAAATTTGGATGCCGGATGAGCTCGGCGAAGGCCCGGAACGTCCCTGTTGCCAGGTAGTTCCCCGCGGCTTCGAGGAAACGGTAGGGACCGGTCCTCCGAAGGGGGAATCCGCCTGCATAACGGACGGGAATTCCGTAGGCTCCCATGCGCTGCTCCAGGAAAGGAACCACCGCTTCGTCGGGGACCCCGATGGTGATGTCCTCCGGAGCCAGATTTTCGCCCACCTCCGACAGAATCCGGAGGACAGCGGAGGCCTGGTCGCCGGGTCGATCCGCCAGGACCAGGAGATCATCGCCGACGGGGATCTCTCTTTCCGCCCACAATTCCGGCTGAACCAGCCCCAGGGCGTCGAAGTAGTCGGACAGGGCTTCCGGAGCATGAACGAAGGCCTCGACTCCTGCCGAAAGAGAACGGAGCATCTTGCACAGGATCTCCGGCATTTCCACCACTCCCACCAGGACGATCTCCCCCGGGGACGCTACCAGCCCCTCCCTGACGGCCAGGCGCCGGGCTGCCTCTCGATCCATGAGATCACCCTCCCGGAGGACCTGCCAGAAGGTGGACTGGATTCGACTGAGAGCCTCCCACCGTTCCTCGTCGGAGTAGAGGAGGCCTTTGCCGCATTCCCGGGCCACTTCAGAAAAGGTCAGCCCCGCCCCTCCCAGGGTGCGGTTCAGGGAATCCAGAAGACCGGCCAGCGCAGTCCGTCCACCGAGCCCGGAAAAGGAGGCCGAGTGAGGGAACACGGCTCGGAGAAGGTCCTCCCCGGTCTGTTCCACCGCCAGTGCCCAGGCCCGACGAGCTGCGGTATCGGTGGCTGTCGCCCTGGGAAGATGATGGGGATCGTAGAGATGCTCGGGCAGGGCTCCCGGCGTGAGGATCCGGCCATGGGGTGGCACCAGGATGAGACCGGCATCCTCAGCAGTGACGGCCAGGATCTCCAGAAGGCGTCGTCCTGCCCGGCCTCCAGGGAGCACGAGGAGGACCCGGGACAGGTCCACCCGATCTTCCTGTCGGTAGCGGGCCGTGAGGATTCGAGCGGCGGCTCCCAGGAGGGGCTCCGTCCACGGCACGAAGGTCCGTTTTGCCGAGCTATGGTCTTGGCCCATGACCGTCCCTTTGTTTATCTTCCGCCTCCCGAGCCGCCCTTTCAGCGGGGATCGGGTCAATCCAACCGAAAATGCCTTCGTTCACGCCTTCAAGAAATGAAACAGGAGCCGAATCATGCCCGTACGAGCCGCAAGTGCCGAGTGGAAAGGAAACCTTCCCAAAGGCAGTGGGACCCTGGAGACGGAAACCGGAGCCGTCAAGGGGAGCTATTCCTTCGCCTCCCGTTTCGAGGAGGGGGCCGGCACCAATCCCGAAGAGCTCATCGGCGCAGCCCACGCCGGTTGCTTCTCCATGGCCTTCGCCAACGGCCTGGCCAAGGCCGGGCATGAGGCGGAGAGCATTCAGACCACGGCCAGGGTCTACCTGGAGAAGGGGGCCGAAGGTTTCGGCATCTCCAGGATCGCGCTGGAATGTACGGGCCGGGTTCCCGGTCTGGACGACGAGACCTTCCAGAAGCACGCCCAGGAGGCCAAAGAGGGTTGCCCCGTGTCCAGGGCCCTCTCAGCCGTCCCCATCGAGCTGAGCGCCACCCTGACGGGCTGACCCGGAAGAACGACCGAAAAGATCCGAAAGTTCGGCCGGCTGAGGTCGGGCCCCGTGGAGCTTCCATCTCTCCGGGGCCCTTCCCTGTGCCCCCCTCCTCTTGTCCAGGGAGCCTCAACGAGGCGAAGAAATTTCAAGTCTTGACCATTCGCTGCATTTTCTCTATCATCGCGCGTGCCCGATCCAATCAAGCCGCCGGGAGGGCCCTCGTGAAGGGCTCGTTCAGTGCTTGGATTTCTCCAGACCAGGCCAGGGAAGATCTGTCTCTTCCTGCCTGGTTTCTCTCTTTTCGGGTGTTGTCCGGCCCCGACTCGCTCAACCGCCCTTTTTCAACGGAGGTCTGTGACCCATGGATCTGGATGGATTCCTGTACGAGGTAGAAGCTTTTCGGGATGAGATGGAAGATTATGTGGCCGGGATGGACTCCGAGAAGGGGCTTTCCCTCTCCACCCAACAGGACGTCCTGAACTACGTGAAGGAGTACCGGATCTCCTCCATCCGGATGTGGTTCACCGACATGCTGGGCTTCCTGAAGTCCTTCTCCATCACACCGAAAGAGCTGGAGGGGGCCTTCGAAGAGGGCATGGGTTTCGACGGGTCCTCCATCGAGGGGTACCAGAGGATCCAGGAGAGCGACATGGTGGCCATGCCTCTGGCCTCCACTGCCCAGGTTCTGCCCTTCCGGTCCGGTGGCTCCAGATCACTCCGGATGTTCGCCGAAATCAGGAATCCGGACGGATCCCCCTATACCTCCGATCCCCGAAGGGTCCTGTCACGGCAGTTGAGCAAGCTGGAAGCCCGCGGCTTTTCCCACATGAACATCGGGCCCGAGCCCGAGTTCTTCTACTTCAAGGGCCCGGATGCGCCCCCCCAGATCCTGGATCATGCCGGTTATTTCGACATCAATCCGGTGGATATCGGGGACGACATCCGGGAGGTCACGGTATTTGCCCTGGAGGCCATGGGAATTCCGGTGGAGTACCACCACGCCGAGGTGGCGCCCTCCCAGCACGAGATCGACATCCGTTACCAGGAAGCCCTTCGGATGGCCGACTCACTCCAGACCCACAAGTACCTGGTCAAGGAGATCGCTCGGAGATGCGGCGTCTACGCCACCTTCATGCCGAAGCCCCTGGAGGGAGAGAACGGGAGCGGCATGCATACCCACCTCTCCATCTTCAGGGACGAGACGACGAATGCCTTCTACGACAGGGCCGATCCGCAGCACCTGAGCCTGGTGGCAAAACAGTTCATTGCCGGCGTTCTGGAGCATTCCCGGGAGATGGCTTTCGTCACCAACCAGTTCCACAACTCCTACAAGCGCCTGGTGCCGGGGTACGAAGCGCCGGTCTACATCGCCTGGGCGGAAAGGAACCGCTCGGCGGCTGTCCGGATCCCCCTCTACAAGCCGGGCAAGGAAGTAGCTACCCGGATGGAGCTTCGGTTCCCGGACGCCACGGCGAACCCCTATTTCGCCTTCGCCACCATGCTGGCCGCCGGGCTGGACGGACTGGATCGGGAGCTGGCCGTGCCGGAGCCCATGTCCATCGACCTCTACAGCCTGACGCCCCTGGAGCGCTACGAGATGGGGATAGACTCCCTTCCCCACGACCTTTTCGAAGCCGTGAAGACTGCCGAAAAATCCCGGTTCCTCCTGGACGCACTCGGAGAGGACGTCCTGAGGAAGCTGGTTGAAACGAAGGTCATGGAGGCGGACAAATATCGCCTCCATGTGTCCAACCTGGAGCTGAAGGAATCGTTGGTCCTTTGATTCCGGGGGGATTCCCGGCACCCGGCGAGGTCGGCGGACGGTCGTGACGCTCGCGGAATGGCTGGCTTCAGAACCGCTAGGACCGCTCCGGGGCCACTTCCACCTCTGTGTCGGGAACCGGCTCCTCCTCGTTCCAGAAGGAGATGGCCAGCGCTACGGCGCCGCACGAGATGGCCATGTCCGCCACATTGAAGATGGGCCAGTCCATGAACCCCAGATCGATGGGTCCGATGAAATCCACAACCCCCCGGCTCCACCGCACTCGATCGACGAGATTTCCCAGGGCTCCGGAAAACACGAGGGAAAGGGCGAAAAGGCGGAATCGGTCTGCCGGATCCGTCTTCATGAACAGATAGGCCAGGAGAACCATGGCCAGTAGGGTCACGGGAATGAAGAACCACCTTGGATCATTCCCGATGCTGATCCCGAAGGCAGCGCCCCGGTTGTACGCCAGGGTCAGGGGTACCAGACCGCCGAAGATCTCCATGGACTGGGTCCGGAGCGTCTCCATGGCCCACCGCTTGGTGATGACGTCCAGGACCAGGATCGTCGGAAGAATCACGCCGAAAAATGCGAATCTCGTTTTCACCTGCACCGATTCCGTTGGGGGTTTTCCGTTCCCTCCGAATACCCGGGACGGAGGTTCATGGATCCCGGATAGTGGTCGGGCGCCTCTGCACTTCACTGGAGCAGGGGGGCCCCTAAGATGGAGGGAATCCCGCAGAACCTCAATTCCCCCCCGGATGGGCGTATGCCCCGGAGTGGATGTTCCGGAGGCGCTCCACGTACTCCCGCTCTGTGATCTGGTTTGTCCAGGCGCCGGAAACCCGGGCGCCGAGATAGGCGGCGAGGAAGAGACCCATGACCGTCCCCGCCATGGCGAGGGCGGAAACCCGTCTCCGGCCCAGGGTCTTCATCTCCAGCGCTTCCGGAACAGGACACACGGCCACGCAGTCCATGCACCCTGTGCATTCGGGGCTTCTGACGGTCCGGGATCCCGATACCGGAAGACGGGCTGGGCAGCCTTTGTCGCAGAGTCCGCACGAAACGCACGCATCGGGGTTCCGGACGATCCGTGTGGGAGAGAACCAGGAGAAGAAACTCAGCAGGGCGCCGTAGGGGCAGAGATACCGGCACCAGGCGCCTTCGATGAAGACCGAGGCCAGGACCAGGAGCCCCAGCACGATGGTGCCCGTCCGGCTCAGGTCCACGAAGAAGAGACCCATCTTCACCTCCGCCACCCGGTTGTAGGGGGAGAGGATGAAGGATTGGAGAGCTTCGGCGCTCATGGTGACGATGGCCCCGAGAAAGAATGCCAGGATAAGGTACTTGAGGCTCCGGAGGGGGATGTCCAGCCAACGCCAGAGGTGAAAGTTCCGTCCGAAGGACCATCTCCCGAAGCGGGCCAGGATCTCGGAGAGGAAGCCCACGGGACAGACCCAGGAACAGAAGGCTTTCCTCAGGAGGAGGGCCAGGGCCAGGGCCAGGAGGACCAGAACGGTGGCCGCCGGGTGGATGGGATTCAGCGTGCCCTGATAGAGCCAATCCAGAATTCCCATGAGTCCGCTGATGGGCAGAAAGGCCTCGACTCCCGGAGGCCGGGTGGGGAGAGGGGTGTTTCCCGCCAGAGCCCCCTGATAGAACCGAGCCAGCTGAACTCCGACCAGGATACTGGCCAGTGCGAAGTAGGCCTGTACCAGGATCCTGATTCGAAAAAGGCGGGTGTGGCGGCGGCCATACCGATGCCCCAGCCAGTTCCTCGCACGATCTCTGAGCGTTCCTGAACTCCGGCTTTCCACCGTGCCTCCGGGAAGCGGGTGATGACCCGTCCTCTTCGGGTGACACATCAAGTCCCTCTGAACCCTTCAAATCTGACCAGGCTGGTTGCCCGGGACTGTGATGCGCGTCACAGGTCGGCTATTGAACCGGAGCCTTGCCGCCTGTAGGATCCGGTAAGTTGATTCGAGCCTTCCCCGGGACTGGACAACAAAAAGGGTGTCTCCTTGAACCAGGAAGATCTGAAGAAGAGGGTGGAGGAACTCACACAGCGATCCCCCTCCGGGAAGATCCGGGTATTCTCCGACACCTCCGGGTTCATGGACATCTCCACCGGGGACGTCATCCGCCTCGGAGACCGGCACTACTACATCTACGGAGAGGAGACCGAGGGCCGGTTCGGCATCGACGAACAGCCGAAGTTCTGGGTCAAGCGAGCCATGGACCTGGAGTCGGGAAAGCGCAAGATCCTCAAGCTGGCCTTCTTCGAGTCCTTCAAGATGCGGATGGGAGACGTTCCGGTGGAGTGCTTCCGCAGCCCGAGAAAGGAGGCCCGGATCCTGGAAAAGACCCGGGATGATCCCAGCTTCATGAGCGGGTTCTCCATGGAAGACACGGCGGGAAACGTGGTTCGGGTCATTGACCGCATCAACGGGGGTTCCATCTATCGCTACCTCCAGGGGGTTTCCTCCAATCATGAAGCATATTTCCACCAGGAGTTTCCCGGCCTTTTCGGCTCGGTCCTCACCTGCGTGCGGGCCATCCACCGGCTTCATGCCGCCGGGGAGATCCATGGAGATATCCGGAACGATCATCTCTGGCTGGACCGGGACACGGGAGATTGGAGGTGGATCGACTTCGACTATACCTACGAATGGACGGAAAACCCCTTCGGAGTCGATCTATACGGTCTGGGCAACATCCTTCTCTTCACGGCGGGGAAGGGCTTTTTCACCGTGGACAATCTCTCCGCCTGCCTTCCCAGGAACGTTCCGGGTACGGTGTGCCTTGAACCGGAGGACTTTTCCCTCTTTTTCGGCCACCGGGTCATGAACCTCAGGAAGCTCTTCCCCTACGTTCCGGAGAGCCTGAACCGGGTGTTGATGCGGTTCTCCCACAAGGTGGAGGTGCTCTACGGGGATAGCGCCGAAATGCTCGAAGAGCTGGAGGCCTGTCGTCGGGACCTGGGGATCTGAGAGAAGTGTAGATGCCCATGCACAGCAAGTGAATCAGTGCAAGGAGGTTTCATGGAATGCCCGCAGCCCCACCACCTGCTCATGGCTCTGGACGAATCGGAGAACAGCCGTCGGGCAGTGGAATACGTCTCCCTCTGGGCAGGATGCATGGAAGCGGTCCGCATTACGGTGGTTCACGTAATCAAGGAGCCCAGCCGCGACGTGCTCCCGGATGAGGACGAAAGGGAAGAATACATCGGGCAGAAGAAGAAGGCCGCCGAAGCTCTTCTGGGCAGGGTCGAGAAGGATCTGAACTCCCGGGGGATCCCGGATTCCCGCATCCGGGTGAAAGCCCTTCACTGTAGCCCGCCGGAGACGGTGGTGGACGCCATCCTCGGGGAAACCCGGTCCGGGGATTACGACACCATCGTCCTGGGCCGGCGAGGCATGAGCAAGAAGGAGGAGTACATCTTCGGCAGCGTGACCAACCGGATCGTCCGGGAGGTCTCGGATATCAGCGTGTGGGTGGTGGCCTGAATCCTCCCGCCCGGGGTGCTTGTCTTCAGCGGCCGGTCCTGGACACGCAGACGAACCATGCGTGGTCCCAGCCGATGACTTCGGTCTCGCCGTTGGGAAGACGCACCAGAATTTCGTTGGATCGGTTATCGAGGCACTCCAGCACGGACCCCTTCCGGATTCCCATCCCCTGAAGGTGATCCTTGATCATGCCGAAAAGAATTTCCTGGATCTGGACCACATCCCCCTTCTCCACCGTGGCGAGTGTCTGCTGCCAGGGCCAGCCCGAGATCGATTCCATCCGCCCATTCCCGTTTTGATTGATTCTACCCGCTGAGATTGGCGAAATCCTGCCCTCGCCGGTACCTATCAGGGTGGGGATGGAAGGTAGGTTTCAGGTAAGGATTCTCCGGATCCGGCACCGGGTCCGGCTCACTCCTGGGTCCTCACCCTTTCTCCCGTCTCCGGGTCGAAAAGCATGATCTCCTCCGTATCGATGAAGAAAGACTCCGTCTCCCCCTCCCGGGGTCCGCTTCCACCCGACAGCCGGGCCGTGAGACGGCGCTTTCCCTCCCTGGGCTCCTCCAGTTCCAGATCCCGGGTGAGGCTTCGGAGGCGCTTCGAGATGGTGGCCATATCTTCGGTTGCGTCGATGTCCACCTCGAAGTGAACATACAGATCGGCTCCCATCCACTCCACCAGATCCACCGAAGCGCTGAAGCCAGCAGGTTCCTCCCCTTTCCCGGGGTTCAGCATCGTGAAGTGTTCTGGACGGATTCCCGCGATGTACACCCCGCCCTCTTCCGAAACGGACTGCCGCAGCCTCTCCGGCAGCCGAACCTCGGCCATGGGAAGGACGAGGGTGCCGCCCTCCGCCCTGGCCGGGAGGAGATTCGTGGGAGGAGAGCCGATGAACCCGGCCACGAAGAGGTTCCGGGGCTCGGTATACAGCTCCCTGGGGGTACCCACCTGCTGCAGCCTCCCTTTTCGCAGGACCGCGATGTGATCTCCCAGGGTCATGGCTTCGGCCTGGTCGTGGGTCACGTACACCATGGTGGTTCCAAGGCGGCGCTGCAGCCGTGCGATCTCGGTACGCATCTGGGCCCGTAGCTTGGCGTCCAGGTTTGAGAGGGGCTCGTCCAGGAGAAAGGCCACGGGCTCGCGGACCATGGCCCTTCCCATGGCTACCCGCTGGCGCTGCCCCCCGGAAAGGGCCTCCGGCTTCCGGTCCAGAAGCTCCCCCAGCTCGAGGATTTCCGCCGCCTCCTCCACGCGGCGTTCCCTCTCTTCAGACTCCACTTTCGCCAGCCGGAGCGGAAATGCCATGTTTTCCCGCACGGTCATATGAGGGTATATGGCGTAGCTCTGGAAGACCATGGCCATGTTCCGGTCTTTGGGATCGAGTCCCCTCATGGGCTCCCCATCCACCCGGATCTCACCTTCACTGGGTTCCTCCAGTCCCACGATCATGTTCAGAATGGTGGACTTCCCGCAGCCCGACGGGCCCACCAGGATGAAGACCTCCCCATCCCGGATGGTGAGGTCCAGGTCCCGAACCGCTTCCGTACCGCCGGGAAAACGCTTGCTGACGCCTTCCAGGGTGATCTCTGCCATTGGGCCTCAGCCTTTCACGGCTCCGGCCGTGAGGCCGGTGATGATGCGGCGTTGAAAGAGAAGGATGACCCCCATCAGAGGCACCGTGACGACCATGGACGCCGCGGCGATGGATCCGGTGGGAAGCTCGAAGCGGGAGCTTCCCGTGAAGAAGGCGATGGCCGCCGGTACTGTCCGGGCATCGTTGGTGGAGGTCAGAGCCGCGGCAAAGAGAAAGTCATTCCAGGCAAAAATGAAGACCAGGATGGCGGCAGTGAACACCCCGGGGGCCGCCAGGGGGGCGATGACGTGCCGGAAGGCCTGGAAAGAAGTGGCGCCGTCCACCCGGGCCGCCTTATCCAGGTCCCAGGGGATTTCTCTGAAAAACGCCGCCAGGGTCCAGATGGCCAGGGGAAGGGTGAACGTCATGTAGGGAAGGATGAGTCCGGACCAGGTGTCGAAGAGGCCGATGGTGCGCCAGAGATTGAAGAGGGGCCCGATGACCGCGATGGGCGGGAACATGGCGATGGAGAGGGCTGCCCCGAGGATCAACCTGCGCCCCCTGAACCGCAGCCGGACGATGGCGTAGGCTGCGAACATGGCAAGGATCACCGACAGGAGCGTGGAGAGGGACGCGATGCCGATGGAATTCCTGAGGGCGGCGGGAAACTGGGCGTCCTGGAAGATGGCTTGGTAATGCTCCAGGCTGATCTCCCGGGGGAAGAACCGGTTGTCGTTCAGATCGGCCGCCGGTTTGAGGGAGAGGGACCCGATCCACGCCACCGGGAGGAGGGCGTAGAGGATCACCAGCAGGCTCCCCGCCCGCCAGAACAGGCTTTCCAGGAGTCCCCGCCCCCCTCCGCCTTCTTCCTCTCCCCTCGTCGTTCCCCTCACCAGGCTTCTCCTTCCCGGGTCAAACGGGTGCCGAATCCCCTGATGAAGAGGAGAGCGATCCCCACTACGCATAGGAAGATCAGCACCGAGACCGCGGAGCCCAACCCCAGGTTCAAGCGCGTGATGAGAGCATGGTACCCCACGACGGACACGGTCTCGGTGCCCTGGGCTCCCCGGGTCTGGACGAATACCGTATCGAAGATCCTGAAGGCGTCCAGCGTCCGAAACAGCAGGGCCACCAGGATTGCGGGCTTCATGATGGGCAGGGTGACCCGAACGAACCGTTCGACGGCGGAAGCTCCGTCCACCCTGGCGGCGTCCAGGAGGTCCCTGGGAACCAGGGTCAGTCCCGCCAGCAGGAGAAGGGCCATGAAGGGGGTCGTCTTCCAGATCTCCGTGAGAATGATGACCACGAAAGCCGACCACCGCTGGCTCATCCAGGCCTGGTCCACCCCCAGGAGCGGGTTGATGAAGCCCGTCACCGGGTCGAAAGCGAACTTCCAGGCCAGGGCCGCCACCACCGTGATGATCCCGTATGGAATCAGGATGGAGGCCCTCAGGGTCCGGCGGGCGAAGACCGCCCGGTGCATCATCAGGGCCAGGGCCATCCCCAGCACCAGCTCCACCGCGACCGAGGCAACCGTGATGACGAGGGTGTTCAGCACCGATTCCCACCAGACCCCGGAGGTGAGGACGCCGGTGTAGTTCCGAAGGCCCACGAATGCTCTCCGTTCCGGGAACCGAAGGTCATAGCGGAAGAGGGAGAGCCAGACGGCGTAGAGAATGGGATAGGCCGTGACCACCAGCATGGCCAGGGCCGCCGGTGCGCAGAGGAGCCACCCCAGGCGTTCCTCCGGGGAACGACCCGGAAGCCACGAGGGGGGCGTTTCCTTCCTCTTCACAGCAGACCCTCCGAGCGCAAGGCTCTTTCCACCGTCTCCCGCAAGCGTCCGAGATCCTCGTCCGGGTCGATCTCCGACATGGGATGAAGCGTGTGGCTGATGGCCAGGGACACATCGTTGTACAGGGGTGTCCGGGGGCGTTGGACCGCATCCCTGAGGGTTTCCCGCAGGAGGTCGGCGAAGGGGAAGGTCTCCCGGACTTCAGCCTCGTCGTAGAGGCTGGCCGTGGTGGGGGGTAGTCCTCCCCGGGCGGCGGCGATCCGCTGGTTCTCTGCCGATGCGATGCACGCCGCCGCCTGGAAGGCCAGGCCCGGGTGCCGGGAAAAGGCGCCCACCCCCAGGTTGATCCCACCAACGGTCACCCGCCCGGGTCGGTCGGCCTCCACCCCGGGCCATCGAGCCCATCCCATGTTCTCCGCCACCTCCGGGGCGTTCTCCCGGGCGCTGGCCCAGACGTAGGTGTAGTTCACCATGAAGGTGGCCCCTCCCGTTTCGAAGGCCAGGCGCGTCTGGTCTTCCCGTGCACGGTCAAGGCTCGGGTTCGAGGCCGGGGAGGTGGCCAGGCGATGCATGACGCGGAGGGCTTCCCGGGTGGGCTCCCGGGGCAGGGCGACGCTCCGCGGGTTCCCCTCCCCCAGGGAATCCGGTGAGGCCTCCGATGCGTCCCTCTCCTCCAGGATCGTCCCTCCGGCCGATGCCAGGAGGGAGGTGAAGAAGACGGTCAGCCCCTCGTATCGTTCCCCCTGGGCCTCGATGGTTCCCGAATCCCCCAGGGACTCGGCCATTTCGATCATCTCCTGCCAGGTTCCCGGCGGCCGTCCCACCCGGTCGGTCCGGTACCAGAGGATCTGGGTGTTGGTGGTGAAAGGGGCGGCCCAGACCCGTCCTTCGTATCTGGCGCTCTCCACCGGAGCCTCCAGCCGTCCCTCCGTGGCCTGCCGGCCTTCCTCGTCTTCCCAGGGCAGAATCCATCCCGCTTCGGCGAACTCCGCCGTCCAGATGACGTCCATTCCGATGATGTCGATGTCGACGTCCCCGGCGGCCAGGCGTCTCACCAGTTGCTCCCTCTGCCGGTTGGCATCTGCCGGAAGAGGGGTGAGCTCGATGCGGTAGGCACCGCCGGAGGCTTCGGCGCAGTTCCGAGCTGCCTCCTGGAAGGCTCCGGACGGCTCGTCGAAGACGTACCACCGAAGGGTGGGCGGCCCCCCGTCCTCTTGGTCGCAGGCTGTCAGAGCGGCTGCACCGACCAGGAGAGCCGCGAGAGCCCGGGTCCCTGCCGGTCCCTCGGGGGCACGGGAAGTCACGGATCTCTCAGCTTTCCGATTTCGCTTCTCGGATCCTTCGGTTGATCTTCCCGGCCAGGCGCTTTTCAGAGGGCTTCTTCTGCCCCCGGGCTTCTGGCGCGTTCTCCACCCCTTTCCTTTTTCCCTTTTTCCGGATGAGCTCCAGGAGGCGAACCTCATTTTCGTCTTCGTACACGGTGGGATCGAATTCACGGGTTTCCTTCTCGATGTGCGCCACCAGCTGGTCCAGCTCATCCCGGCTCACCCGTGTCTTCTCAGGGGCCAACCCTTCCGGGGCCACCCGCTGGCGTTCGTAATGGAGAGTGGTGAGGCAGAGGACCTCCTCCACCTCCCAGAGGGCCACCAGGTGCTCCCGCTCCCTGAGAACGAACTGGGCGAGGCCGGCCTTCCCCGTGTCCCGGAGGGCCTGGACCAGGAGCCGGTAGGGGCGTTCGGCCCCCCGGTCCGGGGCCAGGTAGTAGGGTCGGTCGAAGTAGAGCGGATCGATCTCTTCCAGTTTGACGAACTCCTCGATCTCGATGGCCCTGCTCCGTTCCGGAGCCAGCGATTCCAACTCCTCGTCCGTGACCACCACATATTCTTCCTCTTCCTCGGAGATCCGATACCCCCGGACCCGGTCCTCGGGCTCAATCACCTCTCCGTCCCCGGGGCGGACCATCTTCCGTTCCAGGGGGGCCGTGTCATCCCCATGAAGCATTCTCAGGGAGGTCCTGCGGCCGGAGGTGGCGGGAAGGAGCTGAACGGGGATGGTGACCAGGCCGAAGGTCAAGGCTCCGGACCAGATGAAGTTGGCCATCAGCCGGCCCTCGCTTCCTCCAGGCTCGCTTGCAGCTTCTCGTGAAGCTCGCTTGGCCTGGTGGGCTCTTTGCCTTTCGGCTTTCTTTTTTCCGGTTCTTCTCCCGTGGCCTTCTGTTCGATCAATCGGAGGATTCGTTGTTGATGGTCGTTCCGGTACCGGGACGGGTCGAATTCGGAGGTCAGCTCGTTGATGAGATCCCGGGCCATCTTCAGCTCCTTCTTCTTCACCTCCGGATGGTCCAGGTCCAGGGATTCGGCGGGCACCACTTCATGGGCGAAACGGAGCGTGGTGAGAAGGAGGAGCCTTTCCCGGGCCTTCACGATTCCCAGGTAGCTCCTCCCTCTCATGGCCCACTGGCATACCGCCACCCGCCCGGTCTTCCGGAGGGCCCGGGCCAGGAGAGCGTACTGATTCTCCTGGCCGTCGGGGGCAAGATAATAGGTCCGGTCGTGGAAACGGGGATCGATGCCCTTTTCATCCAGAAAGTGGAGGACGTCCAAGATCCGATCCGTATCCGGCTTCGCCTCTTTCAACTCCTCCGGCTCCAGGATCACGTACTGGCCCCGTGAAATCTCATAGCCCCGCACCCGCTCCTCCGGGTCTACGGGCTCATCTTCTTTTGAGCAGTACATCCTCTGGACCAGAGGTTGCTCGTCCTCTTCGTCCAGGAGGTGGAAGCGGACCCGCTCTTCCCGGATGGCGGTAAAGAGCTTGACGGGCACGTCCCTCCCGCCCATGCGGATGATCCCCTTGAAGATGGCCCGTCCCGGCATCGGACTCCTTCGTTCCCGTTTTCCTTGACCTGCCTTTTCCATCCTTCGGGCGGGCTTTCTACTGTCCGGCCCGATTTTCCCTCAACTCCGGCATTCGTTCATGTCCCCGGTGGAAACCGGAAGGATGGAAATCTGTAGTCGGGTCCTGTAATCCCTTGCCTGGATTCTCCCCCTACCTGGTCAACAGGATCTTCCCCGTCCAGATGCTCCTGGAACCAGATCCCTGCATCCAGGCACACCTGCTCCATTCCTCCCTCTTCCTGAAACAGATGCGTGTCTCCGTCTTTTCTCCGGAAGGTCGGCGACACCTCCGGGTCCACTCCCCTGACCGCCTCCTGGTACATCTCGAGCACCTGGAGATCCTCCGGGCCCGATATGAAGAGAACCGGAGAGTCGAGCGCCGGGAAGAACTCTCGCGTCAGCTTCGAGGGCCCTCCATGGCAAACCACTGCCCTGACGGACTCGGGGCGGAGTGCCGCAACCCGTAACGCGACGGCTCCTCCCCCCCCGGATCCGAAGAGGCCGATGCTGGTGAAGCCCAACGCTTTCTCCTGAAGGCCGTCCAGAGCCTCCGCAACCTGCAGGGACAGCGAATCCAGGTCAGGGGTTCCCGGGATACCCGGCTGTCCGGTGCCATGGGAGGATAGATCCAGAAAGAAGGTTTCCATTCCTTCGTCCTTCAGCCTGCCAGCCACCGCATGGCTTACGGAGTCACACTGATCCTCCCCGGTCCCCTGGATGAAGATCACTACCGCCGACGGGGGCCGGGAATGCCACTCCCGGCCCCGAAACGGTTCGGCCTTCGGTTTTCCCTCCCGGTCTTCCATTACTCCCACCTTTCCATTTACACCCTCCAACAGGATGCGGGACTGGGAACTCTTCAGCTCCTACTCCGCCTCTCCGGGTTGCCGGATCCTTCCCAGGCAGTCCCTGACTTCGTCGTCTGAGGTCTGCCCGAAGTCCTGGTACCAGGCGCCGACCCCTCCCAGTTCGGAGGGAGCGCGTACGCAGATCACCTCGTCGGCGACCTGCTCCATCTCACGACAGGTGGACGAGGCCCCCACAGGGACCGCTATCACGACCCGCTCCGCCCCCTCTTCCCGGACAGCGAGGATCGCAGCCTTCATGGAAGCTCCGGTGGCCAGGCCGTCGTCCACCAGGATCACCGTCTTCTTTCGGAGGTCGGGTGCACCCCTGCGACCCCGATAGGCACGCTCCCGGGCCTCCAGGACCTCCTGCTCCCGGGCCGCTACCCGGGCCACGTCCTCTTCCGGAATGGAAAGGTGTCTGATGATTTCCTCGTTGATCACCCGGATGCCCCCGGAGGCGATAGCGCCCATGGCCAACTCCTCCCGGCCCGGAACACCCAGCTTTCTCACCAGAAAGACGTCCAGGGGAGCATTCAGCGCCTCAGCTACCGGCAGAGCCACCGGCACACCCCCCCGGGCCAGGCCCAGGACCACTACGTCCCCAAACCTTCCCCTGCCCTTCAACTCCCGGGCCAGGAGGGCTCCGGCCTGGGCACGATTCTGAAAACGCGTCACACCCCTCCCGTCCTTTCCCCGGAGAATTATCCGATCCGTGATCCGAATCCCCGTTGGCTCTTCCCCGGAATCCCGCCGGCTCTTCAGAGACTGTTGAATTCGCCCTTCAATTTCGAAGGTGCGGCACCGGGAGAGAACAGATCGGGGTGCAACGGTGAGGTAGAGATTGGGATAGAAACCGGGAATCCATCGGGATCTCCACCCACACTGTCTATCCCGATGAATATCTGATTTGGAGGGCCCGCATTTGATTCAACTTCAGAGTCTTCGAAATCCGGCGAACGTCGGTGATGAGGCTCGCAGTGACCGAACGACCCTTCAATCCGGGCAAGGTTCGAAGGACATACCGACAGAAGACATGCCGAAAAAGAAGAGGAGCAGACATGGGCAGACTTGATGGAAGGGTGGCCATCGTCACCGGCGGAGCCGTGGGAATCGGAAAGGCCACAGCGGCCCTCATGGCCCGGGAGGGGGCGAAGGTGGCCCTCACCGATATCGAGACGGAAGCGTGCCGGGAGGCTGCTGGGGAAATCGACGGGACCGGGAGCACCGCCAGGGCATGGACCATGGACGTCAGCGACGAAGGTCAGGTGGAGAAAGTCTTCCGGGAAGTGGTGGAGGCTTTCGGGGGTCTGGACATCCTGGTGAACAACGCCGGGATCTCCGGAGCCGACAAACCGCCCCACGAGCTGAGTCGGGAGGAGTGGGAGCAGGTCATGTCGGTGAATGTGACCGGGGTGTTTCTCTGCACCAAACACGCCATCCCACATCTCCAGAAGAGCGGGAACGGAAGCATCATCAACCTCTCCTCCATCTACGGAATCATCAGTGCCCGGGATATTCCGCCATATCACGCCTCAAAGGGGGCGGTGCGCTTGATGTCAAAAACCGACGCCCTCTTCTACGGGAAGGACGGGATTCGCGTGAACTCGGTGCATCCGGGCTTCGTCTGGACGCCCCTGGTGGAGGAATTTTTGGCTGACCAGGGGGACGTGGAAAAAGGGAAGAAGGAGCTGGAGAGTCTTCATCCCATCGGGAGGATCGGGAGGCCGGAAGAGATCGCTTCCACAATCCTTTTCCTGGCCTCGGACGAAGCCAGCTTCATCACTGGATCCGAGATCGTGGTCGACGGCGGATATACGGCTCGGTGACGGTCGGCATGGACCTCGAGCCACTCTTCTCTCCTGGCTCCGTGGCGGTGGTCGGGGCTTCCAGGGACTCATCCGCGGTGGGTCATCGGATCCTTCAGGGAATCCTTCGCTCGGAGTTCCGGGGACCGGTCTATCCGGTGAATCCGAAAGCCGAGCATGTGGCCTCCGTGAAGGCCTATCCCTCGGTCCAGGAGATCGGGGATTCCGTGGATCTGGCGGTCCTGGCCGTCCCGGCCCCGGTGGTCGTGGAAGCCGTGGAGGACTGCCGCAAATCCGGGGTCAAAGCCCTGGTGGTGATCTCGGCCGGTTTCGCGGAGGTGGGGAAAGAGGGAAAAAAACGTCAGGATTCCCTCCTGAAGGCTGTCCGTGACGGGGGCATGAGGATGCTGGGGCCCAACTGCCTGGGCCTGGTCCATACGGCCCCGGGAGTCCGCTTGAATGCGTCCTTCGCTCCCCTCCTTCCTTCCTTCGGACCGGTTTCCCTCTGCTCCCAGAGCGGTGCTCTGGGGATCGCGGTCCTGTCTCTGGCCATCGAGCTTCAACTGGGGCTCGGAAGCTTCGCCAGCGTGGGAAACAAGGCTGATGTGGCTGCCGATGATCTCCTGGAATACTGGGGAGACGACGAGGAGAGTGAAATCCTTCTCTTCTACCTGGAGTCATTCAAACGTCCTCGGCGATTCGGCCGGCTGTCCCGCGGCATCTGCCGGCGCAAGCCGGTGGTGGTGGTGAAAGGGGGCGGGAGTGAGGCCGGCCGTCGGGCGGCGGGCTCCCATACCGCCGCCCTGGCCGGAGGAGAGGCGGCGGTGGAGGCGTTCTTCCACCAGACCGGGTTGATTCGAGCCGAAACCCTGCAGGACATGTTCGGGATCGCCCGGGCCCTGGCGGAACAACCCCTCCCACCGGGGCGACGTTTTGTGATTCTGACGAACGCCGGGGGGCCGGGCATCCTCTGCGCCGACGGCCTGGAGGCTGGGGGGCTTTCCGTGTCCCCTCTGAAGGAGGAGACAGAAGAGCGACTCCGGGAATTCCTCCCCGGGGAAGCTTCCACCGGGAATCCGGTGGACATGATCGCCTCCGCCGGACCGGACGAATATCGAAAAGCGCTGAAGACGATCCTCGTGGCCGGAGAAGTGGACGGAGCGGTGGTGATCCATACCCCGGTGGGCATCGTGGATCAGGGGAAGGTGGAGAAGGCCATTCTGGAGGGAATGGCGGAGGCCCGGGATCAGTCGGAGGAGGCCGGAAGGAAGCCGGTATACGCTTCCGTTGTGGGCGGAGAGAAGCTGGTCCACCTCCTTTCCCATCCGGAGGGTCGGAAAGTGAACGGAAGCGCCATCCCCGCCTTCCCCTTCCCCGAGGAGATCGGCCGCGTGGCCGGCGCCCTGGTGGCGCACAGAGAGTGGAGAGAAGAGGACCGGGGAGACCATCCTCGATTCCCGGATCAGAAGCTCCAGGAAGTCCGGGAGGTGTGCAAAAAGGCGCTGGAGGAACGGGGCGAAGGGTGGCTCACCGCGGAGGAGGCCCGCCAGGTGCTGACCCTGGCCGGGCTTCCCGTTGCCGAAGGCGGGATGGCGGGGAATGAAGATGAGGCCGCAGAGCTGGCGGAGGAGACCGGGTTCCCGGTTGTGGTGAAGCTGGCGGCCACGGATGTCCCACACAAGTCGGAGTTGGGCGGAGTGAAGCTGGACATCGGGAGCCCGGACGAAGTGAGACGGGCTTATCGCGAAATCCGGGAACGGATCCGGGAGGAGGGGCTGGGAGAGGAGATGGAAGGAGTCCTGGTGCAAAGGCAATACTCTTCCGCTGCCGAAGTCCTCATGGGCATGAGCGAGGACCCCGTCTTCGGGCCCGTCCTGGCCTTCGGTCTCGGAGGCATCCACGTGGAGATTTTGCAGGACGTAAGCTTCGGGGTCACTCCTCTCTGCCGTCACGATGCCAGCCGGATGATCCGGAGGATCCGGGGATTTGAGCTCCTGGAGGGCTACCGAGGCCATCCCCCCGGCGATGTGGACGCACTGGAAGAATTGCTCCTCCGTCTATCCTCGCTGGTGGAAGAGGTCGAAGAGCTGAAGGAGCTCGACCTGAATCCCGTCATGGCTCTGGAGCCCGGCCAGGGCTGCCGGATCGTGGACGCTCGCGTGGGCGTCCGGGAGGCCTGAATCGACCCGATAGCCAACCCCTTGGAAAGGAGCCGAAAGAAAGCAATGCAGATCGAGCCAGAAGTGTCATTCCGAAACGTCCGGAGGACGGACGCCCTGGACCGGGAAATCCTGGAGGGGATCGAGAAGCTCGGGACCGTGCACGACAGGATCACCAGTGTTCGCATGGCGGTGGAGGACCAGAGAGGGGCGGGGATCCAGGACCATCTCTATCGGGTTCGCATCGAGATCACCATCCCGGGCGGTGAGGTGGTGGTAAAGGAGACACCCGGGGAGGGTCCGCATCCCCCTCTCACCCAGGTCCTGAACAAGGCCTTCGACGCCGCTCGTCGGAAGTTGAAGGAAACCAGGATGCAGATGCGGGGGCAGGTCAAGAACCACACCCCCAGGGGGGTGGGCCGGGTTACCCAGATCTTCCCGCGGGAGGAGTACGGATTCATCGAGGATGACCGCGGGCGGGAGATCTATTTCCACAAGAACGCCGTCTCCCGGAACGGCTGGGACGATCTGGACACCCATCACCCCGTGGAGTTTGAGGAGGAGCAGGGAGACAAGGGACCTCAGGCCGTGATCGTGTATCCCATCAAGTGAGCCCCCCCGGAAGCAAGCTCGGGGCCTCCGGACGTCGGTGTCGGAAATCGCTGAAGATCAAAGGAAGCGTGTATGCCAAGAGAAAAGGTGGAGGTGCCCCAGGGCGTGGAATTCCTGTCCATTCTCGATGAGGACGGGAAGCTGGATGAGGATCTCATGCCGGATCTCTCCGACGAGACCGTCGAAGAGTGGCATCGGGCCATGCTCCGGGGGCGCATCTTCGACGAAAAGCGCCTTCAGCTCCAACGGCAGGGACGCATCGGGACCTTCGCCCCGGGAAAAGGGCAGGAGGCCGCCCAGATCGGCTCCGTGGCCGCCCTGGAAGACGGAGATTGGATGGTTCCCTCCTTCAGGGAAGCCACAGCTTCCCTGTTCAGGGGAAACCCCATTTCGGGACTTCTTCTCTATGACGCAGGCTACAACGAGGGTGGACGGATCCCCGAGGAGATCAACGATCTTCCCATAGCGGTCCCCGTTGGCACACAGATTCCCCATGCCGTAGGCCTGGCCTACGGATTGAGGTTTCAGCACGGGGAGAAGGGCGGCGTGGTCCTGACCTTCTTTGGAGACGGCGCCACCTCCGAAGGCGACTTCCACGAGGCCCTGAACTGGGCGCAGGTGCTGAACGCTCCGGTGGTTTTCGTCTGCCAGAACAACCAGTGGGCCATCTCCGTTCCCCGTGATCGTCAGACCTCTTCCGGGACCCTGGCCCAGAAAGCCCTGGCCTACGGGATGAAAGGCCTCCAGGTCGACGGAAACGACATCTTCGCCGTCTACTCCGGTGTCAGGGAGGCTGTGGACCGAGCGCGGGCCGGGGAAGGCCCCACCCTGGTGGAATGTGTGACCTATCGGCTTTCCCTCCACACCACTGCGGATGATCCCACCCGTTACCGCTCGGAGAAGGAGGTCGAGAAATGGGAGGGCCGGGACCCTTTGAAGCGGATCCAGAAATACCTCGGAGACAAGGAGATTCTCCAGGAGGAGGCTCTGGAAGAGTTGAAGAAGGAGTTGCAGGAGGAAATGGAAGGGGCATGGGAGGAGACGAAGGAGAAGATGGAGGGGCTGGAAGGACCTGTGGCCATGTTCGATCACGTCTATGCCGAGCGCCCCCGGTACCTGGAAGAGCAGCGGGACGCCTTTCAGCACGGAAGTGGGGAGGCGGGAGAAGGTTCAGGAGAAGCGTCGACGACCCGTGAGGAAGAGGAGGAAGAGGAGGAAGGGGAGAAAGGGGAGAATGCTCATGAGTGAACGGACCATGGTGGAGGCCCTGAACCTGGCCCTCCGCCAGGAAATGGATAACGACGACAAGGTCGTGGTCCTGGGAGAAGACGTGGGTGTGGACGGCGGGGTCTTCCGGGTGACGGAAGGTCTTCTGGAGGAATACGGTGAGGATCGGGTCATGGACACCCCTCTGGCCGAGTCCGTCATCGTCGGCTCCGCACTGGGCATGGCCATTTCCGGGCTCCGGCCCGTGGCCGAGACCCAGTTCTCCGGTTTCAGCTATCTGGCCTTCCACCAGCTGGAGAGCCACGCCGCCCGTATCCGGTGGCGTTCCCGGGGCCGGTATACGGCCCCCATGGTCCTCAGGACGCCCTACGGTGCCGGGGTCCGGGCCCTGGAGCACCATTCCGAGAGCAAAGAAGCCTATTACGGCCACACCCCGGGGTTGAAGATGGTGATCCCCTCGGGGCCCCGAAACGCCCGGGCCCTCCTGGTCAGCGCCATTCGCGACCCGGACCCGGTGGTCTTCTTCGAGTCGAAGCTCCTCTACAGATCCGTCAAGGAAGAGGTCCCGGAAGAGGAGGAAACCCTTGCCATCGGGGAGTCCCTCGTGGTTCGGGAAGGAGGAGACCTGACCCTCATCTCCTATGGGGCCATGATTCCCAGGGCCCTGGAGGCCGCCGAAACCCTGGCGGAGAAGGACGGGGTCGAAGCGGAGGTCATCGACCTCCTCACCATCTCCCCCATGGACGACGAGAAGTTCACCGAATCAGCCAGAAAGACGGGCCGGGTGGTCATCGTCCACGAGGCACACCGGAGCTTCGGCCCCGGGGCGGAGATCTTGGCCAGGCTCAACGAGAAATCCTTCTGGTATCTGGAGGCCCCCATCCAGCGGGTGACGGGTTACGACGTGGTGGTGCCCTATTTCGCCAGGGAGCAGGCCTACATGCCCAGCGAGGGTCGGATCGTGAATGCCTGCCGTCGGGCCCTGAACGCATAGGAGAAGAGCCTCATGAGCAAGGAGTTCAGGCTACAGGATCCGGGAGAGGGAATCCACGAGGCCGAGATCATCGAGGTCAAGGTCTCATCAGGAGACGAAGTCCGGGACGGGGACGTCATCTTCGTCGTGGATACGGACAAGGCGGCGGTGGAGGTCCCGGCTCCTTTCAATGGTAGGGTGGAGGAAATCCGGGTGGAGGAGGATGATGTGGTGGAGGTGGGCGACGTGCTCCTGATTTACACCGAAGACGAAGGGGACAGAGAGGACGAAAGGGACAGAGAGGACGAAGGGGACAGAGAAGAGAGCGCCGAAGAGCCTTCGGGGGAGAAATCGGAAGAAGAATCGGAAGAGGAAGAAGAAGAGGAGTCCGAAAAGGAACCCGAAGAGCGAACAGAGGATGTGGCTGAGGAAGAGGAATCCGGCCCCGTTCCCGCTTCCCCGGCCACCCGCCGCCTGGCCCGGGAGTTGGACGTGGACCTCCGGGAGGTGCCCGGGAGCGGCCCCCAGGGCAGGGTGACTTCGGACGATGTTCGGAGCTTCGCCGAAGGGGGCGCGAAAGAAGGGGGGGCCGCGGAGGAGGAGAGAGAAGAGGAGCGGGAGGAGGAAAAGAGAGAAGAGGAGCCCGCGGAGGAGAGAAAAGAGGCGGAGGAAAGGAGGGAGGAGGAAGAAGAGGGCCCCGGGGAGGGTGTGGAGGAGGAAGCCCCTTCCCTCCCCTTCCACACTCTGGTGAAGAAATCGCCTCCCCTGCCGGACTTTTCCCACTGGGGGCCGGTCCGGACCGAGCCGCTCAGGCGAGTGCGCAGGAATGTGGCCCGGCGCATGACCATGGCATGGATGGAGGTTCCCCACGTGAACCACCACCAGGAGTTGGACATCACGGAGCTGGAACGATTCCGGAAAGAGCACGGGGAGGCCGTGGAGAAAGAGGGAGGCCAGCTTACCCCCACCGTCCTGATCATGAAGGCTGCCGTAGTGGCCCTGAAGGAGCATCCACGCTTCAACGCGTCTCTGGATGTCGAGGCGGAGAAGATCATTCTCAAGGACTACTACAACCTGGGTCTGGCCGTGGACACTCCCGAGGGCCTCGTGGTACCGGTGGTGCGAAATGTGGACGGCAAGTCACTGGTGGAGCTCTCGGTGGAGGTGGCGGAGGTGGCGGAGCGGGTCCGAAATGGGGACGCCACCCAGGAGGACGTCCAGGGAGGGACCTTCACCGTCACCAATCCGGGTCCCATCGGCGGCGATTCCTTCACCCCCATCCTCAGGTACCCGGAAGTGGCCATCCTGGGAATGGCGGCGGCCAAGCTGAAGCCTGTGGTCAGGGGGGATCTGGAGGATTGGGAGATGGTGCCCCGGCTGATGCTTCCCCTGGTCCTGGCTTTCGATCACCGGGTGAACGACGGAGCCGATGCGGCGCGGTTCATGAACACCCTGGCGGAAACGCTGGAGGACATGGACTCCTTCTTATTGAACGCGTGAGGTGATCTCATGGTCATGGGCGACGTTCCGGCGGAGACGGATCTGGTGGTTATCGGAGGAGGCGTGGGAGGATACTCCGCGGCGTTCCACGCTGCGGACCTGGGCCTGGAGGTCACTCTGGTGAACGAGGAACCCCGTCTCGGCGGGGTATGCCTGCTCCGGGGCTGCATTCCCAGCAAGACCCTCCTCTCTCTCTGCGATCTCCTTTTTTCTGCCCGGGACGCCACTTCCAAGGGGATCCGGTTCGGGGATCCCGAAATCGACATCGAAAAGATCCGGGCCTGGAAGGACCGGGTGGTGGACCGCCTCACCGGAGGACTGGACCGTCTGGCCCAGGACCGATCCGTCAAGCTGATACAGGGACGGGCACGCTTTGCCGGGCCGAACCGGCTCCACATCCATGGTGAGGAAGAGGTGGACCTGAGCTTCGGGCATGCCGTATTGGCCTCGGGTTCCAGGGCCGTCCCCCTCCCGTTCGCGGACTTCGGCGGCGCCATCTGGAAGGCGGCGGATGCCCTTCAGCTCGAGGAGGTTCCGGAGAGCCTTCTGGTGGTGGGCGGGGGGTACGTGGGCCTGGAGATGAGCACCATCTACGCGGCCCTGGGGTCCCGGGTGACCCTGGTGGAGAAGGAGGATCGGCTCATGCCCGAGGCCGACCAGGACCTGGTGGAGCCCGTGGCCCGGCGAATCCGGGACCTCGTGGATGGGGTCCATGTGGGTTGCTCGGTGGCGGAGATGGAGGAGGGGGACGATGAGGTGAGAGTCAGCTTCCAGGGTGAGGACCCCCCGGAGGACGGCGCCTTCAAGCGGGTCCTGGTAGCCATCGGGAGAACGCCTGCCTCGGACGACCTCGGGTTGGAGGACGCCGGCGTGGAGCTCCGGGACGACGGTTCCGTGGTGGTGGACGCGGAAAGGCGCACAACCTCCGATTCGATCCTGGCCGTGGGTGACGTGGGGGGGGGTCCGTTTCTGGCACACAAGGCCTTGAGGGAAGGGCGGGTGGCCGCCGAGGTCCTGGCCGGGGAGCCGGCCGCCTTCGATGCCCGGGCCATCCCCGCCGTCATCTTCACCGATCCCGAGGTGGCCTGGTGCGGTCTTACCGAAAAAGATGCCGAAGCCGAAGATCGAAGGGTCGAGGTGGTCCGGTTTCCCTGGCAGGCTTCCGGCCGGGCGGTGACCATGGGGGAAGGCGAAGGATTGACCAAGCTTCTCCTGGAGCCCGAAACCGAGAGGATCCTGGGCATGGGCATCGTCGGCCCAGGGGCCGAATCCCTCATCGCCGAGGGGGCCCTGGCCATGGAAATGGGGGCTGTGGCCCGGGACCTGGCCCACACCATCCATCCCCATCCCACCCTCACCGAAACCGTTCAGGAAGCGGCGGAGGAGGCCCTGGATCGGGCCACCCACGCCTGAGAGGAGCCCATGCCCGAGTTGCCTGACGTTCAGGTCTTCAAGGAGTACGTGGACGCCACCTGCCTCCACCAGGAGATCGAGGGTGTGCACCTGAAGGATGCAGACCGGCTCCTGAAGGAGGTCTCATCGACTACCCTCCGGAGAAACCTGAAAGGGGGGCGCTTTCAAGGGACGAGGCGCCACGGAAAGTACCTCTTCCTGGAGGTGGAGGACGAAGGGGTCCTGGTGCTCCACTTCGGCATGACCGGGTTCGTGAGGTATTTCAAAGCGGGAGAAGGCGACCCCCCGGACCACTCTCGGCTCACCCTGGATTTCCGGGGCGGGCGTCGGATGGCCTACGTGAACACCCGGAAGCTGGGAGAGTTGGATTGGGCCAGGGACGTGACGTCCTTCGTGGAGGATCGGGGGCTGGGCCCGGACGCCCTGGACGTGGATCCCCAGGAGTTTCAGAAGATGCTGGAAGGAAGGAGGGGGACCTTGAAGGGGACCCTCATGAACCAGGAGCTCATGGCCGGCCTCGGGAACGTCTACTCCGATGAAATCCTCTTCCGGTCTGGACTTCACCCCAGGAAAACGGCAGGAGATCTGGACGGAGGGACAGCGGCGAGCCTCCACGAGGACATGCGTCACGTTTTGAAGAAAGCCATTCAGGGCCGGGTGGAGGAGTTTCCCCCCGACTTTCTTCTACCCCATCGGGAGGGAGGGGCCGAGTGTCCCCGGTGTGGCGGAACCATCAGAAAGATCCGGGTCTCGGGCCGGCCCACCTACTTCTGCGAAGATCACCAGAACAGCCAAATCTGACGGAGTCGGCGGGTCCGGATCCAGAGTCCGAGGCCAGCCACAGATAACCAAACACGGAAGGAAAGACCATGAACTATGACGATTTTGTAGGAGAGGTCCAGCATAGAGCCCGATTGCCCTCTTCAGGAGATGCCGTCAAGGCCATTCGCTCGACGCTGGAGACGCTGGGCCGGCGGCTTCACGGCGGGGAGGCCAGGGATCTGGCGGCCCAACTTCCGGAAGAGATCGCCCGCTATCTCCCCGATGACGAATCCGAGGCCGAGTCCTTCGGGCTACAGGAGTTCCTGGTACGGGTATCGGAGGCGGAAGGGGTGGGGCTGCCCGAATCCGTGCATCATGCCCGAGCCGTTATCTCCGTGCTCCAGGACGCGGTCAGCCAGGGCGAGATCCATCACGTCCGGAACCAGCTGCCGGAAGACTGGCAGCCCATCTTCGAGGCGGGAAGTGAGGGCCGTATGGGCCCGGGTCAATCCTGAAGCCAGTTCCCCGGTCTGGGAAAGATATGTCTACTGTGGGGAAGGAAGGCTTCCAGGTGGTCTTTGAAGAGGAAGTGGGTGATCTCGAAGATTTCCTCTTCCAATCGGACGAGGTTGAGGGAGTTGCGCTCCCGCTCCCGGGCCCGGCCCCTGCGGGAGGTGGTCGTGCCGGACTGGACGATGATGATTCCCCGATCCGGCTTGCGGCCGGGATAGACATCCAGGGAGTTCCCGATATAGGCCCGGTGCAGGTGGCCGCCCAGGATCATTTCGACTCCCATGTCCACGAATCGGTCCAGAGCCCGCCGGGCCTGGGGCATGACCTGGTCCTTCTCGTAGTCCGGGGCCGGGGCGAAGTGATGGTGGGTGACGACGATCTTGATGTCGCCGGGGGCGCTGTCCGCGAAGGCCGCCTCGCAGAAATCCAACTGGTCCCGGTGGATACGGCCGTTGCTGATTGCCCGGCGGGGGGAGGTGGAGTCCAGACCCACCATGACCACTCCCGGAAAGCGATGCACGCTGTCCAACTCCTGGCTGATGTGTTCCTGATAGAGGGCCCTGGGCTGGAAGAGGCGCTCCAGCACCCGATAAAGGGGGACATCGTGATTTCCGGGAACCACCACGGTGGGAAGGTCCGGGAGTTGATCCAGAAACGCCCGAGCCCGGATGAACTGACTCGCCTTTGCCCGCTGGGTGAAATCCCCGCTGATGACGATGACCTGGGGTCTCCATTCCCGGGCCTGGCGCAGAAGAGCCTCCCCGGCGGCGGGCACGAAGGGGGGCCCGAAGTGGAGGTCCGAGATGTGGAGGATGTCCATGGGTTCCGCTTCCGGCTCTTGAGTTCTTGACGGGGTTCACCAAACGCCGTGCCCCGCTTCGGGATCATGGAATTTGCGGAGGAAGAGCGGAGCGTGAAAGGCCCTTCTCCACCGAGGACGGGAACAGGCTCAGAATTCGCTCTCGAACGCTCCTGTTTACTTGATAAATAGCATTAACCATTTTTCGCTAAACCAATAGGTGACAAAGTCATGACTGACACAACAATCAAGAAGATCGACTCGGCCCACTCTCCGGCGGGACCTTTGGGCCAGAAGTACCTGGCATCC